>JBGTBC010000113.1:0-17983 GCA_041749555.1 Pyrinomonadaceae bacterium | reverse complement strand
TGATGAAAAAATGGCCTTAATTCTCGACGAGCTTGCCGCCGCTGTTGATCGTTCCCGCCAGGCTCGCTTTGTATGTTCCATAGCCATCGCCGATCCCGGCGGCGTTATTCTTCACCAATCTGAGGGCATGTGCGTGGGGGCGATCGGGTTTGAACCACGCGGTGTTGAGGGATTTGGCTATGATCCGCTGTTCGTTCCGAATGGTTATAAGAGGAGCTTCGCGGAGCTCCCAGCGGCCGTAAAACGCGAAATCAGCCATCGCTCGCGTGCATTTCGCCTAATAATCCCATTTTTACGGGATTTTATGGCAGATTGACTTGACCTGTGGGATATTCGGGCTTAGAATTCGACACTTGGAATCGTTTCTCATCCGAAACACGGGGCGTAGCACAGCCTGGTAGTGCGCACGGTTTGGGACCGTGAGGCCGCAAGTTCGAATCTTGCCGCCCCGACCAGTCTTGTTTTTTTGCGATTGGTCGACTTCCCTATTTGCCGGGGGCAACTATTCAGGCAATCTGATCTAATATTCTCAACCAAACGGAGGTTACTTAAAATTATGGCTCGAATGACACAAACGGAAATAATCAGCAGCTTGGCTGACTCGTCCGGATTAAAGAAGACAGAGGTCAAAGCAATGTTTGACTCTCTTGCAACACTCGCCACCAACGAAGTTAAGAAAAATGGCGAATTCACCCTGCCAGGCTTTGGCAAACTGAAAAAGACGCACCGAAAGGCGCGTGACGGCCGCAACCCCGCTACCGGAGCAGTGATCAAGATACCGGCGAAGACGACTGTCAAGTTCAGCATTGGCAAAGCCATGAAGGACGCTGTGGCATAAACTATCACACGATAGTGTGGGTAATTTTTTTTGGATCGGCAAATCTTGCGGTTTGCCGGTTTTTTTTATTTTCCGATTAGACAAAAAAATATCGTGACATCCTATATTTTTTCTGTTAATATTTCGTTACAAGTTGAGACCACGGCCGCGAAGATACTTTTTCAGCAAGTTTTGCGCTGGAAATTTCAACTTAAATATTTCGGATAGTGTTATGTTTCGTGCTAGTCCGAATCGTTTTATGGAGTATTAAGACGAACCCGTCCCCCCGATAGGGTAAAATTTGGAACAAAGGAGAATAAAAAGTGGCAGCAGCTAGACCAATGACCCTGCAGGACAGAGTTCTGCAGATTGACCATATACAGGCACGCCGGTTTTCTAAACTGGCGGGCGACGCGATGGAGATCGCAGCCGAAGGAATTATACGGCACCTGCGGGCTTGCGCCCGTATGGACGTAAATCCCGACGCTTCCGCAGTTCGCGAGATCATCGACGACGCGCTTAACGGCCGCCGTGTTTTTGCCGAGACGTCTAACGATCTCCTGGCAGCTTAGTTTTAATATTTTTTTAGTAATACACATTAGGACCGCCCGTTTGGGCGGTTTCTTTTTTTTCCAAGACGGATGAGCGAACACCCTTAATCCGAACGGGTTTTCACAGTCGCGTTATAAAGAATGTATTGCCCAAGAACCTCGCCCTCATCGATCTCGTACCATCGTTGAAAGTTTGTTAACTCTTTACCATCAGCAATCCGAACGATAACAAAACTTATTGGGTGTACGGAGGCGTCAACTTCGCTGAATTCCTCTGTAAACGCTTCATATCTTTGAACAGCATCTTCGATGTCCTCACTGGTTAAAGGACGAGCCGCAGGGGATAAGGTTGCGTTGAATCGGTCCCAACCGAAAAGTGCCATACAACTCTCAATATTGGCGCAATTGGTAAGCGAGTTTCGTAGCCACGTGCTGTCGAGATCTGAATAGTAGATAAGTTTGAAATATCGCGTTATATTCTCGTTCCAGTTTGCAAGGCCGACAAATACGTGTTGGTGCCGGGCCCACAGGACTGCGTTCGGGGCCACGGTCGGCTGACTATCTCCCTGGAGCGATTCGAGGTTAAGGGTCGTCTTTTGCCTGGCCGCGTCGATATTAGCGACCGACAATTCGCGTAGCCGAATGTTCACCGGCATAGCCTCGTCTCGAACGATATTGGCAGAATCCCAAAAACGGGTCGTTTCGACAGCCTCGAGTCTCCCCCAACCAACCGCGGAGGTCGCAACAAGTATCGCAATTACGGCCGATAGCTTTTTACGGCCTGCCAACATTATCTTCGACAGCAGTATCACAAGGATCACCACCGAAATCAGCACAATGTAGTTGATAACGTAATATTCGTAATGAAAAGGCTGAAGCGAACGCCCAGTCAGAAACTGCTGATTAAAAACCACGATCGGTGAAACTGATAGGGCCGCGGCCAACGCCATCTCCTTTCGATAATTCGCACTTCGCTTGAATAGCAAAAGTATAACCAGAAGTCCCAGGACCACCGCTCCTATGATCTCCACGTTCCTATATAAGTCGAGTTCCCGCGTGTAAACGAGGAGCTGAGCCTTGTCCATCATTTCATTTCGGTTGGTCAGCAGGTATGAGTATGGAATAAGGGGAACCAAACAAAGACCAGCAATGCACGTCAGAAATTTTAGATCTTTGCTTCGGGTCTCACGACAAAAC
The DNA here is from genome assembly GCA_041749555.1 of Pyrinomonadaceae bacterium. Classification (GTDB taxonomy): domain Bacteria; phylum Acidobacteriota; class Blastocatellia; order Pyrinomonadales; family Pyrinomonadaceae; genus OLB17. The sequence continues at coordinate 15,418 of JBGTBC010000113.1, read as the reverse complement.
AATACGGTGAAGAATAGCCATCCGCCTAAGACAGCCGCCGCAGCCGTCCAGAGATAGAAGTATGAGAAAACAAGTACGGAAAAACATATTCCCACTGCGATCGCATAGGCGAGCCTGTGGGTTCTCACTCTACTGTTCAGCCCCAACCACCCAAAAAGCAGAACCCCGAAGATGAATGGAAAAGAGAGACTCGGAATGTGCCGTCTAAGAAAAGGAAAATATGGATAAGCGACACCGTTTTCGAACAAACTGCTATAAACTCCGATACCGCTTATTAGAGCGGCCCCAACCAGAACAACCAAGGTGCCCGCAGAAGACCAGAACACGTCCCGGGTTACGAAATAAAGGAACAAGAGCAGCGCCCAGCCGGTTAGGACGGCAGAAAGGATCGATATGACCGGCATTATCTGCCAGACTCCGACGCCGGCAATAGACGCGATAGCCGCGGCAAAATAGGCCGTGACAAATTGTATCGAAAATAGAGATTCAGGCTGCGGCGATCCTGGCGATTGATCACGGCCTGTATATGGGTCATTCTTTCTCGGGCGACCCTCAATCAGCGCCTGAATATAGGAAGCATAGGCCATCTCATCAAGGTCGTAAGTCGCGAAAGCGCCGTTGAATTCAGCCCCACGGATAGACCGTAGGTTCCATTGTGGATAGAATGCAAGCAAGCTCAGAATAAATCCCACTACCAGCATTGAAATAATCAGCGAACGCATATTGGTATTTCATCCGATGTCCACGGATGCGGTCTACCGTGACGGCCTAAGGTTTGAGCGATAAAGCACATGGTCTCCCAGGACCTCGCCCTGATCCAACTCGTACCACTGTTCAAAATTAATAAGATCCACCCTGCCCGAAATCGGTACGATCACGTATCGGATCTCGGGTTTCGATGCGTTGCCAATATCAAACGAGGCGACGAACTCCTCGTATTCCTCGACGACATTTGCAATTTCCCAAGACCTAATCGGCTGAGGATTAACGGTCAGCCGACCGGAGTCGCGGCCCCATCCAAATAGCGACGTTCTGAGTTCATACCTCGTTTCGATCAAATACTCAAGATCGTTTCCGTCGGCTCCCAAATAATGAACAAAGGTAAACAAGCGTTCCCGATATTCTCGATCAGAGAGAGTAGTGAAGATCGATTGATGATGCGACCAAAGAACGGCCACAGGCGCGATGGATGGCAATTCGTCGGCAACCGTAAGGTCGTAAGTAAGTACAGTCGTTGAATAGAGCTGAGCCTCCGTTTTCACGAGTTCTTCAAGTCGTTGTGCAACGGGAATCGCCTTGTCGCGATGCTCATTTGACCAATCAAGAGCACGCACCGTGTAATGACATTCGACAAATCCCCAAACGATCGCGGTCACGGCGATGACTGAGCAGGCGAATTTCGGAAACTTCCTTTCCTGTCCGAGACGCGATCGCCAATACAGTCCGATCGTTATAAACAGAGCGAGCATCACGACATAATTGCCGATGAATACCTGATAGTGTATTGGCTGAAGCGAACGGCCCGTTATGACCTGTTGATTAAACACGACGAACGGAACCAAAGCCAGAGCGAACGCGATTAAGACCGAGCGATCTTTTCGGTCAAAAACCTTCGTCGCAAGGCCTGCGACTAATATGACCAGAACGGCGAATGCGATGAATTCCGGAAAACGGAGCAGATCGGGCTGACGTGTGTAGACGAGCAACTGCACCTTATCCATCGTTTCCCCCCGTTTCAAAAGCAGATATGCATAGGGTACAAGAGGCAGTAAGCAAAGCACACCGAGAACTACCAACGATCGCATCTGGGCCTTCCAACCCGGCGGGCGTCCAATAATCCAAACGAAATAAATACATCCGAGAAAAGCTGCCGCGGTTGTCCAAATGTAGAAGTAACCAAAGACCGTGTACGTAAAAAAAATGGCCGCTAAGATCACATAAGGGAAATTAGGTATCAAAGGTTTCGGCACGGCATCGTCACGGTCTTCAGGCCCATTCATCAACTTCCAAACGCAACAGCAAAATGCGAAGAAGGCAGGAAATGCAAGCGCTGGAATGTAACGTCGAAACCCCGGAAAATACGGATATGAAACGCCATTAAATAACACCTCGCGGATCGCACCTTCGCCCGCGGCAAGCGTTCCGAAACAAAAAACACCGAGCGAGGCCGCCATTGCATACCACGAGTCAGCCGTGATACGCCCGATGAGCCAAAACACACAGAGTGCGGTAAGAAAGGCGGCGATGGCCCCCGATATCGTCATTGCCCACGGAGCTCCGACGCCGAGGATACGGGCCGGGATGGCGATCGTGTACGGCCCGGCAAATTGAATGGAAAAAAGTGATTCAGGCTGAGGATCGGCGGGCGAATCGTCGCGGCCGGTGTAGGGGTCATTTCGCCGCGGGCGTCCGTCGATCAGGGCCTTCAGATATGCTGCGTATGCCACCTCGTCAATATCGTTATATGCGTAATGCCCGTTCCAATCCGCCCCACGCAGATAGACCATCTTCAACTGCGGATACAGCGAAAAAATGGCCAGAAATAGGCCCGCAATTATTCCGAATCGCCAACGCAGCTTCATAATGGACAATTGACAACGGACAGTGGACAATTACGGAAGAAAAATGTTGTTTTTATTTTCCATTTTCAATTATCAATTGTCCATTTCGAGAACATGAGCTTAAAAGACACGATCATCGCCGACTTGACGGCCGCGATGAAGGCAAAGGACGCCGGCCGCCTCTCGACGCTGCGGATGGTCAAGGCCAACCTGATGAACCGACAGATCGAAAAAGGCGGCGAGCTGGCAGACGAAGAGATCACAAAGGCTCTCCAGAGCCTTGTAAAACAGCGCCGCGATTCGGTCGAGCAATACGAAAAGGCCGGACGCTCCGACCTCGCCGCCAAAGAATTGACCGAGATCGGCGTTATCGAGGCATACCTGCCCCGGGCCGCTTCACCCGAAGACATCGAAGCGGCCGTTACCGCCGCCATCGCCGAGACCGGAGCCGCATCTATGAAGGATATGGGCACCGTAATGAAGTCCGCCACCGCCCGCCTCGCCGGCCTCTCCATCGACGGCAAAGCCCTCAGCGACGCCGTCAAGTCGCGACTCGCATAGGCAAGGTCGATCTATGGAAGAGGCCTGCGAATATGCAACGCTTTTCCTCTTGACCTGTGCCACGATCTGCGATATAAATTTTCCCACATATAAAGTTAAGTAAACCGCTTCTTATTCCCAGTTGTTCCGATACTGGTCGCAGACGTCGGGCCTAAGATATCTCCCCCGGCAAACGGTTTCAATACTTTAAAGCAAAACAATCAGGACCGAGGGGCAGCCAGCCCCTTTTCTAAACGTCATGGCACTTAGCTTTCCCGGGAAAGGCTTTCTCATTGTTGCGGCTCTTTCATTAATATCGGCCATCGGGGTGGTCGGGGCAATTGGCTGGGGAGGCGAAGTTCTCAACTCGGTAGCCTCTAGCTTCGGGTTTTCCGAAACCAAGCTCGATCGGCACACTGCTATTGTCGAGCAAAGCCCACCCCCGACACTCTCCCAAAATACCGTGGAAGGACGAGTTCAACAAGACCCTTCGGAGCTTAACACTGACGTCACGCGTCCCGTTGACTCCGGGCAAGCCATCATTCCTTCCAAAGATCCCAGTACTGTCCGCCAGTCGCCGAAAGGCTTTGAAAATGAAACGCGATCTGACCGAGTGTCAGGCACGGAGCCCGAGCTCACACGGGAGAGCACCGGACCGATCTCCGCTGGATTTCATACGCCGACAATGGCCCGGCAGGGACAAACACAGGACGGCCGATCTACCCGGACCCTGGAGCCCTTCAAAGGGCCGATCAAAGTTAGACCTAACGAAGGCCGCGGGCATAAGTCGCGAAAAAGCTTCGACGGCGACCTTCGGGCGCTAGTCAGTGAACCCAAGAAGGACAGGGTCCGATTCCCACACGAAAGGATCCTGCCAAACCCGCAGGACTTCAATCTGAAGGGCGACCGAACGGTTGGTTCCAAAATTGAAATGCCGCAACAATCCGACATTGCTCCCGGCGTGACCGCACCCGCCCCGGCACCGATCAATACATTCGAGGCCCTCGGCCGCACGGGTGGCTGGGGAAACGGCTACCCGCCCGACCCAACGGGCGACGTCGGCCCAAATCATTATGTTCAGGCGATAAATACCGCCCTCGCAATCTACGATAAGAGCGGGAACCTCCTTGCGGGGCCTCTGAATCTCGATACTTTCATGAGCCAGGGAAGTTTTGGCAATCTGTGTGACACCGATAATGCCGGAGATCCCGTCGTCCTTTACGATACATTTGAGGACCGCTGGATCGTTTCCGATTTTGCTTTCACCCTAAATGGCTCAACTGTGGTCAATCCTCCCGGTGCATTTCAATGCATTGCTGTTTCGAAAACAGGCGATCCGGTAGCGGGCGGGTGGAATTTTTATTTTGTTAACAGAACGGACGCTCTAAACGACTATCCGAAACTCGGCGTCTGGCCTGACGGCTTATATATGTCGGCTAATATGTTCGATTTCTCGGCGGGCGGCATTTACCGCGGTGTGACGGTATCGGCCCTCAATAAGGCCCGTATGTACGCCGGTGCTCCGGACGTGCAGATCATATCATTCGATATCGGCACGGGTGACTTTTCCTTGCTCCCCGCCAATGCTCGGCTGCAAACCGGCACGCCTCCACCCGGTACACCAAACTATTTCGTCTCAACATGGAATTTCCTGAATGCACTGTCCGTTTACAAGTTCAGTGTCGATTGGAACAAGATCTCACTGTCGACCTTCACGGGGCCTGAGATCCCATTGGCCGCAACGAGCTGGCCAAACAACTCAGTTTCCGATGCATCGGTCCCGGCGGGCGGCACGGCGGTTGACACTGTTCAGATCAGGGCGATGATGCAAAATAATTACATCAGCATCGGCGGGGTCGAGTCATTATGGCTTCCCCACACTGTGCGGCGGGCCAATACATCAGGTGCTGCCGCTCCTCGCTGGTATCAGGTCGACGTCACAGGTACGAATGTAGATCCTACTCTTCCCCAGGCAGCGACCTGGGACCCTGATGGAAATAATATTATCCACCGTTATATGCCCAGCCTTGCTCTCGACCGGGCGGGTAATATGGCTATGGGCTATACCGCATCGGGTAGTTCGCTTCACCCTTCGATCCGATATGCCGGCCGGCTCGCTTCTGACCCGGTAAACACCTTCAGCCTTACCGAACAAACGATGTTCGCGGGAACCGGCAGCCAGGCTGGCACCAACCGATGGGGCGACTACACGCACATGACGCTTGATCCCGACGGATGCACCTTCTGGTACACGAATCAGTATTACACCGACACCGGAGTAATCTATCGCACGCGGGTCGGCAATTTTAGGTTTGATGAATGCACCGTCGTCGGCAGCGGAACGCTGTCCGGAACTGTGACCTCAGGCGGCGTTGCGATTTCAGGCGCAACAGTTTCCCTTGGATCGCGAACCGCGACAACAGACGAATACGGCTTTTACTCTTTCTTTGATCTTCCTGCCGGGACCTATCCTGAGGAAAATGCCGCTAAGGCGGGTTACAGCTCCGCGGCGGTCAGCAGCATTGTAGTTAACGAGGGGGTGGTCACCATCCAGAACTTTTCTCTCGAAGCCGCCGCGGAAAGCGGCTGCCTGCCTGACACCTCGCAATCTCAGTTTCAGAATGGCATCCCGACGAATGTGAACCTGTCTGCCGCCGGCAACGTAACACTGTCCGATCCCCCAACACTCGACCAGCAGAACCTGGATCTCCTCGTCCAATCGGGGTTCTCCTTTACAACGGCGTGGCATGCTCAGACCTTTACGCCTGCGCTGAACGGGCCGGTCAGGCGGGTAGACCTGCACCTTTTCAGCGTGGACTGCTCGGACGTCACGATGCCGCAATTAACGGTGTCGATCCGTGCCGCTTCGGGCGATCTGCCGACCGGGCCTGATTTGGCCACAACGACGATCCCCGGTTTCTGCAATGGCACCAGCCGCTTCTTCACGGCCAGCTTCGCCGCACCAGCCACTCTCACTGCCGGTACGCAGTACGCGATCGTATGGCGGAGCACACTGACAGGACCGTCTTCCGATTCAAATCCCCGATACGTATCTACTATCAGCAGTACGAACCCGTATTCAGGCGGACGCCGCTCAACTTCAGCTAATAACGGATCGTCGTGGACAGGTGCCGGCATTCCGAACAATGACTTCGGCTTCCGGGTATACGTAGACACGGGATTCTCACCTTCCGGGAGCTTCATTTCCGGGATAAAGGATGCTAATCCAGCTACAAACAGACTTCCGGCGTGGGGCAATATCACGTGGACAAACGCCGAATTGCCGCCGGGCACTAATATTCAGTTCCAGGCCGCGGCAAGCAGCGATCCTGCCGGGCCATTTCACTTTGTCGGGGCCGATGGAACGGGCAACACCTTCTTTGACAACGGCGGTTCGCTGGCACAGTTTAGCGGCCTCCGGTATTTGCGTTACAAAGCACTACTGAGCACGACAAATGGAGCCAATACTCCAACACTGAATGACGTCAATGTCTGCTTTGACAACCAGGCTCAAGTGGCCCAATGCATAGAAGTGTCGACGCCCGTTCAATCGATAATGACTGGCTTGCCGCTGACGGTGCCGGTCAATGTGAGTGAAATGACGGGGCGTGGAGCCAGATCGGCGGACTTTATCATTACCTTTGCCGCTGACGTGATCCACCCGGTCGGAAATTCCGCCAACAACTGGGGGGTCACTCTCGGCAGCATTGGGACTTCGAATGGCGGCGGGCGCACCTTGACAGTCTCGCGGCCGACGCCGGGCACGCTCGCCGTTTCCCTCTTCGGCATTAACGATCTCGAGGGCGCGGGAACGCTCGTTAACATCAACTTCAACGTGGTTGGTGATCCGGAAGATACCACTGCCGTATCGTTCGGTCCATTCATGTTTAACGAGGGCGAACCGTGTACTTCGGTATCCAATGGATCAGTTACCATACTTTCGGGCTCGATCACTGGCAAAGTTACTTACGGCAACACAGGCGCCGGGCCATTCTCAAAGTTGGTACCCAATGTTAATGTACTCGCAGCCGGCTCAACCCCGCGATCGGACATTACCGACAGCACCGGGACATACACACTAAGCGAAATGGGAGCCGGCGGTTACACCGTTACGCCGTCCAAGACTGGTGAGTTGCTGGACGCGATCTCCGCTTTTGACGCAGCCGGGATCGCTCTACACGCTGTCGGTGGAACGCAGCTTGAGAACAATCAATTGATCGCTGCTGATGTTAGCGGAAACGGAACTGTCAGTTCATACGATGCGGCATTAATAGCCACTTTTGTCGCCAGCCTTCCCGGTGCAGGGTTGACCGGTACGTGGCGCTTCTTACCGGCAAACACCGTATACGCAAATATAAATGCCGATCACGTCGATCAGGACTACGTGGCCTTGCTTATGGGCGATGTTACCGGCAGCTGGACAGCCCAACCGCCGCCATCTCAGATCATTGAATCTGATTTGGCTGACGACCTGCAGGCACTTGGAATCGCGGCTCCCAAGGCAAATGCATTGTCCGGAACGTCACTTTCCGTGCCTGTCACGATCGGTGATACAACTGGACTGGGGATCCGCTCATACGAGTTTGAACTGCACTATGACCCCGATGTGCTCGATCCCGCCTTGATCGCGACTGACTTCGCCGGAACAGTAAGTGAAGGCCGTGTTTTGACAATCAATGCGACCGAAAAGGGTGTCCTTAGGATCGTCACATTCGGTGCGTTACCGCTGGTAGGCGAGGGCGAACTTCTGAAACTCAACTTCAATGTCATCGGTCCGCTAAATTCCTCAACAGTGCTGCGGTTGGTGAACTTCCGTCTAAACGAAGGCGGGATCGACTTCAAGGTCAATAACGGCCTTGTGAATGTCACGCCGTCGGCCGAAAGCGGCACGATCAGCGGCCGACTGCTCGACTCTCAGGGCGGCGGCGTAAGCCGGACCCGAGTCACAGTGACCGATACACAGGGCATTCAGCGTTCGGTGATGACCAGCCCGCTCGGCTACTTCCAGATATCCGGCCTCCAGATCGGCGAAACCTACACTGTTCGGGCAGAATCCCGCCGTTACCGATTCGCCGCCCAAGCGATCAGCATCACCAACGGAAACGCTGTCGAGCTTGAAATGATAGGAATCGAATAGCTCAACCTCGACTCGGGTCACTACACAATTCTATAAATTATAAGCGTCACGGTATTCGAGAAAACCCCGCTTTTACAGGCCCTAGAAGCTATGAACAACATAGATCTAAGCGGCCATACTTGTAAACAGTTGACTCTATTCGACCAATGTTGGGACACTAGTGATCAAGTGTCACTTCTCATTTATTCCGGACAGTGCAGCCAAAGCCTATGACCCCGATCACGAAAGCTCTGGAAATTGTTGAGCGCGAGACAAAGCCTCTTGCGGCTGAGAGCGTTGATCTGGCTGATTCGGTTGGCCGTGTCCTCGCGGAAGAGATCAAGGCGGATATGGATCTGCCGCCTTTTGACCGGTCGCAGATGGACGGATACGCGGTCATTGCCGCCGATACTGCTAATGCCCCCGTCTCACTGAAGGTTGTGGGCGAGTCCGCAGCCGGGCAAGGCTGGCGTGGTCGCTTAAAAAAGGGCGAGGCCGTGCGGATCATGACGGGGGCACCCGTTCCCGCCGGGGCCGACGCCGTGCAAAAGGTCGAACTTACCAGTGAAAATGCAGAAGTGGTCACGATAATCGAGCCCGTAAAAAAAGAGACCGCTATCGTCCGGCAAGGCTCGGAGATCAAACGCGGAACGGCGATCTTCAAAGCCGGTGAAGTCATTACCGAGAACATGATCGCGGTGCTGGCATCATTCGGTTATGCAAAAGTTAGCGTTGGTAAGAAACCGCGGATCTCGATCCTCGGCACAGGCAGCGAGATCGTCGAAGTCTCAAAAAAGCCCGGTCGCGATCAGATCCGGAACTCAAACTCAGTAATGCTCGATGTTCTCAGCTGCCGATTCGGCGGCAAAACGAAAGTTCTCTCAAATGTCGGAGACGATATTGCCGAGCTCAAGAAAGTGATCCGTTCAGTATCCAAGACCTCAGATGTACTGATCATTACCGGCGGCGTCTCGGTCGGAAAATATGACCACACAAAGACGGCCTTAGCGGAACTCGGCGCCGAGATCTTCTTTGAAACGGTTCGCCTCAAACCCGGGAAGCCGATAGTTTTCGCCCGCCTCGACAGATCGCTGATCTTTGGCCTTCCCGGTAATCCCGTGTCGGCGGCCGTTACCTTTCATCTCTTTGTCCGCGCCTCTATCCTAAAAATGCAGGGGGCGGCATCTACATCCCTGCTTTTGGGCAGGGCCGTTATGGGTACCGATGTAAAGGCCAATCGCGAACGGGACACATACCTGCCTTCGCGTTTCGAAACAAACAAGTTGGGTCAATTGGTTGCGTTTCCGCTAAAATGGCAGGGATCCTCCGATTTCGTCGGCTACTCTAGGGCCGACTCACTCATCTTCATGCCGAAAGGAAGTGTCAGGAAAAAAGGCGAGGTCGGCGAGATCGCATATCTGTGAATTTATGAACGAGCTTTCGCATTTTGACGAAACGGGAAAGGTGGCGATGGTAGATGTCTCCAACAAGGAGGCGAGTGTACGACGTGCGGTAGCGTCTGGCAAGGTACTTTTGTCCAAGGAAACTCTACAAACGCTAAAAGCCAAACAAACTCCCAAGGGTGATCCGCTTGAGATCGCCCGAATCGCCGGTATCATGGCGGCAAAGAAAACCTCAGAACTGATCCCGCTCTGCCACCAGATCAACCTCTCGAAGGTTAATATTACGGCGGAATTCACGGATTTCGGCATCAAACTTGAAGCTGAGGCGATCACGACAGCCCAGACCGGCGTCGAAATGGAAGCTCTGACAGCCGTCTCCGTCGCGGCCCTTACCGTCTATGACATGTGCAAGGCGGTTCAAAAGGATATAGTGATTTCCGAGATCAGACTCGAGTCAAAGACAGGCGGCAAAACAGACTATAGAACTGATCGCCGGTAGCTCGTTATCCCGGAGACGAACTTTCGATTACAATTATCGTATTGTAACAGTGGAGAATGAAATGGAATTTAATCCTATGAGATACACATTGGCCGAAGATGCAAGACCCCAAATTTCCCTGCTTATCATCGCGACTCTTGTGAGCGTCGGCGTCTGGGTCGTTTCGTGGTTTATTCCGGTGGCCGCCTATGTCCTTTATCCGCTCCAGCTTTTCGCGACCTTCATTCACGAAGGCGGGCATGCTCTTGCGGCATTCGTTACTGGTAATGCGGTCCAGAGCCTGACGGTCTCGCCCGATGGCAGCGGCGCGGTCTGGTCTCAAACTTCCGGCTTGTCGTCGTTGTTTGTATCAAGTGCGGGCTATCTGGGCACGACTGCCTTTGGCGTTCTACTTCTTGCATGGATGCGGCGCGGATACTCATCGCGAACAGCCCTTGCATCGGCTGGCATCTTTGTCGGAGTCATGACGTTCGTTTTCGGCTTTCTTGCACCGTTTTACAATTTCCTTGCCAATGTCACTTTGGGCAGCATCCTCTTCACCGTCTTTTCCGGAACGGTTCTTGCCGCTGCACTTCTGGCCATAGCTAAATTTGCCAGTATGAAATGGGCGAATTTTGCTCTCGCATTCCTGGCGGTTCAGTGCCTTCTTAACGCCCTTTTCAGCCTTCGCGACCTTTTTGTCATCTCGGCCACGACAGTTCAATCATCTGACGCGGCAAATATGGCTGCGGCCACAGGGATCCCGGCTCTCGTTTGGGCCGCCGCGTGGATTGCGATCTCGTTTGTAATGATAATGGTGGGCATTCGTATGTATGCCTCCGGCCGAAAGAAACTAAAGGGTGAAACCGTTTTCATCGACTAATATGAAGGCGATCTTTGTTATTCTGATTGCAACTGCACTCGCCATTGCAGCTTTCGGGCAAGTCAAGAAACCCGATGCTCCCGCGGTCAAACAGCCATTTAACAATTCTCTGCAGGCCGTCGTTGTAACCACAAAAGCTTGGGATTCCACAAGCGGAAAGGGACAATTGTTTGAGCGAAAGAACGACAGAAGCGATTGGAAGCGGATCGGCGAATCCTTCGCGGTGGTCGTCGGACGCAGCGGCCTTGCCTGGGGAGAGGTCCTGACCAGCGACATCGATATGGCCAAGATCAAACAGGAAGGTGACGGCAATGCACCCGCCGGGCTTTTCCCGCTGACCTCGACATTCGGCACTGCTACCAAGCCTGAGGCCCTCGAAATGCCTTATACAAAGCTCGATCGATATTCCGAGTGTGTCGACGACAGCCGATCTTCCTTTTATAACCGCATCGTAAATCGAATGCAGGTCGGGAATTTTGACTGGAAGAGTTCGGAAAAGATGCTTGAGGTCGGGCCTGAGTACGATTTGGGTATTTTTGTCGCTTATAACACCTATCCCGTCGAACCCGGCCGCGGATCTTGCATTTTCCTGCACGTTTGGAAGTCATCGACTGAGCCGACTTCGGGCTGCACCGCGATGGAACGCCGCGACCTCGAACGCATAATCGGATGGCTATCGCCGTCTAAGGTGCCCTACCTGGTCCAAATGACCGAGGACGTTTACGACAAACGGCGAAAATCGTGGAAACTGCCAAAACGCAATTAATGCTCAACTCCCTCCCGATCGGCTCGCGTCTGATCGTCCGCTCGCGCACCGACTGGCGTTTTGCAGCCGTCTCAAAGATCTCCGAAGAACGCATAGTACTAACAGTATGCTCGCCCTCGGGCCGCACTTATCGGCTTCGCCGCGAAATGGACACTGAGATCCTTATAGAAGGCTCGATCCCAAGCCTCGTTTACGACGAACCGGAAGACTGGCGTGAGAATCTCAGTGGATACGATCATCGATGGTAAGGCCCGCCCTCATTGACTTTATTCGCTCACCCGCTCCTTTCAAATTACTCTAATTGCCCTGCTCTTTGTCCGCTGAAATCCGATTTGGTAAAATGTACTTTTGCCCAGGGTCCGGAAATCTCATCTATGCAGGCTGCGAAACCAAAAGAGGAATGTATCGAGGTTCGCGGAGCTCGTGTTCATAATCTTAAGAATGTCTCGGTTTCTATCCCGATCAATAAGCTGACGGTGATCACTGGCGTTTCCGGGTCGGGTAAATCTTCGCTCGCCTTCGACACCTTATATGCTGAGGGGCAGCGGCGGTACGTCGAATCGCTCTCTGCTTACGCACGACAGTTTCTGGAACGAATGGATAAGCCGGATGTCGATGAGATCATTGGCATTGCCCCGGCGATAGCCATCCGCCAGAAAAACGCAACAAAGAATCCGCGCTCGACGGTGGCGACCCAGACCGAGATCTACGACTATCTCAGGCTGCTGTTCGCACGTGCCGGAACGACCATTTGCCATGTCTGCGGCCGCGAGGTCAAAAAAGATTCGCCCGAATCGGCGGCCGATGAGATCCTTGCAGAACTAGAACAGGGAACGAGATTTTACGTCCTTTTTCCCATACAGGAAGACACGGCTTCGCGGAAAGAAAGAAAGACCCCGGCGAACCGGGCTAGAAAGACGCCAAAGCCCGCCGATCTCAGCACTCAGGCCTTTCTGATCTCGCTGCTGCAGCAGGGCTTTTCACGGCTCTATCGCGGCGGCGAGATGATCGAGCTTCAAAAGCCGGAAGATTATCCATTCGCTGATTTTGATGATACATACGTTATGATCGACCGTTTGGCTGCGGCAAGCGACATTCGCCAGCGTCTGGTCGATTCACTTGAGATCTGCTTTCGCGAAGGCCACGCCGCCGTCATCGAAGTCGCGGACTCTCCGGTTGCTCAAGCCCGCAGCACGTCAGTAAGGGCGGATCACTCAACGCAGCCGCCGAAGATCTTGCGTTTTTCCGACCGCTTCGTCTGCAAATACGACGGCACGCGTTATGAGCAGCCCGAGCCTCACCTATTCAGCTTCAATTCGCCCTTTGGCGCGTGTCGGACCTGCCAGGGTTTTGGTAATACTATTGGGATCGATTACGGATTGGTGATCGCTAACCCACTGAAAACTCTAAAAGAGGGAGCGATCGAACCATTTGCCCGTCCTCAGCATGCCTGGGCGCAGAAGGAGCTGGTCAAATACTGCGCTTCGGCGGCAATAGATATGAAGACGCCGTTCGCCGACCTTCACGATTATCAGCAAAACTGCATTATCTATGGTGACGAAGGCTGGCGCGGGATAAAGGGGTTTTTCGAGTGGCTTGAGACCAAAAAATATAAGCTGCACGTCCGCGTCTTCCTTGCCAAGTATCGCGGTTACACCAAATGTCCTGATTGCGGCGGCCAGCGGCTTCGTCAGGCGGCCCGCGATGTAAAGATCGGCGGCCGATCACTGCCCGAGATCGTCGAGATGTCGATCACGGACGCTTATGCTTTTTTCGTGAATCTTAAGCTTGATGCTGAGCGTTCCGCGATCGCTGACAAATTGCTGCTCGAGATTCGCAGGCGGTTAAAATTCCTGGTCGAGGTTGGATTGGATTACCTCACCCTTAGCCGCCTCGCGGCCACGCTCTCGGGCGGAGAGGCACAGCGAATTCAACTCGCTACAAACCTCGGTTCCCTGCTCGTCGGCACGCTCTACGTCCTCGATGAACCCAGCATCGGCCTTCATCCCCGCGACAACGCCCGGCTTATTAAGATCCTCGAGAATCTCCGCGATATCGGCAATACCGTCATCGTGGTCGAGCATGATGAGGACACGATGCGGGCTGCCGACCATATTTTAGACATCGGCCTCCACGCTGGCGAATTTGGCGGCGAACTTGTTTTTGCCGGCAATTTCGACCAGTTGCTAAAAAGCGAGGCCTCGCTTACCGCTAAATATCTCCGTGGGGAAATGGAGATCAAGGTCCCGCAAAAGCGGCGTCCACAAACAAAGCGAGTTATTGAGATAGTCGGAGCTCGCGAGCACAATCTGAGGGACGTTTCGGTAAAAATACCGCTCGACATGCTCGTTGCGGTCACGGGCGTCTCCGGATCCGGAAAATCGACCCTGGTCCACGATGTGCTTTATGCCGGATTAAAGAAAAAACGCGGCGAATGGAACGCTCACGTCGGATTTTTTAAGGAGATAAAGGGGGACGATCTTGTCGACGATGTGATACTCGTGGACCAATCCCCGATCGGTCGCACTCCGAGGTCAAATCCCGTAACCTACATCAAGGCGTACGATGCGATCCGCGAAGTTTTCGCCGGGACCAACGCGGCAAAGACAAAGGGCTTTAACCCATCGCATTTTTCGTTCAACGTACCGGGCGGCCGATGCGAGATATGTCAGGGCTCGGGCACAGTGACCATCGAGATGCAGTTTCTTGCCGATGTCGAACTCACCTGCGAGGATTGCCGCGGAATGCGATTTAAGCAGGAAATTCTGGACGTCAGATATAAGGGCAGGAACATTCACGAAACCCTCCAAATGACGATCCGGGAAGCAATATTATTCTTTAAGGATGTCGGTAAACTCGTGACACGGCTGAAGGTGCTCGAAGATGTCGGCCTTGGCTATCTGCGGCTCGGGCAATCGGCAACCACGCTGTCCGGCGGCGAGGCCCAAAGGGTAAAACTCGCCTCACATCTCGCCCAAAAAACAACCTCCAAAACGCTGTTTATCTTCGACGAACCGACGACGGGCCTGCATTTTCATGACATTAATAAATTGCTGACGGCGTTTCGGGCCCTGATCGACAATGGGGGCAGCATCCTCGTGATCGAACACAATCTGGATGTGATCAAAACTGCCGACTATGTCATCGACATGGGCCCCGAGGGCGGCATCGGCGGCGGCGAGATCGTGGCGACCGGCACGCCCGAAGAGATCGCCGTGGTAGAAGGCTCGTTTACCGGACAGTTTCTGAAAGCTGCGATCGGAACAGTTTAACGAAAATTACGGCCATCACAATTCTTCAGTTCCCGTGGACATTCACCGACCTGCACCCACTCGTAAAAATCCCGGGGGCTCCCCTCTATCGCATAGAAGACTTTCTTGATCGTCGGGAACTGCGTCAATGTTTCCTCGACCGATGCGAAAAACCCGCTGCCGCAGCTGGTTGTCGCGGTCCCGAGCTGCTCGTAAACGGCTTCCGTAAAATTGACATACGCGGCACCGCTTTTGACGTTTACCTTTTTGAGAATATTCTTCGTATCTTCCGGTGGAAAGGAAGAGAATTCTTTCGCACGTTCCTCAGCAGTCGTGCCTTTGAATAGCTCGAGCAGTGCTACTGTAGCTACCGATTTTGTCTTCGGTATCGTCCGCGGCGTGGGAAAGACCTTAGTGCAG
>JBGTBC010000112.1:0-5206 GCA_041749555.1 Pyrinomonadaceae bacterium | reverse complement strand
ATGTCTACACGCTACAGCGTAATGGGTAATGTGGCGTCTCCCGGCGTGAGAGTTATGGACCGCAAGGTGAGCGTTTACGAAGCAATACTTGAATCTGGTGGCGTTACTAAAAATGGTGACCGCAACAAGGTATATATAGTGAGCTACACAAACGAGGGCCGACTTTCCCGAAAAATGGTCAGTCTCGCCAAGATGGAAAGCGGAAAGGCTGACATGGTTTTCTTAAATCCCGGAGATCAGATCTTTGTTTCTGGCAAAGGGTTTTCGATCGATAAAGTGTTTGACATTATCGGAAAGGCTAGTGCGGCGAGACTGCTTTTTGGCATACCTTTTTGATCCCGGTTTTTAGACAAACATGCTGTCTTATATGAAACCAATTCTGAAGTTGGTAATAATCATTCTGATCGCGCTTTCCTTTCAAACCGTAAAGGCGGATTGGGTCAGGCAGGAAACAAACAGCCTCGCATGGTTTCGCGACATTTATTTCCTCGATCATAAAAAGGGCTGGATCGTCGGCGGCGATGGGGTGATGTTGACGACGGTGGACGGCGGCAACAACTGGACGTTCGTCAAGAAGTTCACGACAGACGCTCTCCTTCAGATCCATTTCGAGAACGAATCGACAGGATGGCTTTTGTGCGAGCGGAATCTATATGCCCGCGGTTCAGATCCTACCTCGTATCTTCGGCGAACGGTTGACGGCGGCCGAACGTGGGAAAAGGTCGAATTTCAGAATGGCGGCCGAGAACGAGTTACCAGATTGTTATTTCATGAGGATGGCAGGGCAACGGCATTTGGCGAGGGCGGTGGGTTTTATGGCCTTCAGGAAGACCGCGTATCTTGGAAGAACAGTCAGACAGCGAACCATTACCTTTTGCTTGACGGAGCATTTGCCAATGAAAGGATCGGTGCGATAGTCGGCACTGGGGGGACGATCCTTTTTACGGACGATGGTGGTTTTACATGGGAAAAAGCAACTATTCTGGGAGATCTCGATACCCGGTTTAATGCTGTGAATTTTGCCTCGAAAGGCGGATGGGCGGTTGGGTCAAAGGGCAAGATATTTCGTTCGGTGGCCGCGAGATTGTGGCGACAGGTGAATTCGGGCGTAACAGTTAATTTGAATGATGTTTATTTCACGAGCCCGACCGACGGCTGGGCCGTCGGAGATAACGGAGTGATCATTCGGACGAAAGATGGGGGAAGTACATGGATGGACGCGGGATCCAAAACAACCCACAAGCTCGAAAAAATTGTGTTTTCGGATGGTCGAGGCTGGGCAGTCGGTTTTGGTGGAACAGTCCTTACCTATGACGACACCACTGTCAAAAAGGATCCGGCGTCCAAGCCGGTGCTAATGAGAAAAAGCTGAAAAGGTAAGCGTGAGTGACTCAACGAAGGGTCACAATATGCGGGACGGCACTCCCTGTTATTTCTTCTTTGCGTCAGGTTTTGGAGTCGAGTAGAACGGACGGTGTTGGACTACGACAGCTTTGTCTTCATAGACTCCGTCGCCGTCAAGATCGACCTTGACCTCCAGCTTATATCTCTTCCCTGGTTCATGTTTTTCAGAAAGGTCGTATGCTAAAGAGTATTGGCTGCGAAGCATCGAATTTATGTTGTTAAGATACTGGGGTATCTCGCCCTCAAACGTCATTGGATAATGGGCACCGCCGGATTCCTTGGCAAGCGTGTTCATCGTGTTCTGGGCTTGCAGAAATGTAAGTCGCCCGGGAGCCCCGGAAAGACTATCGGTCGGGCCGAGATACGCCTCGTATTTCTTATAGAACAGGTTGCCGGTACTGATGATATAGATCGGTATTCCGGCTTCCTGGACGATCCTTCGGACCTGGTCGTAATTGATCTTGCTGAAGGTGTCGATACCGGACGCTACAAGGATAATAGCTCTGCGCTTTGCCCTGACATCAACCATACCGCCATAGACCGATTTTTCGCTCTTTGAATTTTCGAGGACGACCGAATCACCCAAACCGCCTATGAGAGCGAACTTAAGAGCGTCGAACAGATTGTTTTCGCGGAACGCAGGGCGATTTCGCAATAATAGATCTACCGTCGACCTGAGCCGTCCGGGGTCGTTTGTAAAATCCGTGATCGGCGTTGGTCGCATATCAAATGCGATAACCGAGGCATAATCGTTCGGAGGCTTGATAAACCCGGAAAGGAACTGGGCCACGGGCCTGATAACTTCATACGTGCCGGGTTCCCAATAACCTCCCGCCGCCGAGCCTAAGACCTCGCTCCATTTGCTGTACTCGACAACTAGCGTTACAGTGATCGGCGAATCGGGCGTAGAGAAGTTGGAGACCTCCTGTTTTACACCGTTTTCGAAGATCGCAAAATTCTCTCTCTTAAGTCCCGAGATGATCTGGCCTGATTTCTTGTTATAAACTACGGCATCGACGTTGACGATATTTGCTTCGACTCTTTCAATTGTCGGGTCTAAGATCGCGTTCTTTTCCTCTTCGGCCCGTCTCCGTTCCTCTTCGGCTTTGAGTCTTTCTTCTTCGGTCTGGGGCGCCGGACGCTCATTCTTTTTTCCGCTGCCCGCGGGCGGCTGGCCTTTCTGTGGCCTAGACTGGGCCAAAACCGCGGGGAAAGTAGCCAAAAGTAAGGTAATGGCTAACGCGGCGGATGCGAGAGCCCTGGGCTGAGCGTTTATAACCGACATAATTATTTCCCTATTTGCTTGTTCAATTAACTTTAGATACAAATTCTCGGTGTTTGGTTGGTCAATATCAAGTGGAATCCTCCTCTCCATAATCAACACAATGCGGGCGAAAACATTAGATTTACCGCGAATGGCCGAGTATGCCGCAATGAGGCATTGACACACCTGACAATGCCCTCCTAAACTTTTTCCAGCGTGAAGAAAACAAGGGAACCGATAACAATCGAAAATATCAGGCTCGCTCATGCTGCCAGATATGGCGAGATCCGGCAACGGATGGCGGATTTCGACCTCTTGCATGCAAAAGGGACCGATGTGAATTTTTGGGAAGAGATGGTCTTTTGCTTCTTCACGGGAGGATGCTCTGCCCGGATGGGATTGAACTCGCTCGATGCCGTAATGCCTATCCTGCTTACCGGCGATCAGCAAGAGTTAGCTGAGGCGTTGAGCGGGGTCCACCGATATCCGAATGCCAGGGCCAGGTACATCGTGGCATCGAGGGAGTTCCTAAAAGACCATTGTGAACTCGAACTGCGTAATAAACTTAACAGTTTTTCTTGCGATTTGGCGCGACGCGATTGGCTGGCCAGGGAAAAGCGAATTAAAGGCCTTGGCTACAAGGAGGCGAGCCATTATCTTCGAAATGTAGGCTTCAAGGGGTATGCCATTCTCGATAAGCACGTTCTAAATTGCCTCGTCGAACTAAAATTAATTGACGAGGCAAAGCCACCAAATACTCGATCACGGTATCTAATGATTGAAGAAAAGGTACGGCAACTTGCTGATCATGCCCATGTGGATTTTGACGATCTGGATCTTGTCCTTTGGTCAATGAAAACTGGAAGTATCCTTAAGTAGTTTCATCTCCCAAGTGAAATGGTGTAAACGGTATGAAATATAGCCGTCACGACTCGATAAATTCGGTGGGGGGTAAAACTACGTTCGCGCTTTCCGCCCTCCTCGGAATTTTTATTTTCTCACTCACCGCCGTCTCGTCGCCCCAAGAGGCCGATACTCAACAGAACGTCAAGAAAATGATACGAGAGGCTAAGAAGCACTCGCGCGGTGGGATGCTGATTGAATCTGAGGCGTTACTTCGAAAAGCGGCCGCGACCGATCCGAATAATACGGAAATACGTGTCGAACTCAGCTATGTAATGACAAAACAACGTAGGCTTGTTGAGGCTTACGAGATGGTGATCGAGGTCGCTAAGGCGGAACCTCGCAATCCGAGGGCCCTGGCGGTGCTTGGCTCTACTTTGCTAGCGGCCGGGCGTTTTCGCGAAGCTCGTCTGCTTTTCGTGCGAGCAATAAAACTGAACAGGCGCGAGGATCTGGCGTGGGCAGGATACGGAATGATCGATTTCTATGAGAATCAAATCTCAGAAAGTATCGAGAATTTGAGGGAAGCGACGTATCACGAGCCGGATGAACCCGATTACATATTCGCGCTAGCTCAGGTTTCTGCCCGGGCAGAACGTTACAGTGAGGCGGCGGAAGCATACAGAAGATTTCTTAAGATCTCAAAAAGTACCGATTCAGACCGGCGCGCGCGAATCAAAGGACTTATAAATTTCCTGCTTTACTTGAGCCAAAGCGACAGACTCTATGGCGTTAGCGGCAGCGATCTGGCTCGTATCCCCTTTAACCTTGAAGGAAACCGTCCAGTGATGAATCTTAGGGTGAATGGGCATCGAGAGCCGCAGCGATTTGTGCTTGATACCGGGTCAGGCATTTCGGTGATCTCGGAAAAGACAGCAAAACGATTAAACATCAAGCCCGTTGCCCGGGGTGGCCATGCAAAAGGTATTGGCGGTGACGGAAAATTTGAGATCGTTTACGGGTTGGTCAGGCAGATAGGGATCGGAGATATCACAATTAGAAATGTGCCCGTCTATATTCGGAAGTTTCACAATACATCGAATGAAGTTGACGGATACATCGGACTCTCTCTGATCTCGAAATTCCTAACAACGGTCGACTACGGGAACCAAAGTTTCGTCCTGACGAGATCAGGTGACGCAACACGCTCGTTAAAGGATAATCCTGATTTGTCATTGCCGCTTCGTTTGACGTCGAGCGGTTTCCTTAGCGGCGAAGTTCAGATCGAGGGCGTTGAGATGCCGCTTAATTTCATTGTAGACACCGGCGCCAGCGTATCGGTCATTTCAGATGAGGTGGCGAGAATAGACACCGTGAGCGGGTTTGAGAACAATGAGCGTATGCGTGTTATAGGTTCCGCCGGCATAACTGATGACGTTTCGTCATTCCTGCTTCCGCGGGTTACATTTGGGAGCCATTCTCGCAAAGACATCATGGCGGTCGCTCTGGATCTCCGAATAATTAACGAGGCCTCCGGTTTCGAACAGGCCGGGATCCTCGGCGGCAATTTCCTTAAAAATTATAGACTTACCTTCGATTTCAAAAACTCCCGCGTTACCTTCGTTCCGGTCCAACCCGAAAAAGACTAGAATTAACTAATGAAGTTGAGCATTTATCTGGAGACGTCCGTGATCG
>JBGTBC010000111.1:0-1493 GCA_041749555.1 Pyrinomonadaceae bacterium | reverse complement strand
GAAATATATTGAAACGTTCGGGCTGAAATAGATGATCGAATACAAGGTGAATGAGCCGGTCGATGCGGCTGACGTGATCGAACTTTACCGCGACGCCGGATTGCCCCGGCCGGTCGATGACGCTGATCGGATCGCACGGATGCTGGCGGGTTCAAACCTCGTCGTAAGCGCTTGGGAAAATGACAAGTTGATTGGCATTTCGCGTTCGATAACCGACGGAGCATGGAGCACGTATCTCGCCGACCTTGCAGTCGCAACGTCGCACCAGAAAGCAGGCGTCGGGCGAAAACTGATCGAAATGACAAAAGAAGCCGCCGGCGAGGAATCGATGGTGCTCCTGCTATCCGTCCCGACCGCGATGGAATACTACCCAAAGATCGGAATGGAACGACTGGATAACGCGTTCATCATTTGGCGGGAGGCGTAAATGCATGTAATCACTCGAAAGCGACTGAATGAGCATGCCACAAAATATCCGGAGACGAACAACGCTCTTGCAGGCTGGTATCGGCATATGAAGCAGAGTAATTTCGCCTCGATCGAAGAGATACGCGAGATATTCCCGTCGGCGGACAAGGTCGGGAAGTTGACAGTTTTCAACATTGGCGGAAATAAGGTCCGACTGATCGCGGCGATACACTATAATCGAAAAAAGGTTTACATCCGCGCTGTACTAACGCATAGCGAATATGACGCCGGAAGATGGAAGGAGTAGATATGCAGACCATTGATGTTCAATCGTGGACAAAAGTTTCAAACACGGTATTTGTTCCTCAAAACGACGCAGAGTACGACAGACTCGTCTCGATGCTGGATGATCTTGTCGATCAGGTGGGTGAAGACGAATCACATCCGCTCGCCTCGATGATGGATGTCTTATCAGCTCTAATTGAGAACTATGAGAATGCGAATGTACCGGAACTGGCGATAAGGCCCTGATTCAAATCGTAATGAAACCGTTGATCTTTATCTTTATGTTTGTGGTCAGTGTGGTCCCGCAAAGCGGCAAAGATTCGCTTTACGCCCGTGGCCTTCAGGCATGTTTGGAAAAGGAGATGGCGGCCCTTGTAAGATTTTCGAGTCGGGACCTGCGAAGTGTGAATGTAGTTTACGATTTCTACCTAACCAGAGATTTGCCAACGAAGGTTGGTGAAATTGCGGTTCGTTATTTAACCGACTCCGAGCTAGTTCAGGAATTTAAGAAACTTCCGAAAGACAAACGAGATCGTGGAGTTCCGTTCATCAGGATCTTCCCGATTTTCGATAGGGACGATAAGTTGTTTTTCGGTTACAGCAATTACTGGTTTACGTATTCGGAAAGAGGGGGCTTCTTTTCGGAGCGAAAATTGATATCAAACCGAGGTTTAGAAGGCGGCTGTCGTGCGGAGATCGGCCTTGACCCAATCAAAAATAAACTCTTTATAAAGGGAGTCGAACTTTGGGGTGTTTAGGAGCCTGAGGTCATGCACTCAAGACGAATATATTAAATGGTA
>JBGTBC010000110.1:0-9407 GCA_041749555.1 Pyrinomonadaceae bacterium | reverse complement strand
CATGTACCTGGTTATTAGCCAGATCGCAGAAAATGAGCACAAAGCACTCCCAGCCTGTGTCAGAACCAGAGAGATATAATTTCCCGGAGCATTGCGAATGTCCCAACCTGAGTCTTGACGCTCTGATATGGAATTCGAATGCAGTAACGGGCGTTCAGATGGATTTTCCACGGATTCGCCTATATCAAGAACGAGTATTCGAACTCGTTCTACACATAAGGGCCGAGATCGTCTCTCGATCCCACAGGCACATTTTTCGCACTGGATCTCCTTCTATCCAATCGTCGATAGAAAAGAGCGGTGCAGGGAAATTGAAGGGGTCGATCTGTAAATTAATTTGTCTGAATTGTCCCGATAGAATATCTTTGTTCTCGGTGCAGAGAACATTGGAAGTCGTTAGAAGATACTTAATATCGCTATTTACAAAATTATGAATTACGGAAAAAACATCTTTGGTGCAAAGGTGAAATAAAACGTCCCGACAGATCCACAAATCAGATCGAGGCAATGGATCACGCGTGATATCGAGCACCTGAAACGTCCTGTCTGAATTTCCGAATTTTTCGTTATTGCTTTTAATGAGATCAGGTACTATATCCGCGCCGGTATAAGAGACACCCGTTGGCAGCTTTACATACTGAAACCAATTAAAGTCGCCGCACGGAGCGTCCAATATGGAAGTAACGCCATATCGCTCGATCAACGCAGGGAGTTCCCGCCTTAGATTCTCGGTGTACTCAAGGGTGGAGCCTCCACCGGAAACACTCTCGTCGCTTCCCCAAAAGTTCTCGCGGTAATAATCTGAAAAAATGTCCTCTAACGATCGCCCTTTTATCTTTCTGCGATTTCGAACGCCACCAGCATAGTTTGCAACGGCCAGGTATAGCGAACGTGTAAGCGGGGAAGTCTTTAAGTGAGCCTTTAGAGAATTAACCATAGAAATTAACCAAAAGAACATTGGCCCAGGATCTGGTCATTCAAGAATTGACCACGTTTGGCCGAAAAGATCGACCGACCCCGGTTATCCATCAATAAACTGCTGGAACCACAATTCGAGCATTAGTAGACCCCAGATGTGGAAAGTGTGGTCGGCGACGGCGGTTTCGTGTTCATCGATCCATCGGGCGACCACGGCCGGCTCGGTTAAACCTCGCTTCATAGCTCGCTCTGAGAGGAGCACGGAATGAACAAAGTCCCGCATCTCGCCGCGAAACCATTTGCCGACCGGCACCCCAAAGCCCATCTTCTGCCTATAGACAACACTTCGCGGCACGAGGCGGGCGGCCACTTTCTTTAATAGATATTTCGTTTGAAATCGCCGCATCTTCAGGTTTTCCGGCAGGCTGGCAGCGAATTCTATTACCTTGTGCTCGAGAAAAGGCGAGCGGGCTTCGAGCGAATTGGCCATTGAGGCAATGTCGACCTTGACGAGCAGATCGTTTGGCAAATAGGTCATTTGATCGGCAAGAAGCGTCGAATCGAGCATACCGCTTCCGTTTGCCTGTTTAAACCACTGGTCAATAAAGTGGAATGGGTTGTTGCCATTTTCGCGTCTCTTGAACTCATCAGTATAAAGCTCTTCCTTCATCGAATCTTTTATACCTGACATCCAGTAGTAATACCGCTCGCTTCGCGATAGATTGGCCGCCTTGATGAAACGCTGGACATCACGGATTCGAGATCGTCTGAGTTCGGAAGACGGCAGGGCTTTGACGGGGGCCTCGAAAAAGATCTTTCGGAGCGAACCTGGAAAACGTTGATATATCTCGGCGAGCTGCATCGCTGCATAGCGCTCGTATCCGCCAAAGCTCTCGTCGCCGCCGTCGCCGTTGAGCGCGACGGTTACGTGTTTTCTGGTCTCTTTTGAAACGTAATACGTCGGGATCGCACTCGAATCGGCATATGGTTCGCCATAGTGATCAACCAGGGTCGGGAGCACCTCGACCGCGTTCGGGCGGACAATGAATTCGTTATATTCGGCCCCTACATGCTCGGCAACCGTCTTAGCGTACTTAAGCTCGCTAAAATCTTGTTCTTCAAAGCCGATCGAAAAGGTTTTGACTGGTGTCGGGCTCTCCTGCGCCATCAAGGCGACGACTACGGATGAATCGACGCCGCCCGAAAGGAAGGCCCCCAGCGGGACCTCGGAGATCATCCGCAGTTTGGTCGATTCCCGAACAATCCGCGTCGTCTCTTCTATAACCTCTTCCTCCGAGATCTTTATCTTCTTAGAGAAATCGGGCAGCCAATAGCGGTGCGTCTCGATGTCACCGTTTTTCCAGCGAAGCCAATGGCCGGGTTCGAGTTTGCGGATCGCCTTAAACGCCGTTTGCGGCGCCGGCACGCAAAGGTAAGTGAAGTAGCTGTCGATCGCATCATAATCGACCTCGCGGGAAATGGACGGATGTTTTAGAAGTGCCTGAAATTCTGAACCGAAGATCAGATCGCCATTCGGCTGTCGGGAGTAAAGCAAGGGTTTTTTGCCGATCCGGTCGCGGGCAAGGAACAGCGACTTGTCGACATCATCCCAGATAGCGAATGCGAACATTCCCCGCAGGTGCTGAAGGCACTCAGGCCCCAACTCTTCGTAAAGCCGCAGGACTGCCTCGGTATCCGATTTTGTAAAAAGCTCATGCCCGCGGGCCATAAGCCCCTCACGCAGCTCCTGATAATTATAGATCTCGCCATTGAAAACTATGCATTTTGTCCTGTCGGCATTAAAAATAGGCTGCTGGCCGCTCGCGAGGTCGATGATCGATAGCCGCCGCATGGCAAGGCCGACGTTTTTGTGGACAAAGAACCCGTCCTCATCCGGCCCCCGGTGAATTATAGCGAGGTTCATCGCCTCGAGCAGTTCCCGATCGGCAGCACGCCCGTTTTTATTTACAAATCCAGTGATCCCGCACATTCAACTTATCTTAGCTGTCGAATCAGGCAAATCAAAACGCAGTCTTTTCCAATACGTCTTTGATCACGGTCCGAAATGGGTCCGGATTAGTATCCTTGTCAAACTCTTTAACCCGGCTCAGGCCAGCAGCACTATATCTCTCCCGCAACAGAGGATCGTTTCGCATTTCGGACATCGCCTTCACAAGAGCTTCGACGTCACCGACAGGGACCAGAACCCCATGATCGCCATGAAAAACGGTGGCGGGCGGAATAGGTGAATCTAACGTAGGGGCCAGGAGCTCGCGTGCACCGGTGGGGCAGTCGGTCGAAATAATGGGGGTTCCGCAGGCCATAGCTTCGAGAAGGACATTCGGAAAACCCTCGTAATTCGAAGATAGAACGACGCAGTTCGAGCGGGCCACATAGCTATGAGGGTTGTCCTTTTGACCCAGAAAGATGACGCGGTCGGAAAGCCCTAGTGCAGCAGCCTGCTCCCGGCTCGCATCGAAGGTTCGCCCCTTTCCCAGTAAAAGCAACTGGGCGTTTGGTTCGTTTAGTTTTGCAAAGGTGTCGATCAGCAAGGAGTGGTTTTTCTCTTGCCTAAATCCGGCTACATAGATAAAAGTAAATCGGCTGAAATCGACGTCATTTACCTCTTCGTGACTGGCTTTTACGATATCGGCTAGGGGGATCTGGTTCCGGACGACGTGATATTCTGGTTTTTTGACGCCATAAATATTTATCAAAGCATCTTTTGTACCTTCAGAATTAGGCAGTACTTGATCCGCCAATGGATAGAGCCAAGCTACTAACCTCCCGCCGATCTTCCCCTTCGTTGTAGCGGGGTCATAAAAAAGAGGCGTGTAGGAGCGCTCACTCATTAAAACCCTGGCCTTCAGCCCGAGCTTTCGCGCGATGCCTGCGGCAAAGTTAGGCCTGGTCATAAATGAAATAAGAAGATCTATCTCGTTTTTATTGCAATATTGCCGCAACCGCCATGCGACAAAAGGCAGGCGAATCATAGTACTGCCCGACTCGCCGCCTCCCTGCTTTTCGCTGCTCAGGAACTCAACGCGTTGGCCCTCGGGCATCGGATAATCGATCTCGTCCCGGAGCAGCAGTAAGTGGATCTCGTAATCTGCGTGAAGAGCGAAAAGAAGGTTGGCAACGATGCGCTCGGCCCCGCCGGCGGCGAGAGAATTTACCAGAATGCCGATCTTCTTTTTGCACATAGGTCGGGCAACATGAGGTCAGTTTCACGTCTTGATAAAGACGAGTTGGTTGGTGCCTAAGGAGTTCGTTGTACGAATGTTATGCAGACGAAACCCACGACCGGCATAAAAGTGGAATAGGTCTTCAACCTTGGCCACCTCAAACGGTAATCCGCCAAGCCAGTCGTACCAGTCGTGCGTAATCGACATCCCACGCTCTTTCTTGTAGGTCTTGAAAAGATTTTCTTTCCTTTTGATACTTACAATTGTGTAGCCACCGAAATAAATTGGGATAAAGATACTGCAAACAACAAATCTTCCTGCAGTTGAGTGATTGTAGAGCCTTTTTACCCGTTCCCAGGACCGTGATTTCGCTCCCTGGTCATTGTAGATCGAGATAAAAAGCATTCCATCGGTGTTTACTAATTCCCCGGCATTTCCAAGGGCATTCCACATATCGCCCGTATGATGAAGTACTCCCCAGGAATAGACAATGTCGAAAGTCCCGAGCGATGACAGGTAATCCTCATCGAGTACCGATCCCTGTTCGATAACCCATCGCTGATCGCCACCAAAATATCGTTTTCGAAGTTCGACTGCACATCCTACCGAGGAAGGATCGTAGTCAAACGAATGTACCGTGGCCCCTAGGCGCCTGGCGGCGAGAGAAAACAACCCGCTGCCTGATCCTGCATCCAGAAAGGTTTTCCCCGTAAGATCAGCAACGCCGAGCATGTCCTTGATCGAATCTTCAGCAACGCGGATCCGCTCGTCATCGAGCGTCGAAAGAAATGACGCCCAGTTTTTTCCAAATTCAAAACGAAGTCCCTGCTCGACCTCTTTTTCAAACTCGGCAAGAATATTAGTTTCCTTCATTTCTACGTTTATTCTCTGTCTGATCCCGACGGCCCAAGAGCTCAAAAATAATTGACCGGATCTTCCCGATAACCACAGGCTTCTCACGATCCTTGATCTGCTCGAACGCTCGACCCCGATATAGGTCTCGCAATTCACCATCTTCGAGCATTTCCCGCATCGAATCAGAAAGCGCCTGGGCGTCGCCCACAGGAACCAACACGCCGTAGCGACCTTTTTCGACTTTAAGTTCGCCAATCCGGTTTGATTCGGTGCCTGGAGCCAAAAGGTCCCGTGGTCCGGTCTCGCAATCTGTCGAGATCACCGGCAGACCACAGGCCATCGCTTCCATCATAACCGTCCCTTGACCCTCGAACTCAGAAGCAAATAAAAAACAATCGGACCGTCCCATATATTTGAACGGATTGTGCTGAAAACCCAAAAACAGAATATCCTTTTCAAGCCCCATTAAGTGCACAAGATCACGGACCTCATCAAATTTTAACCCTTTTCCGACAAATATTAGCTGGACGTCCTTTCGATTCAGCCGGCTGAACGCCTCAACCATCAGCCGGTGTCCCTTCATCGGGCTGAACGACGCTACGTTGATGAAAGTAAATCTGTCGAAACTCAAATTGTCGACCGGTTCCGCCATCTTACGTTTTACTTCATCGCGGTTAATGATGTTCGTTGTGATCTGATACCTGGTCTTAACACCGTAGTGCTGCACAAGAGCCTTTCGAATCCCTTCCGAAACCGGCAAAATGATGTCTGCCTTAGGATACAGCCAGGAAACCAGACGTTTTGCGATCTTACCTCGGAGGCCCCCTTCATTAAACCACAGAGGGGTATACGTGCATTCATTCATTATCAGTGGAATTTTCAGACCGGCGATCTTTGCTATACAGGCCGTGAAATTCGGCCGGTGAAGGAATGAGAAGACAAGCTCGATCCTGTTCGCCTTGCAGTATTTTTTAAGCCGAAGAGCAGCGAGGGGAAGGCGGGCTATACTCGCAAGATTGCCTCGTTCTTTAAATCCTTTTTCAATGAAGGTGACAATTTGACCCTCCGGAAGGTCGTATTCGATAGTATCGTCAAATAGAATAAGGTGGATGTCCAGCTCATCCTTCAGACCTTCCAAAAGGTGCGAGACGAAACGTTCGGCTCCACCGCCACCCATATTGTGGGCAAGGAAGGCGACCCTAGGCTTTTGGTCTTTTTGACTGGCGGACGGGCGCATGATGATCAAGGGATGCTAATTAAAAGCGGCTATCTATCTGTCAGACTTTGATCAACTCAAGCATTCCAGCGGTTTTCTTGTCGCATAAAAGGTAATTAAAGTGGTCGCTTTTCGCGATATTCTCCGACGAGCGAAGCCTATTATTTTTATCGTCGATATTAAAGTAAAGGTAGTCCTTACCTTTCACGATTTCTTCGACCTTCGCTCCTATCTCGTCATTCAATATTTCGATCAATATTGTCGGACGAAACATCTCCAAATATTTACCGAATCCTTCCATTACTTCCGGTTCATGAGTTTCCACATCGATCTTGACCAGATCTAGCTGTTTCAGTTTCTCCCGCTCGATCATTGTGTCCAGGCGTGTTGTCTTTATGCTCGTGGGGAACGTTTCGACCTCGGGACCATGGATGCTGCCACCGATCGTGACCGAATAAACGTGCTCGGAAGGAAGGTCGTGGATCATTGCAGTTCCGTCTTTATTCGACACGCCCACCTCAAAGCACTTGATGTCAAAGTCGTTCATGGCCACGTTGGCGACAAGTTTCTCATATACCCGGTGGATGGGCTCGAAAGCAAACACCTGGGCATGCGGGTTTACCGTTTTCGCGATCAGCGAATAGATCCCGGTGTTAGCGCCGATGTCAAGAATCACGTTCGATTCACGACAAAGCCTGGTCCATAAGGATACCGACAGCGTTTCGTGCCCTTTATTGAGCCCGTGCCAAAACAAATAGTTTTCGATAAGAAAACCGTGCCCGTAATTGTGCATTGTAAAGGATCCGTAACCCTCTACGTCAACCGCGAAGTCCCCCACGAAGGAGGCGAATTCGGTCACTTTATCCCCCGGCTGCCAGACATGACGGACAATCGAGAATATTTGCTGCTTAAAAGGCACAAACTCATAAAGAGGCCTTATCTTTCGCTTTATGCTCATGAAGTAGTGAATGCACTCCTGCCGCGGTCCATTAGGATCAAAAAAAGCAGCCTATCGTCCTAAGATCGCTCTGAGTTTGAGGAACCCGCGATAATAAGTATAGCGGTCGAGCAAGACGATGAGCAAAAGGCAGCCAAATACCACAAGAGCGGAGATGATGACAGAGGCCCCGAATGTCATTGCAAGAGATCCTGCCACACTTCCTATCGCGACAATCAGAGTTTTCGATGGGCCTATCCCCTGGCGGCGGTGTATGAGAAATGAAAATGTAATCAGGATCACCGCGTAGGCGATCATCGTGGACCATGCGCTGCCGATCAAACCGTATCGCGGAACTAATACGAAGCTGGCCACAATCAACGCCAAAGACGACAGAGTCGCTGGTATCAACTGAATAAATGTCGAGTCCCCGGACAGCGAAAGTGGAAAAAACCCCATCATAACAGGGGAGGCGATCACTCCGGCCGAGATCAATACGAACAACACGCCGACCACGCCCGCAAACTGTTGGCCAAAAACCATCGGCAGTATGTAGTACATTCCGACAGCGAGTATCGTGCTTCCCATCGAGAACAAAACCATGACCGCCGGAAGTACTTCCCTGAGAAAAGCGGCCGTAAGGTTTTCACCGCCCTCGCTCGATCTGGAACTGATAAACAGCGGCGTCATAAGACTTCCCGCCAGCGTCGGAAGGATCATCACCAAACCGTAAAACTGAAGCGCGACTGCATAGGCCCCGAGATCGGCCTTTGTGAGGAAATGCAGTATAAAGAGGGTGGCTACATAGTTCAACGCAAGTGGGCTAAGTAGGGAAACAAGTGGTATCGGGATCGAGTACGTGAGGATCTGCTTGATGCGGCGAGCATCGACTCCGAAAAGCCAAAAACGCCAGTCCACCAGGCGGCGCAGCGAATAGATCCCGAAAAGGATCAATATCACGGGGGAAATTACATAAGCGAAAGCCGCTAGCTGCCACGTCAAAGCTCCTGCCAGAGCGAGGCATGCAATTATAAGAAGGGTGAACATGCGCTCGGCCATCTGTCCTATGGCTAGACGGATAGGTAATTTCGCCGCCTGCATTCCGAACTGCAGGTGCATCCATACTGCGGTCACGAAAAGATAAGCAAGAATAGTCGGGATGATGTCGTCAGGCAGTTTGAACGCGTTAGAAAAATAAGGAAGCCAAAGCGGAACAGTACCGAAAAATACCGCCATGTTGACGGCCAGAACGATCGTTCTGGACCAGAAACTCTTGGAGATCTGACCGCTCTCGATAAACTCCTGCACCCCAAAACGCACCATCGCGTTTAGCGTCCACCACAAGGCAATTTGCGCAAGCTGGGCCGCCGCCATGAAAGCGGCGATATTTCCGTACGGTTCGGCTCCGAGGGCCTGAGTAATAACCCAAACGCAAAAAAAGGAAGCCGCAGCCAACCCGCCCTGAGCCAATATCAACGCCATGTAGTTTTGTCTGGCATTATCGATGTCCCATCGCACATTGCGTCTGGAGTCGTTTTGATCCATATAGTGGGCAATCGAGAAACTTACATTTCGCCAGGGTGGCGATCAATGGTCTTGTTTGGCTGCCTCGGGCGTGCTGGCCTGATATATCTCGCCGCCAGAAGAGACAAATTCTCTAGCTTTCTCGCTCATGCCGACCGCCAATGCCTTTTCAGCCTCGATATTCTGAGCATTTGCGTAATCGCGGACGTCTTGGGTTATTTTCATTGAGCAGAAATGCGGGCCGCACATTGAGCAGAAATGGGCGAGCTTTGCGCCTTCGGCGGGGAGCGTTTCGTCGTGGAATTCTTTTGCTTTTTCGGGGTCGAGGCCGAGGTTGAACTGGTCTTCCCAACGGAACTCGAAACGTGCTTTGCTCAGCGCATTGTCTCGGTACTGCGCCCCGGGATGGCCTTTCGCGAGGTCGGCGGCGTGGGCAGCCAATTTGTATGTAATTACGCCTTCTTTTACGTCCTGTTTGTTTGGCAGGCCGAGGTGTTCTTTGGGCGTGACATAGCAGAGCATGGCCGTGCCAAACCAGCCGATCATCGCGGCTCCGATGCCCGATGTGATGTGATCGTAGCCCGGTGCGATGTCGGTCGTCAGCGGGCCGAGCGTGTAGAACGGGGCCTCTCCGCAGATCTCGAGCTGCTTGTCCATGTTCTCTTTAATCAGGTGCATCGGTACGTGGCCCGGACCTTCGATCATCGTCTGGCAGTCCATCTCCCAGGCGATCTTGGTCAACTCGCCAAGCGTATCAAGCTCCGCAAACTGT
>JBGTBC010000109.1:0-2917 GCA_041749555.1 Pyrinomonadaceae bacterium | reverse complement strand
CCACCAAACCGCTGGATAAGGCAATAGAGGACCTGAACTTTATCAGCAGCCTTTCATCAGCAAAGCCTGTCGGCAGCATTTTCGGCGGTATTATGGAATGGAAAGCCCGCCGGAGCTCGGACGAATACCGGCCAAACCCGCCGATGCCGGCACTGAGGCTGACGCTCAAAGGAGAAAGCGGCCAATATTCGGCGACCACCGATTCCGAGGGCAAGTATAGTTTTTCTGAGGTCCTGCCCGGCAGTTATGTGATGCAGATCGCTGCTCCTGAAGGTTTTTCGCCTTTTCCCGACCAGAATTTGAACGTGATGGCAAAGGGCTGCGTAAACTTCAGCACGGTGCTATCTCGCGAGACATCCGCAGGTGGCCGTGTTCTCGATGCCGATGGCGTGCCCGTTACAAAGCTTCTGCTCGACCTCGTTCCCGTCGACGAGATCGACAAACCCCACCAAAGCGATCGCAGATCTGCCGAACTGGACGAGAACGGATATTTTAAGTTCACAGGGATACCGCCCGGCAGTTATTACTTGGGGATCGGCCTCGGCCGGTGGACCGTCACAAAACATTCGTTTCCCAAAACCTTCTATCCCGGCACTCAGGATTTGTCCAAGGCGGCCGTGATCATCGTCAAAGAGGCGGATGTGGTCAGGGATCTCGACTTTCAGTTGCCGCCGAAAATGAAGGAACGAAAGGTGACCGGCCACGTTGTATTCCCCGACGGTAAACCGGCGGCTAACGCGATGTTGATCGTAAAAGAGGGTGATGTAAACGACCCCGGAAATACCGACTCGGACAAAGATGGCAAATTCACGCTTTCTCTTTATGAGGGACTGACTTATAAGGTCAAGGCGGTCGTCCAGGTCAACGGCGCGCAACGCCACGCAGAGTGGGTCAAGGTCCCGGCGTCTGATCCCGTGAAGGCGTTCAAGATCGTCATCACTGAGCTAAATGGCAACTGCGGCAAGTGTCTGCAATAGAAGATCAGTCTTCCCACCCGCGGGATATCAGTTCGAGCCACATGCGGCGCTGCTTTTTTTGTTTACAAGACGCCGTATCTTCACGTAAGATTACTCCTTCTATTTTCCCAATTTCTGAATTAAAAAGGATCTACAAGTTATGTTAAGAGTACGCCAGGTGTTTTTTGGTGCGGGTCTGTTTGGGGCCGCGGTATTGTTGAGTATTGGTTTTTCGGCCGCGTCGGTGCAGGCGAAATAACTGACGGTCGCTCACTAGGTCGTTATTTCTTACTAACGCGGGCTTTCGCAGATCCAGCTGCACGAGGCTGAACAGATTTGGATGGACGCGGGGGCGGGGCGGTCTTAGCAACGGCTGTTGCGGCGATCCTCGAAGGGACCATGGAGGCTGATCGTGGGCGTCCTCCCTTTTGGCCGTTCAAACGGGCGGCGTTGACCTTTGCGGGCGAGGTCCGCTTTCCACCTTTCTTCCCGAGCTCGCTCATCCATTCTTGTGTTCCAAAGATATTCGCTGCGAGCCCTGCAACGGTGTAATGAGCGTCGAGAGCATCCCAGTGGATCGCATCGCCTGCTTTGGTGATATACGCGCTTCCGATCTCTCTATCCGAAGCAGTCTGCAGCTCCCTCACCTTAGACACTGGGAAGTCGATGCGAGAGCCGTCACTAGCTCGGATAGAAAAAATGCGGGTCTTCGGATCGTACCCGAAGCTTGTCGCGAAAGGTTGGCCTTTGCTTTCCTTTTTATAAAGCTCTTTACCTCGCTCGATCTGCTCATCGATCTCGCTATCCGTAAAGACCCATTTTTTATCTTTTAACTTTGGCACGTTCTTTCTCGTAAAACGCTTTTAGCGTTTCCTCATTTTCCAGGAAGATCCGAAAGGCCCGCCTGGCATCATTGTTCTTGATCCTCGGATTCGTAGGACCAATAGATGGCGGTGCCGAGTCAGTCCCGAAGAAGATCTTCATTTTCATTCCATCCACCTCTGCATCAATATGCGGAGGATCGTGATCGTTCGAATAGACATTAAAACGAATGCCTTGAATTGTCTTGGCGCTCATGTGAGAAACAAATGTCCTCAACCGCCCGACACTTCGATGCTAAACCCAAGCGGTTGGGTTTGTCAAGGTCTAAGTTAGCCTGCCAGGAGGTTTTAGGCTTCGAAAGTGTAGCCCGAAAACGCCTGCCGGGCAAGCCACTGACCAGAGTCTTTTTGCCCGCGAATTAACGCGAATCTGAACGAATAAGAAGCAGATCGAAATTCGGTCTGCTTCTTATTATTCGCGTATTTTCGCGTGATTCGCGGTTAAATATCGTCTTTAGCATTAGAGCCGATTGTCGGGCCCCGCTCTTTTTTGCGTCTCCGCGTCTTTGCGGGAAACGTTCAATCTTATTTCACTTTCTTAACGATCTTTCAGCTTATATGCCAGCCTTTTTGCCCGCGAATTAACGCGAATTTACACGAATAAGAAGAAAGTCGGATTCGGTCCGAACCTCTTCTTTATTCGCGTTTTTTCGCGTGATTCGCGGGCAATATGTTTTGTGGTTTCTACGCCAAATACGCCAAATCATACAAACCACGCCAAATGGACTACCCTAAAACACGAATTTCAGGTTAGCCTGTTGCGGTGCGCGGTTTCTTGATCTTTGATCTCGGAACTTTGATCTTTGAAAAATCGAGTTGATCGTGGATCGTTGGGGTTTGTTCGTTGATTGTTGATCGTTGATCGTTGGTGGGGGCATCAGCCACTGAACCGCGCGGGTGTAATACAGATCCTAGGAAAATTCGTGGTACATGGTACAAGTGGGTAACTTGCTGTGATAGCAAGGGTTACATCATAATTGCTGTACCAGCCCTGGTACAAAACCAGGGGGTGCGGCAACAGCAGCTCAAGGTTCCCAGTTCCATGTTCAAGGTTGGACCACCGACCACCGACCACCGACC
>JBGTBC010000108.1:0-5438 GCA_041749555.1 Pyrinomonadaceae bacterium | reverse complement strand
GGTAAAAGCACTCGGTATCTACTCGCTGGCGACACAGATCAACGGGATCATGCTTCAGCTCCCGACCCTTGCGAATACGCTTATCATTACGCTTTTCATCACTTTGGAAAAGGAAGGCCAAACGGACAGGATCCAACGATTCTTCAAGGACCTACTTCCATCTATTATACTGCTTGCCGGACTTGCGTGCGTCGTTACGGCGTTTTGCTTCACTTTTTTGATCCCTTTCGTTTTCAATGTAGAGTTCGTTGAGTCGGTTCCACCGCTCTGGATATTGCTCGGATCAATTGTCTTGATGCTTCCGAGATCAATGGGCTACGCGGCTATGGCTTCGGCAAAGTCAACAACATTTATGTTGTTGATCGCCACGTTAGTCGGTGCTGTGACGAATGTCCTTTTCAACATTATTTTGATCCCGCCATTTGGCCTGGTCGGGTGCGCATGGGCGACTGCCGTGTCTGTCCTCGCCGGAACGGCGACATGTAGTTTGCTCTTGAAAAGGAAATTCAAGATTGTGTTGTCATGGACATATTTGGCAATGGTCCCAGCGTTTAGTGCCGCTGTTTCCTTTACACAAACCCGGGATCCATTTTGGTCATTTCTTATTTGCGTCGGTATTACTGGACTAATTGGATATTTTAAGCGAGATTCGATCAAGGCGGCTTTTGACCTATTAAAGAACCTCTGGATTAGGCAAATAAAGGACGCAGACGATCCTGATGTGGAGCCAAGTGTGGTCAGGGCTGCAGCTAAACAATGATCGATTCAGTTTCGGATCTATCTGACGTCACGTGAACAAAGAGGGGTTTTGATAGCAATCGAATTTTATCGATGTTAAGCTTTTCCTTTCCTGGTATAAACGAAAAGGCGAAGATCCGTCGAATCGGGCACTGGGTCATATCACTCAAATTGCCAAAATGAGGAGCGAAATATGACCGCTAGGCAGGTTCTGAAATTCTATGAATCCGATTCACATGGTCGACCTCAGGGGTCAGTACCAAAAGCTCAAATCCGAAATCGACTGTGCCGTTCTGGATTGCATTGCGTCGACTTCGTTTATCAATGGCCCGCCGGTAAGAGAGTTGCAGCAGAATTTAGAGAATTATTTACAGGTAAGAAATGTAATTGCCTGCGCTAACGGGACCGACGCTCTGCAGATCGCGATGATGGCCCTGGGTCTGAAACCCGGCGATGAAGTGATCGTTCCGTCTTTTACATACGTCGCGACTGCCGAAGTACTCGCTTTGTTAAGGCTTCAGCCCATAATGGTCGAAGTTGACCAAGAAACTTTCAATTTAACGTCTGATATAATTGAGCGTGCCATCACACCGAAAACAAAAGCGGTCGTTCCCGTCCATCTTTTCGGCCAAAGCTGCGATATGGCTCCTATCATGGCGGTTGCGGAAACGCATGGCTTGTTTGTCATCGAGGATAATGCACAGGCGATCGGCGCCGATTATATTTTTGCTAACGGTGCCCGAAAAAAGACCGGAACTATCGGTCACATCGGATGCACGTCATTTTTCCCTTCGAAAAATCTTGGGTGCTATGGCGATGGCGGCGCGATATTTACCGACGATGATGAATTAGCAAAGAAGATAAAAATGATCGCCAATCACGGACAGGTGGAAAAATATTATCATTCGATGATTGGCGTAAATTCACGGCTTGATTCGATTCAGGCGGCGATACTTAATGTTAAGCTCGATCATCTGGATGAATATTGCTTTGCCCGCTCGACAGTTGCGGAAAATTACGACACCGCGTTTGCCGAAATTGAAGAACTGCAATTGCCCGTCCGCGAGGAAACATCCACCCACGTTTTTCACCAGTACACATTGCAGGTGACAAGTGGGCAGC
Source organism: Pyrinomonadaceae bacterium (assembly GCA_041749555.1). Taxonomy (GTDB): domain Bacteria; phylum Acidobacteriota; class Blastocatellia; order Pyrinomonadales; family Pyrinomonadaceae; genus OLB17. The sequence continues at coordinate 3,578 of JBGTBC010000108.1, read as the reverse complement.
GTGCGGCCCTGCAAAAACATTTGGAAGCTAAGGGCGTGCCTTCGATGATCTATTATCCTGTGCCGCTGCATAAGCAGAACGCATTCAAGGAGTTTGTATCGGCCGATCTAAAGCTACCGGTGACCGAGCGCCTATGCGAAACAGTTCTGTCGCTCCCGATTCATACTGAAATGACAAGCGATACGCAAAATTACATAGTCGAAGCCGTTAAGGATTTTTTTGCGGGAAAAGAGAAAGCCGCAAGTTGACAGCTACAATCTCTATTCTAAAAGATCGTGAAAAAGTACTTTGCACATCCAACGGCAGTTATAGACGAAGGTTCCGAGATCGGCGAAGGAGTGAAGATCTGGCATTTTTGCCATATTATGTCCGGCGCCAAAATCGGCGATGGCTGCAATATCGGTCAAAATGTGGTTGTCTCGCCGGGCGTTGTCCTCGGGAAGAATGTCAAGGTGCAGAATAATGTCTCGATCTATACCGGTGTGATTTGTGATGATGATGTGTTCCTGGGCCCATCGATGGTTTTTACAAATGTCGTAAATCCCCGAAGTGCGATAATCCGGCGAGACGAGTATGTTGGAACCCACGTTGGGCGCGGTGCATCGATCGGAGCCAATGCTACTATCGTTTGCGGGAACGACATAGGCGAATTTGCGTTTATTGGTGCCGGAGCGGTCCTCACAAAAAGTGTTCCACCGTACGCGTTAGCGGTCGGCAATCCCGCAAAGCTAACAGGCTGGATGAGCGAATACGGTCTTCGGTTGAGTTTCGATCGGACTGGTGAAGCCGTTTGTCCTGAAAGCGGCGAGAAATATGTGCTGCGGGACGGAATAGTCTCAAAACAAAAATGAAAAACTTCGCGCTCATAGGCGCAGCTGGTTTTGTTGCCCCACGCCACCTGCAGGCGATCAAGGAAACAGGCAACAATTTGATCGCAGCTCTGGACAAATTCGATTCGGTGGGGATTCTGGACAATTATTTTCCGAAAGCGGATTTTTTTGTGGAATTCGAACGATTTGACCGCCACATCGAGAAACTCAAGCGGCAAGGGACTAACCTCGACTATCTAAGCGTTTGCTCGCCCAATTATCTTCACGACGCTCATATCCGTTTCGGCTTACGCCACGGCGCCGATGTGATCTGTGAAAAGCCATTGGTCCTGAATCCATGGAATGTAGAGGCTCTTGCCGAGAGCGAAAGTGAAACCGGCCACCGGGTGTACTGTATTCTCCAACTTCGCCTGCATCCCAGTTCGATCGCAATGAAAGAAATGGTGGCGGATGCGGGCAAAGGTAAAAAATTCGATGTCGATGTGCAATACATCACATCGCGCGGAAACTGGTATCAATTCAGTTGGAAAGGCGACGTGTACAAATCGGGCGGCATTGCAACAAACATCGGCATTCATTTCTTCGACATGCTGATCTGGGTTTTCGGCAATGTGCTGGAAAATAAAGTGAAATATCATAACGCCACTCAGGCTGCCGGTTTTCTTGAATTGGAGCGGGCAAATATCAATTGGCGTCTAAGTATTGAGGAAAGCCATCTGCCAAGTGAATCGAGGGAAAAAGGTAACCGCACTTTTCGCTCAATTGTGATCGACGGGCAGGAGTTTGAATTCAGTGACGGCTTTGCTGATCTCCATACGGCGAGTTATCGAAAAATTCTGGCCGGCGAAGGCTTTGGCTTAGGCGAAACCTTGAAAGCGATCGAACTAGCACACTATATAAGGAACCACTAAAGTGCTGCGTTCCATACCATACGGCCGCGGTCAAGGAGTTGATCATCGATAATCCCGGCTGGCGCGAATACGGAGGTGAGCATTTCGAATCGGCATTTATGAGGTTTTTTCAAGGACATATTTTGCCTAACAGCATCGATAAGCGAAAAGCTCATTTTTCAAACCTGATAGCGTCTGGCCAGACGGCCCTCGAGGAAGCTGTCGTCGAGTTGGCCGCGCCGATAATGACTGCCGAGCAACTTCCCGCATCTTACGACTTCGCCACCAAGACGCTCGGCCTTGTGCCGGCGGAGTTCGAAGCGAATTTGCTCGCACCGCGCGTGGAGCATACAGAATTCGATACACGCGAAAAGTTTTTCGGGAGAAGCACGTTTAGGCGTGCCGTTCAGAGAGAGCTCGCCCGGTAGGATCCTATGAAAGGACTTTTCTATTTTCCTATTAATGAAAGTTTTTATCCTGACTCAAGCATAGTCAGGAAAAACCGACATATGATAGCGTCCGGGATCAGGCTCGGAATAGAGCTTGATGTGGTCAGCGTAAATCAATTGGGACTCCATCTCAATGATAAACTGATAGCGCCCGTCCCTAATTTCAAGCTCGCAAGAGGCATCAATCAATATTTGCTCTCATTTCAAGTGTTGAAACGGCAGCTTGATCTACGAAAGTACGATTTTTTCTGGTTCAGAGGCGGTCTCTGCCTTCCGCCCGAATTAGCGTTCTACAGAGCGATCAAGCGGCAAAACCCTTCCGCTAAGATTCTTCTTGAATACGGCTCCTATCCGTTCCGCCGTGAATTATACGGAATTCAGAGGATCGTATACCCGGCCCATACTTTATTCGCCCGATCGTTGAAGAAAACGGTGTCGCATATTGTGACTTATTGCGGACAGGACGAGATATATGGAGTGCCGTGCATCAAGATCGGCAACGGAATAGACACAACTAGCGTGGCCTCAGTTCTGTCACCGCCGGCCTACGAGGGCACTCTAAACCTTCTTTCTGTCTCAGGCCTGATGTATTGGCATGCGTATGACCGTGTTATCGAGGGATTGAGACAGTATATTGCTGAATCTGCGGCGAATTCTGCGCGAGCCATATTTCATATCGTTGGGGACAGCCCAGAACGGAAGTCGCTTGAACGGCTGGTTGAAGATGCCGACATTAAAGAAAACGTCATCTTTCATGGGTTTAAGACAGGCGTGGAGCTCGATAGGCTTTTTGACATGACGCATCTGGCGATAGGTACTTTGGGCATGCACCGGAAAGATTTGACGGCCGACAGTTCACTTAAAAATCGAGAGTATTTCGCTCGCGGCATTCCATTCGTATTAGCGACCAGAGACGCGGATTTTCCGAACACATTGCCGTTCGTTAAATACGTCCCCGGTGACGATTCTCCTGTTAATATCGCGTCTCTGGTAGAATTCTTTGAGAATATTGTCAAGCAGCATCCGAACTATCCCGGCGAGATACGAAAGTACGCTGAAGACAATTTGACCTGGGAATCTAAACTCCGACAGGTTTTCGACCAGCTTGGCTGAATATGCGAAGACGACCGTGAGATATCCTCATCTGTTCGTCGTGTAACGACGATCTGGAACTGCAGGATGAGTTTAGTAAAGAGCAGCTCGATAAGAAGCTCACGGCTTACTGATACCTTCACAACGTGGAAAATCCATCTGAACGCCCATTACTACATTCGAATTCCATATCAGAGCGTCAAGACTCAGGTTGGGACATTCGCAATGCTCCGGGAAATTATATCTCTCTGGTTCTGACACAGGCTGGGAGTGCTTTGTGCTCATTTTCTGCGATCTGGCTAATAACCAGGTACATG
>JBGTBC010000107.1:0-6027 GCA_041749555.1 Pyrinomonadaceae bacterium | reverse complement strand
CGAGGCATCCAAGGGCGAACTCGGCGTTTATATGAAATCCAACGGCGGTCCGAAGCCCGACCGCGTACATTTTCGCGGGCCGAGCTTTGTAAATCTGGCCGCACTGCCCGCAATGAGCGAAGGCGAAATGATAGCTGATGTTGTGGCGATCATTGGGAGTCTCGATATTGTGCTTGGGGAAATTGATAGGTAATCATATGGCAGATGAATTACTGATTGAAAAACTCATAAAGACCGTTGATGGCATAGCCTCCGATGTGCGAAGCAATTCCTTCAAACTGGATCTTTTGGAATCAATGATCGGGAATCTGACATCCGACGTAAAAACATTATCTGGTCAATTTACGGATGTTGCAGGGATGTCGATACGGGATAATCAACGGATCGACAAAATAGAGACGCGTCTCGACATTGTAGAAGCAAAGGCTAATTAAATGGCAACAGCTACACCAACGAGTTATACCGATAAGATTCTCTATTCGACCGAGGTCGCTGAATTCTCGCCCGAGATCGCTGAGGAGATGAGGTCTCACGTCGCGAAATACCCAGGAGATCGCAGCCGTTCGGCGCTGATTCCGCTGCTAATGCTGGTTCAGCGAGAGCGTGGCTGGATCGATAATGCTGGGGTAAATTTCCTGGCGAAATTCCTCGGGTTAGAGGTGACGGACATCTGGGAAACGGCGACGTTTTACTCGATGTTCAATCTGCGGCCAGTCGGTCGCCATCATATTCAGATATGCAAGACACTTTCGTGCAGGATCATGGGCGAGCCCGAGATCACAGAGCATATATGCTCAAAGCTGGGGATCCACCCGGGCGAAACCACTGAGGACGGCAAATATACTGTCACGATGGTCGAGTGCCTGGGTAGCTGCGGAACGGCACCGATGATGCAGATCGGGTTTGATTATCACGAGGATCTGACGGTGGAGAAGGTGGATAAGATCCTTGACGAGGCAAAATAAATGGGAAGTAATGGCGAAATAATTAAGGGGCTTTATGACGCTTTTGCGGTAGGCGATGTGCCTACAGTCCTTGGCGCAATGGATCCGAATATCGAGTGGAACGAAGCAGAGGGTTTCATGTACGGTGGAACTTATACGGGCCCGAACGCGGTTCTTGAAAATGTCTTTATGAAGATCGCTACCGAATGGGAAGGATTCACAGTGGTTCCCGACAAGGTTGTAGACGGTGGTGACGGCAGCGTCGTCGCCCTCGGAACGTACTCGGGGAAATATCTGAAAACAGGCAAGTCCATGTCCGTCCCGTTCGCCCACTCGTGGGAGTTAAGTCAGGGCAAGATCGTCAGGTTTCGCCAGTATCTAGACACGTTAGTGGTTGCCCGAGACGTCGGATTGTTAGGTTAGCGAGCTATGGAGATCAAAGCAATAGGCTGTGAGCCGCTTCAGCTAAAGCGAATGCACATTGAGAATGGGCATACGCTGAAGGTGTATCAGAATACGGGCGGATACGCATCGCTGAAGAAAGCTCTCGGAATGACGCCGGACGCCATTATTCAGGAGGTTAAGGACTCTGCGCTTCGCGGCCGCGGCGGCGCCGGCTTCCCTACCGGTATGAAGTGGTCTTTCGTACCCAAGAGTACAGAAAAACCGAAATTTATTGTCTCAAACGCTGACGAGTCCGAACCTGGTTCCTTTAAGGACCGCTATCTGATGGAGCGCGATCCGCATTCGATGATCGAGGGAATGATCATAGCTGGATTTGCTCTGGGGGCGAATACTGGCTACATCTACACACGCGGCGAATACAATTATCTGATCGGCATAATGGATGTCGCCCTCGCCGAAGCCCGACAGGCCGGGTTACTTGGGGAAAACATTCTCGGCTCCGATTTTTCGATGGATATTCACACCCATACAGGGGCCGGAGCATACATTTGCGGCGAAGAGACTGCCCTGCTCAGTTCGCTGGAAGGGTATCGCGGTCATCCGCGGCTGAAGCCGCCGTTTCCTGCAGTAGAAGGACTTTACGCCTGTCCGACCGTGGTGAATAATGTCGAGACCTTCACTTCCGTTCCGCAGATCATTGAAATGGGCGGCATAGCCTGGCGCGATCTCGGAACGGAAAAGAGCGGCGGGACCAAACTTTGGTCGATCAGCGGTCATGTCAAGAAACCGGGCGTCTATGAGCTTCCGATGGGCTATATGGACATGGAAAAGTTCATCATGGAAGATTGCGGCGGAATGCTTCGCGATGACAAGAAGCTCAAGGCCGTGATCCCCGGCGGTTCCAGCGTTTACATAATGAATGCCGGTCAGATCATCGGGCAGAATGTCCCTCTCGATTATGAGGGTCTCGTTGCTGCGGGCTCGATGCTGGGCACCGGCGGGATGATGGTGATGGATGAGACGGTCGATATTATTGATTCGACCAAGAACCTCTCGGAATTTTATAAACACGAGTCGTGCGGATGGTGCACACCGTGCCGCGAAGGTACTGACTGGATCGTCAAGATATTTAATCGCATTGCCGACGGCGGCGGGCGTCCCGAGGACGCAAAACTGCTGCTTGATATCTGTGACAACATCGAGGGTAAATCATTTTGCCCGCTTGGCGATGCTGCCGCGTGGCCCGTTCAGTCGGCGATCAAGCAGTTTCCAGAAGATTTCAAAGTGTGGCTGGCTGATAAAACGGCCGGGAATGGAGTTTCGCCTAACTTATAACCGGGGATGATCAAGGAAAGATTAATACGATCTTTAAAAGTTTCGGTTCAGTTGGGTCTCCTGCTGTCGGCGCTTTGCCTATCGGTTTATTCACAAGGCAAGAACCCTGTGATACTGATCCCCGGACTGTCCGGCTCTGAGCTATTGCACAAGGATACGGGTGAGCGAGTGTGGTTCAGGGCGATCAAATCTAAAAGAGAGGACCTTCGCCTGCCGATCTCGGCCGATCTCTCAAAAAATCGGGACAGTCTGATTCCCGGCGATATATTGAGAACGATAAAGGTCGGCCCCTTCTCCGTCGCCGATGTTTATGGTGGCTTCGTGGCCGCAATGCAGGTCCGCGGTGGTTACAGGGAAGAAAAGTGGGCTTCGCCATCGGGGAACGGTCACCAGGACGCACTTTATGTGTTTTCGTATGACTGGCGGCTCGATGCGGTTGATAATGCACGTCGTCTTTTTGCTGATGTCGAGGCTCTGAAATTACGGCTTAAAAAGCCTGATCTCAAATTCGACATCGTCGCACATTCCCTGGGCGGTATCATTTCTCGATACGCTGTGATGTATGGCGACGCCGATCTTCCGGCTAAGGGTCAAAAACCGCGGCCGTCGTGGGCCGGGGCCCGGCATTTTAATAAGATCGTTTTGATGGGAACTCCTAACGAAGGTTCGGTATTGTCTCTCAGTTCGCTGACAAATGGATTCTCAGTAGGCGGCGTCAGGCTAGAACTGCCGTTTCTTCAGGACTCTTCCAAGTTTACGGTGTTCACGATACCGTCAGCTTACCAGCTTCTGCCGGCACCCGGAACATTAAGGGTATTCGATGACACGCTCGAAACGGTCGAGATCGACATCTACGATCCGAAGGTATGGCGAAAATATGGCTGGAGCGTGATCGACGACAAAGATTTTGCGGGCCGTTTCTCGGCGGACGAGCGAAAAGTCGCTGAGGCCTATTTTTCGAACGTCCTCGACAGGGCGAAACGTACTCATCTCGCCCTCGCAGCTGGCGATGGCAAAACAAAAGGCGTCTCGTTCCAGGTTTTAGGAGCTGATTGTCGGACAGCCCTCGACTCGATCCTGCTTTATCAGGACAGAAAAACGAGCAAGTGGATCACGCGATTCCGGCCTCGGGGCTTTACACGATGGGATGGAACGAAGATAACAACCGCCGAACTTGAAAAGCTCATGTTGGCGCCCGGTGACGGAATTGTGACACGACGGTCGCTCGAAACCCGACGGCCGGGTAGTATCGGGGGAAAGCCCGAAGAGTTTATTTGCGGTGACCACAATCGTCTCGCCGCCAATGTTCGAATTCAGGATCACGTGATCAATTGGTTAAATAATGAAGCGCCGAAGAAGTCATCTGACTTCGCGGCTCGCTAAAAGAATTCTGGTAATTAGAGGATAAATTGGAATATGGGAAAAGGTGATAAACGAACACGTCGCGGAAAGATATTTGCAGGCAGTTTTGGCAAGACGAGGCCTAAGAGGAAGAAAGTTATCGTTCAGGCGGCTCCGGTTCCGGTAGAGAAAAAGCCTGCTAAGCGGAAAGCTAAAGCCCCGGCAGCATGAGCTTCAAAGAATCCCGAGCCGACGGCATTCATTCAAGGCTTCTAAGGCTTGCGGGAGAATGGTCGGGAATGACCAAAACGTGGTTCGAGCCGGACGTTTTGGCGGATGAATCTCCTATGAAGGGCAGCATCAGGCCGGTACTGGGCGACCGTTTCATGCTGTATGAATACTCGGGGAGCCTTCAGGATAAGCCCATCGAGGGACTTGCCGTTATCGGTTTTGATCTGGCGGCGAATAGATATCAGTTCGCCTGGATCGACAGTTTTCATATGTCGACGGCGATCATGTTTTCCGAGGGCGACGCCGGCGAGGCGTTCAACGTAAAAGGGTCGTATTTTACGGGCCCCGACACGCCGAGATGGTTTTGGCGTACTGAGATAGAGATCGTCGACGACGATAATATGGTCATTACCGCATTCAACATTTCGCCTGAGGGCGAGGAGGCAAAAGCCACCGAGACGCGGTATTCACGAAGAGTTTGATGTCAATAGAACAGATTAAAGTAACCATAAACGAGCAGGAATTTGAGGTCGATAAGGGCGCTCGGCTGATCGATGTGTGCCGCGAGAAAGGCTTTGGTATTCCGTCGTTTTGCTATTATCAGGACCTCGCGATCCAGGCGTCGTGTCGAATGTGTTTGGTTCGCATCGACAAAATGCCAAAGCTCCAAACCTCGTGCACGATCATCTGCACCGACGGAATGGTCGTGACCACACAGAGTGAAGAAGTTGAAAAAGCTCAGCGTGCGATGGGCGAATTTCTTCTCGCAAATCACCCGCTTGATTGTCCCGTCTGCGATCGGGGCGGCGAATGCGAGCTGCAGGAAGTGATCTTTGACTGGGGTGACGTCGAAGAAAGGTTTACGGAAAAGAAAAACGCTCAGCCCGAAAAATACCTTTCGCCTATCATCGCGAATGATCCTCAGCGATGCATTCTCTGCAAACGCTGCACTCGTGTCTGCGATGAATGGATGGGCGAGGACGCGATCGAAGCTGGAAACCGCGGTGTGAATACGGTTATTGGCACCTACGGCGGCTGGCTAAATTGCTCTCAGTGCGGTAACTGCATCGAGGTATGCCCCACCGGCACGCTCCTCGACGCCGTATATAAGCATGAGACGCGCCCTTGGGAACTTGACCAGACAGTGACGACGGACGTCTACAGTTCGGACGGAATGCAGCTAAGTATCGGCTCACGCGGCGGCCTCGTTCATCGTATTGTCGCCCGCGATCGCTACGTCAACGGCCTGAACGGTGAGTTTCTCGACGTTAAGGCACGTTTCGCACACGAATTTATCAACCATGCGGACCGCATAAAAACGCCGATGATCCGCTATTCCAAGGGCGGAAAGCTCATACCCACGACGTGGGACGCAGCGCTCGAATACGCGGCGAAGAAACTAAAGGAATTTGGCTCCGCTACGGGCGTGATCGCCAGCCCTCGGCTGACAAATGAATCTTTATATGCTCTGAAGCGGTTCGCAAGCGACGTCGTCGGTACCACAGACTACGCTGTTTCCGACAGACGATCGATGGCCTCATTCTTCGCCAACCTGAGTGCTCCGTTGGCGACTCACAAAGACATTCGATATGCCGCCACTATCGTACTTATCGGAGGAGAGCCTGAGGAAGAGCAGACTTACACCGCAAAGCAGATCCGTCAGGCCGTACGCAATGGCGGTGCCAAGCTGATCGTAGTCAACGAAACGCCAATTCGCTTGAGCGGCCGTGCTACGCAATTCATTCATGTGAATTCAGGCTCGATCGAAGCA
>JBGTBC010000106.1:0-19886 GCA_041749555.1 Pyrinomonadaceae bacterium | reverse complement strand
AATTTCGCAAACGCGAGCTCGCCCGTGTGAACCATAAAGTATTTCCCGACTAAGCCGGAAGAATTCGCCAAACCGTCGGGAAACATCGAGCTTGCCGAATTAAGAAGAAGACGCGGAGATTCAACCGCATAGCCCGCGACCACGACATTTTTCGCTTTTTGCCGGGAAAGTTCGTCGCCGCCCTTCCGAAAATAAAGCACGCCCGTCGCCAGACCTTTTTCATCGTGTTCGATGTTTGCGACCATCGAATCGGGGCGAACCTCCGCGCCGGCACGAATTGCTCTGGGAATATAGGTTACTAAAATCGAGCTTTTCGCGTTCGTCGTGCAGCCGTAATTACAGAAACCGCGATAGACGCACGGCGGTCGGTCTTTATACGGTGCGCTCAAAGTCGCAATCGGTGCGGGAGCGACCGGAATTTTCAATGTTCGGCATCCGCGCACTAGAATTTCGGCGCAAGCGTTTAATTCGTGTTCGCGCTGCGGGTAGCGTTTTTTTCTTTTTCCCCAGGGATAATTGGTCGGTCCCGCGATCTGCAGGTCTTCTTCGACTTCATCGTAATACCGTTCAAGGTCTTCAAATTGCAAAGCCCAATCCAGCAGATCCGCGCCCGCGATATCGCCTTCGAGAGTTCGCCGTCGAAAATCATCCGGATGCGCGCGCATCGCCACCATCGAATAGTGAACGGTGCTGCCGCCGACTCCTCGGCCGGAATTGCTCGAGCCGAGCTCGACCGGGTCGTCACCGCCCGTGATGCGCTCGTCCGTCCAGAAAAGCTTTCGTGCCGATGTCTCGTCGGAAACAAAATCCGTGGTCGGATTCCAATGCTTTCCGGCATCGAGAATGACGACGGAAAAGCCTTTTTCCGCGAGTTTCGCGCCCAAAACGCCGCCGCCCGCACCCGCGCCGACAATACAGAAATCCACCGTTTCCCGCGATAAATCGCGCATCGGCACACATTCGCCGTTTATTCCTGGAGCATTCAGCGTCCAATTGTTCTTGCCGTTATTACTCATTTTTCGTGCGCCTCCTACGGGTCAACGCCGCCTTCCCATTTACGAACATGACCGCGCGGCGAAGATGGACCGTTGTAGCCGATTTCATTCCATTCCACTCATTCGCGGCAATTCCATCTAATTTAAGATGAACCGCTAACCGCCTTTGCCCTTTCTTCAATTATTTCTTTTCCCGCTTCCCGGTTGCCCATTTTTACAAGAACACGGTGTTTCCGACGGGTATCGGCAAGGGGAATTTTATTGTCAGCCAGAGGTTTGCCGTCTAAATTGATCTCAATTACTCCCTGACTTACTCCCAATGGATTTTCGACCTTAATATCAAAGACGGTTTCGCCTCTTCGGTATATAATTTCGAATTCTTGCCAGCCGGGAGGAATACAGGGATCAATTTCCAAAAATTTATTCTCGATCAATTGAAATCCGAGAATATTTTCAACCGCCGCCCGATACATCCATCCTGCCGAACCCGTATACCACGTCCAGCCGCCGCGTCCGATATGTGACGGATGAGCATATACATCGCCTGCGGCAACATAAGGTTCGACTTTGTATCTATGTAGTCCGGCTCGCGTTGAAGCGTGATTTATAGGATTGAGCAGAGCAAAAAGTTCGCCGGCTTTGTCGCCGTCGCCTAAAATTGCAAAAGCAATTAAAGTCCAGATCGCGGCATGCGTGTATTGTCCGCCATTTTCGCGTATTCCCGGCAAATAGCCTTTGATATAACCCGGATACAATGCCCCGTCATCAAAAGGCGGGGTAAACAACAGTACCAAAGCGTCACCCCGTTTGACCAGATATTCCTCGACCGAAGCCATTGCCCGAACTGCCCGATGGTTATCGGCAGCACCCGAAATTACGCCCCACGACTGAGCGATCGAATCAATCCGGCATTCATCGTTTTGTCCCGAACCGAGCGGCGTTCCGTCATCAAAATACGCACGCCGATACCAATCACCGTCCCAAGCGTTTTCTTCGACGGCTTTGGACAATTTTTTAAGATGTTTTTGATATTTGGCGATGCGTTCCTTCGCATCAAACTTGCGGCAAATCGGCAGAAAATCCGTAATTGTTTTGTATAAAAACCAAGCTACCCAGACGCTTTCGCCTTTGCCTTTGTCGCCGACAGTGTTCATTCCGTCGTTCCAATCGCCCGAACCCATCAGCGGCAAGCCGTGCGTCCCGACAGCTAAACTGCGATCAATAGCTCTGGCACAATGTTCAAAAACAGTTGCCTTTTCGCTCGAAACCGACGGCTGACGATACGCATCGTCTTCGCCTTCCTCTAAAAGCGGTTGTTCGATAAACGGGACTTCTTCACTTAAAACCGAGTAATCGCCGGTTTTCCCGACATAAAAACTCGTAACAAACGGGAGCCACAGCAAGTCATCGGAAAAACGTGTGCGAACTCCGCGTCCGGTCGGCGGATGCCACCAATGCTGAACATCACCTTCCCGGAATTGATGTGCGGCATTGGTCAAAATCTGCTTTCGGGCAATTTCCGGTTTGGCATAAACCAGCGACATCACATCCTGTAATTGGTCGCGGAAACCAATCGCTCCGCCCGATTGATAAAACGCGGAACGAGCCCAGACGCGGCAGGCGAGCGCTTGATAAAGCAGCCAATTATTGACAATCGTATCAAGCGATTTATCCGGCGTTTTAACTTCGATCACGCCGAGAACCTCACTCCAATAACGGATTACCTCGTTAAAAGCTTCGTTAACCGTTGCCGAATTTCGATATTTTTCGATAACTTTTCGGGCTGACGCTTTTGAAGATTCTTCACCGAGCAAAACAAAAATCTCGCGTTCTTCGCCGGGTTGGAGTGCAAACTTTGTCTGTAATGCCGCACACGGATCGAGTCCGGCACCTGTTCTTTGTGAAAGGCGGGCACGCCGCAATGCCTGCGGATTGTCAAGAGTGCCGTTTTGTCCGATAAATTCCCTGCGATCGCAGGTGAACGAATCGGCTTGATTGTCTAATGCAATAAACGCCACTCTTTCGGCAAACTCGTTATTGTAAGGATTGCGTGCGAATATGCCGCCGCTTGCCTCGTCCGCTTCGGTGATGATCTGAGGAGCGTTCTTTTCCCGAATTGAACCAAGCACCAATTCGTTATAACTCGTCGCGGAAATTTGTCTGACGCGGCTTGAATTGTTTCGCAGCCGCAGACGCGAAATTTTGACAGACGCATCGAGCGGAACGAACATTGTTAATTCCTGTTCGATGCCGTGGCTGGTGTGTTCAAAAATTGTGTAACCCTTTCCGTGTCTTATTTTATAAGGCTCGGCTTCACGAATCGGCAGAGGCGTCGGCGACCAGATCGTGCCGGTTTCTTCATCCCGCAAATAGATTACTTCGCCCGGCGGATCGCTGACCGCATCGTTTGACCACGGTGTCAAACGATTTTCGCGGCTGTTGACCGACCACGTAAAACCCGCCCCTGTTTCCGACACCTGAAAACCGAAATCTTTTTCGTTGGCAACGACATTAAGCCACGGTGCGGGTGTCCATTGCTTTTCACCCAACACTATTACATATTCGCGTCCGTCTTCTGCGAAACCGCCGATTCCGTTAAAATATGCAAGCGGCGGAAGTGCCGCCGACGGTTCGGGAAAGGAACGTATCGTTTTGCTCGGGACAAATTCAGCGGGCAATTTTTTCTCGATTGGTTTTCGCCGCAATTGATCTTCCAAAGTTCCGCGATCAGCGACGATCACGACGCGGGCAACCGAATGAAGCAGAATTCGGTCGGCATCCGGCATCTGGTCGGCACGGCGTAGGAAAATCCCGCCTTTTTGGTCAATCATTCCGGCTTCGCTGCTGGTGCGAATCAGCTGCAGAATCTCTTCCTGCAAAGTTTGAATATAGCTTGCCGGAAGATCGTTCATAATTACCAGATCGAATTTAAGATTTTTCAAACGCAGATATTCGTGGGCATACAGCAATTGCCGCACCGTCGGCAGCTCTTCCGCCTGACTTATCCGCACCAGCACAATCGGCACATCGCCGCTGATGCCGTAAGCCCAAAGATTCGATTGGGTGCGTTCATTCATCGCCAAAACGTGCGGACGCGGGCGGAGTAACGGGTCGGAATAAAGAATCCGCGAAGCCAAACGCTGAAAAAGCCGGGCATCTTCGGGGTCGATATTGAGATGCCGAAGTTCGACCTGTGTTAGCGTCCATGCTAATTCGGCTTCCCGCCCGAAGGTATGTGGGTCGTGATATTTGTCGGCAAGAGCAAGTGCTTCTTCGTGCGAATAGGCGACGGCGGTTGCAAATGAAACGTGAACGGTTTCGTGCGGCGAAATGTGCAGATGACGACGCAGAGAAAAGATCGGGTCAAGCACCGCACCGACGGTATTGGAGAGCGGACGGTCTTCGATAATCGCTATCGGTGCGGACGGATCGTGTCCGCGTCCTAAAAAACGTGATCGGTCGGTTTCAAACTGTACCGTGCCGATAGTTTTACCTTCCGTCGCTACCGTGTGAATTGCCCACAGAGTTTTGTCATTCGGGTCGCGGGGGCGGCGTTTAGCTAATAGTGAATTATTCGAGGCGAGGAATTCCGTCTCGATCGAAAGATTGCTGAATGCCGGATGTGCCGCGTCTGTCGCCGGAGTCGCCAAAACTATCTCGGCGTAACTCGTAACCTCGATTTCCCGCATTTTCGATGAGTGATTGGTGATCGAAATTCTACGCACTTCGGCATTATCTTCGGGTGAAACAATAACTTCCGTCCGCGTCGTGATCTCATCGTCTACCCGCGTTATCGTAATCCTATCTTCGGAAAACGCGGCTTCATATTCTTCAGGCAATTTTGCGGTCGGCTGATAACTGTTTGACCAAAGTTTGCCGCTCTGAACATCTCGCAGATAGAAAAAGTTTCCCCAATTATCCCTTGTGGCATCTTCGTGCCAGCGTGTGATCGCCAGATCACCGCACATCGAATAGCCTCCGCCGGCGGTCGTCAACATCACCGAATACGAACCGTTTGAAAGAATCTGTGCGTGCGGTGTCGGCAAAAAAGGAGTGTCGAAAACGTGCGTCGTTCTGCCCGTCAGCGAACGGACGATTCGTCCCGATAAAACTTCTTCGGCACGCGGACGGGTCGCCGCCACACCGCGTGGAACTCGTTCCTGAAGCAGAAGTTCGGTTGCCTGCACGAGCGGCTCGCTGTGAAAACGGTTCTGCATTACATTTCCGTTTAGTAAATTATTGAGCGAAAGCAAAATCATTCCCTGATGATGTGCCATAAAGGCTCGTATCACGGCGTGTTTCTGCCTCGGCGGCAGGCGTTCGGGAGTATAGTCAATGGATTCATAAAAGCCGTAGCGGGCAAGGACATTTTCACGTTCCAAATGCCGGAAATTTGTAAATGCGGCACGCGGATCAATCAGTGCGGCAAGTGCCGTGGCATACGGCGTTATAACCAAATCTTCGCTCAGACCGCGTTTTAAGCCGAGTCCGGGAACGCCGAACGGTGCGTATTGATAATTGAGCTGCAAATCGCGGGCATTATATGCGGATTCGGAAATTCCCCACGGAACTTGATTTTTATTGCCGTATTCGATCTGCCGTTCGACGATTGATTTATAGGTTTGATTTAAAAGCGTTTCTTCATAATCACGCATCACGAGAAGCGGCATCAGATATTCGAACATCGTCGCCGTCCAGGAAATCAAGGCACGGCTCGAATCGACCGGAGTCAGCGGACGACCCAGACGAAACCAGTGTTCCTGCGGCACGTCGCCTTTTGCGATAGCGACAAAACTTGCCAGCCGTGCTTCGGAGGCAAGCAAATCGTAAAATGAATTATCGAGTTTTTCCATCTCGACGCTGTAGCCGATAGCGAAAACTTTTCTCTCATTATCGAGCAAAAAGCGAAAATCCATTTCTTCAACGATCTCTGAACTGTCTGCGGCAATCGCGTTCAGTCGGGTAATCAAATTTTTAGCCGCATCGGAGAACTCTCCGCTTAATTCAGCCATCTGCGAAAGCGTGGGAAATCGCCCGGATGAATTCGATAATTTTTTCACGGATTGAGCAGAATCGGCAATCGGAAACAGGAGATCCAAATCACGGCGAATTGCGTTTATTTGATGAAGCAATGCGTGCGACCAGAAACGAAGTTCGGCAAAGTGCGAGATGCCGTGTTCCTGCAAAAAAGCGTCGGTAATATCGTTGATGGCGGCGGCGTGGAAGCCGAACGAATCGAGAAACTTTCTCCACTCCGCCGTTGTTACGAACGTCGGGTTTTCGATCAACTTCACGCAATTTTCGATTTCCAACCGGAGTTGTTTGACAGTCAATACTTCAGTTCGCTGCCGTGCGGGACTCAAAGAGATCGATTCCGCCTGCATCAATTTGACGGTATCAGCTAAACCCTTGATCAAATTTTCATCGAGCAGCGGGCGATCTGCAATGTCGAGAACGGATTGTTTGAGAGCCAGCAGATGTCCGGCGAGATTGCCGCCGTCAACCGTCGAAATATATTGCGGATTGAGCGGTTCGAGCGTTTTTGTGTTATACCAGTTGAAAAAATGCCCGCGAAAGCGTTTCAGTTGTTTAAGTGCGGCGAAAGTTAGTTCGAGCCGTTCGGTTAGTTCGTTAATGCCTATGTAACCGAAATCACGAGCCGAAACGGTTGAAAGTAAAAGCAAGCCGATATTGGTCGGCGACGTGCGGTGTGCAACGAGAGGTTTAGGATCTTCCTGAAAATTATCGGGCGGCAGCCAATTATCTTCTTCACCGACGAATGATTCAAAAAAACGCCACGTTCGCCTGGCAATTTGCCGTGCTTCCATTTCTTCTTCCGCATTGATTTCTACACGCTTCGGCGGCGAAGGCTGGCTGATCCAAAAACTGATCACGGGCGAAAGAAACCATAGTAAAAGAAACGGTGCGGCAACAGGCAACGCCGAGGGACGCACTGCTGAAATCAGTAAAAAGCAAAAAAATGAGGTCAATGGCGGAGTCCACATAAACCGCAGAAAAGAACCTATATCGTGTTTATTCTCCTTTTCGGTTTGTGCGGCGGTCGTCCATTCGAGCAAATTACGCCGCGAGATAATTTTGCGGTAGAGGGTCCGCAAAATCGCGTCGGTTTTCAAATGAGTCTGATGAGCGATGGAAACAATGCCAAATGCGACTCGTTGAGTATTAACCTTAAATTCTTTCAAAATGCTTTCCAGATAACTTTTTACGGTTATTTCATTTGGAAACGAATGAATCAAAAGGCTCGCATGGAGATGCGAATATATCGGAAAAGCCAGTAATCCCAACGTAAAAATCGTCCACCAAAACGGCGAACCGGGAATTATCGTCCAGACTGCAAGAAGCCAAATTAAAATAGTCGGTGCAACCAGACTGCGCCGCAGATTATCGAGAATCTTCCAACGCCCGATCAGCGGCAGACGATTTCGCATCGTGTGTCTGTTTTCATCAGGAATCCAGGGAAAGATCCACCGTGCGATCTGCCAATCACCGCGAGTCCAGCGATGTGAGCGATTGGCGAAACTGTCGTAGAAAGTTGGGAAGTCGTCAATAAGTTCGATATTTGTAACCAAAGCACAGCGGGCGTAAAGTCCTTCAAAAAGGTCGTGGCTCAAAATGGAATTTTCCGGCACTCGTCCGGCTAACGCCGACTCGAAAGCGTCAATGTCATAAAGCCCTTTTCCCGTAAAAATGCCTTCACCGAAAAGGTCTTGATAAATATCTGAAGAAGCGGTCGAGTATGGGTCAATTCCCGCGTTGGCGGAAAACATTCGTGAAAACGGCGAACGATTTGCACTGGTTAATGAAATACTGACACGCGGCTGAAAGACACCGTAACCCTTAGTTATACGCTGCAATTCCGTATCAAAAACCGGATGATTAAGCGGATGCGTCGCCACGCCGACGAGTTTTCGTGCCGCATCACGCGGCAATTGCGTGTCGGAATCGAGCGTCAAGACGTAGCGGATTTTTTTAAGAAATTCATTTTCCGCCGTCGCAATGATAAAACTCGTATCCGACGCACCACGCAAAAGGCGGTTAAATTCGTGAAGTTTTCCGCGTTTGCGTTCCCATCCCATCCATATCCCTTCGCGTTCATTAAACAAACGGCGGCGATGAAAAAGGTGAAAACGCAGTTTAGCTTCGGCGGCTGAATAACGCTTATTTAATTGTTCAATTCCGTACAACGCCGTTTCAAGCAAAACGGCATCGTGCTTCGTTTCTTCCGTAGAGGCATCGGCAAAATCGCCGAGCAGAGCAAAATAAATATTTTTGTCCTCATTGGCGAGATAATAAACTTCGAGTTTTTCAAGCAATTCATTAACAAATTGCTCACTCGTGAAAAGCGTCGGAATGACGACCATCGTTTGGGCATCGTCTAAAATGCCCGAAGCCGAATCCATTCGAGGCAGAATGCGGGGCGGAAGCAAAAGCGTAAAACCCCAATTTATAATATTCAGTGCCAGATCGCTGGCGGGAATCAGCGAGATAATTGCAAACCCGATAATCAAAGGCACGCCTGCCCCGAAATGCAGCGCCGCGGCGAGCAGAAATCCGACAACCAAAATCGTCAAAACCGAAAATGAACCGAGATAGAAGGCAGACGGATGACGCAAAATAAAACATTTGAAACGATCGGCAAATTCTGGACGATAATTAAATTCCCGTTCGATTAGGTCAAGTCCGTCGTCAATCAGATAAAATCCGATATGAGATTCTCTTTCGTCGGCAGAACCTGAAGTTTTTGCTTTTTCGGCAAATTCGACCAGTCGTTCGGCGATCATTAATTCACCGGCGTTTGCCCTCTTGCCGATCCGCTCGATTGTATTGCGGTAACGGTTTCGCGTCGCAAAATCCATTTTCGAATAAACGTCCGCCGGATCTTTTTCCAAAATAGGTTCAATCAGGCTGACGCTTTCAAAAAATTCCCGCCAATCGAGCGTCGAGAGCAGACGCATACTCGTGATAATGTTGCCGACCGTAACCTGCGTCGCCGCTTGTCGTCCATGTTCAAGCTGAACTATCTGAGCCGTGCTTTTACCGCTTTCAAATAATTGTTTTTCGATTATTTCACACGCCCTGGCAATCATCGGGTCTTGTTCCCGAAGCTGGCGAGATAATTGAACAATAAAAGCATGTCCCGATTCTTTGTGTTTTGTGAGGCGTTTCTTTATAAATGCAGGCAGCTTACCAGGATTTTCTCCAGCCAGTTCGATCAGCTCTTCAGCAAAGGCATCGGCATCTTCGCGTTCTTGCCGTGAAATAACAATACGCGAAGCCAGACGGCGTAAATTTTCGACCAGCATAATTCTCAGATTGATCGCCAACGCCCATAATTCGCCGATGTTCAGCGGAGTGACCTGCTGGTAAGCGACGAGAAACCGACGAAGAGTTTCGGCATCGAGACGGCTGTCGGTATGAGCGATAATTGTATGAGCAATCGAGTAAATACGCGGATAACCCTTGAAATCTCCCGTTGTCAATTTTGGCAATTCGCCGTAAAAACTATGCGGCAGATCTTCACGAATTTCCCGCACTTGATCTTCAACGATGTGAAAATTATCAACAAACCATTCCGCCGCCGGTGAAATTACACGCCCGTGAAGAATCGCATCAGACAAATTGCGGTAGGATTCGAGCAAAACCCGCCCGTTTTCTCTGAGACGAGGCAGGAGTTTGCGAAAGTTTTTCGGCTGTGCGGTTTCCTTCTGTTCGGAGGCAAGCACGGCGGCAAACTGTTCAAGCCGCTCGACGCTGAAAAGTTCCGCTCGAATCGGCTCTTCATTTCCGGTATCGGTAAATGCGTTGTGAGATTTATTAAATTTTAATCCGATAACTTTTTCACCTTGATCCCCTCGCCCGATTCGCTGTTGCGGAGTTGTTTAAGCAGCAAATCAACAATTCCAAAAATCCCAGATTATTGCAGCCAACCGCCACTAAATCCCGCCCGCCGCAAACCAGCCCCGATATAGGAGCAGCCACGCATCAGGTGCCAGAAAAATCCCGTCCGGTAATTTTCGATCATCAACACGATCGGTCCCTGATCCAGTCCGTAATAACCTTTAGAAACCCAGCCTCGTGCGCTTTGATTGCCGCTCTCAAATGTCGGGTTAAAACTGCATTTGAGCCCGTATTTGCTGGTCATATCGGGATAATTGTCGTTGAAATTTTTGATAGTGGGCAAAACGATTTCCGGCGCGAAAGGTAAGGACGCAATCGCCGCCCACGGGGCGATTGTGCCGTCGTCGGGTCCGTTCGGAATTTTTCGGGCGACATAATCATAAAACTTTACTTCTCTTCCGTTCACTTTCTGCCTTGCCGGACCGGGACCGTCGCTGGCGGTAATTCCCCAACTGTGTTCTCCGTAACCCACAAAATTTCTTGGATTGCGAATCGCATACTGCTGCTGAACGTAAGTCGCACGGCGGCTGTTTTCAAAATAATCAATTCCTTTCGCCCGCATATATTTATCACTGATACCGCGAAAATCGATCCAGACGTGCGAAAGCTGATGAATAAAGAGCGGTCCGGCATAAAGAAATTCGATGCCATAGAGTTTTTTCCATTTATAGCTTTTCAGCCATGCCTGATAACTCTTCGCGTGCAGCGGAAAAGTTGGCGAACCCAAGCCGAGGGCGTAAAGTAATAAGGCTTCGCTGTAGCCTTCCCAGCGATATTTTAAAAACCCGTCTTCCGGTTTCCAACCCATCGAAACAAGATCGCCGCCGTTTAACGCCCAGCTCCAATCGGCGCGGCGGTAAAGCGCGTCGGCTAGGGTGCGGATCTCCTTTTCTTCTTTATTATCTTCAGTAAAATATTCGGCGGCGGTCAACGCGCCGGCGAGAAACAATGTCGTGTCAATGGTTGAAAGTTCCGATTTCCACGCCCGTTTCCCCGTTTTCATATCGAGAAAATGATAGAAAAATCCTTTATAGCCGATGTCGTCTTTCCCCTTGCCTTGCGGACTTTCCCAAAAAAAACGAAGCGTTGTAAGCGTTCTCTTAACTGCATCGGCTCGCGTCATAAAACCACGTTTGACCGCAACTGCATAGCAGGAGAGTGCCAGTCCGACGGCGGCAATCGAACAATGAGAATCAGGGCGTGTATTATCCGGCACAAGACCGTTTTCGAGATTAGTTTCTTTTAGGAAATATCCGAACGTATCTTTTTGAAGCTTTACCAATGTTTTATCGCTTAAAATCGTTTTGCTCATTTTTTAGCTGTCCTCAAGTTTTTATCTATACATTCGTTCGCTGGTTGTTAGTTTTCAATCCGCCTGAAACTTTAGGGTAATGGCGGCGACCGAATGCGGCGGCAAATCTATCTCGAAGCTAACCGCCGAATCATCGGATTGACATTTAATAGGTTCTTCGGTCAGCTCTGAAGCGGCTTTCAAATGCTCGACCTGCGACGCACTCAGATATTCGGGCTTGCCCATTTCCTGCCATATTTTTTTCGGATTAACGTGTTCGTCATCAATTCGTTTCACCGATGCTGTGCATTTTCCGGGTGCGTCCGTTAAAGTCAGCTTAACGTTTTCCTTTTCTATCGGATGATCCGGCAAAGCGTGATTGGTCAACAGCACGGTCATTGATTTTTTATCTTTTTTGACTGCCCAGACATCAACCGTCGGGTGCTGACCGTCAACGATTACAAGTTCTTCGCCGAGATGGTGCAGCAGCTCGTAAGCACGATAAGTCGGCTTTGGAATGCCGTGAATATTCTGCAAACCGAAACCGCCGTGAAACGGGATTGACGGGAAATAATTTTCCTCGAAAATATCGGTGAAAGTCCAAAAACTGTAACCTTCGACCAAGCCGTTCGCTTCCATGATCGTTTTGGTAATAAAAGCGGCGGCGTAAGATTCGTCGTGCAGTTCGTCGCGCGGATTTGACGAAGCGTTCCATTCGGTATAATAGACTGGTTTACCTTTAGCCTGCCGGAAAACGTCCTGCGTTTCCTCCCGCATAATACTGCGGCGGCTCGCGGCAAGCTGCTCGCGGGTGTTATCGCCTTCCTCACCGAAAGCATCGGTCGGATAATGATGCGTCGAAACAAAATCGGCGGGCAAATCATTTTTTCTGCAAAATTCGAGAAAATCGGCAATCCATTCATTTTTAGCCGTCGCCGGACCGCCGACTCGCAGGCTTTCGTCAATTTCTTTGATCGCTTTAACCGTATATTTATAAAGTTTGAAATAATCTGTCTGCGAGCCAGCCCAGAAATCCTTCAAATTAGGCTCGTTCCAAACCTCGAAAAACCACTCGCCGACTTCTTCGATGCCGTAACGCTCGACCAAGTGAGACACGAGCTTTTTGATCAATGCCGCCCAATCCTTATAATCTTTCGGCGGTGTTATATTGCTCGCGTAATGAAAAACGGTCTTGTTGCCGGAGGCAAGTGCAACCGGCATAAAACTCAGTTCGACAAACGGTTTCATCCCGATTGAAAGAAGAAAATCGAAAATCGAATCGGCGTTAAAAAACGAGTATAGAAATTCGTCTTGATGAATAATCAAAGTATCCATCGGAGATGACAGCAAACCGTGAAACCGGACGTGCCGAAACCCCAATTCGTTGTGAGCTTTTTTAAGCTGTGTTTGCCAATCGGATCGAAGTGCGAGCGGTGCGTGTCCGCTGCCGATGGTGTGTTCCCAAAAGTGCGGCAATGGCGTTGTCGCTTCCTTTAAATCGCAGGTAAATTCTATACTCATTTTATTTTCCTATTTCTATTGCTGTTATAATTTAATGCTTGTTTCGGTTATTTTTAATCCCGTGTGCGTTTCCAAAACGATGCCGAACCAGTCGCCGCTCCGAGTCCGGCGAATGCGATCTAAGAGCGATTTTTGTCCGTTATCATTCATTTTTCGTGTGCCTCCCACGGGTCAACGCCGCCTTCCCATTTACGAACATGACCGCGCGGCGAAGATGGACCGTTGTAGCCGATTTCATTCCAGGCGAGCGGGTGCGAATAGTAAATTTTAATAACCGTGCCGCACAAAACGCTTTTGAAAAATCTAATCGCGGACATTTCTTCCCAAGCTCCGCCGGAAACTTTACCGTCGGCGATCAGCCTTAAAATCTGATTTTGCGAATCGTGGTCAAGTTCCGCAAACGATTCCGCGTCGTGTAAATTTCGCGCCGTTTGATTAATTCCCTTCAGACCGAGCCGCCACGCCTCGCGCTGTTCTGGCAAATCTTCGTAGCGGTAGCCGTCGCGTTCGTCCTTGTAAAGTTTTTCGTCAATCCACGGCACGACAGGGATTTTCCGCGTTTCGATTTTGTCGGGCTGCGGCACGATGCATTCGACGATCGCCTCCAGCGTTTCCTCTTCGTCAGGAGTAAAAAACCGAATCGGCGGGACTTCTTCGAGACGTTTCCGAATCGCCTCGCGCGTCTGGTCGTCCCAGTCGGTGGAGGACCATTTGTCCAGAACGTTGAAACCCGGATATCGCGATCGAAAAGTTTCCTTCTTTGTCATCCGAACACCTCTAAAGAATCAGCTCCGTTATTTGCGTCTGAAACGGAGTAAAGAGATCGTAACCGGTTTCAGTCATGGCATTAAACCGCGTCAAACTCGTGATCTCTTAGACCACGTTTAACCTGCTGTACTCGCTGTGTGTTCTTCTTTACCATTTGAAAATTGCTCATCGAGAACCGACGCCCCAACCAATGCGGTCGACTGAAAATTTTCCACGAGCGGCTGCTTGCCATAGCGGCCGCACAATTCGCCTAAGGCCTTAGCTGCCGGGTGCGGCTTGCGATCCAGATCATAGAGGCCGTTTTGGTTGAGGTTCCCCTTGGGATAGCTGCATTCGATCCCGGTTGCCAGCATGATCCTTTTAACTGATTCTCTATCCGTTTCCATTTTGCTCCTTTGAGTTCCTTCGCATTAATGCCGCAACGCCGGCAACGCCCGCAAGAATCCCAACGCCTGCGAGCGCGGCCATACCCGGATGAGTGTTCGCCCACGCTTGCGGACTGTAGGAATAAGCGCGGTCGTCGAAAATGCCGTGCGCGCCCCGATCGCCTTCGACCGGCTCCCACAGATTGTTAGGTCGATCAGGATCCACAAGTTCATCCGTCATCTGCATTTCATAGCCGCTTCTGGCGAGTACCCGATCGGCGTAGCCCGGCGCGATCTTGTTGCCATAGATCGCCTTAACCGCCGGATAACCGACCGTTACCTCGCGCCGGTCGGCGTGCGCGGCGTAGTGAATCGCGTCAGCTATAATCTCCGGCTGATAGATCGGCGGAACGGGCTGAGGCTGTTTCGGCAGTTTTGTTTTATTCCAGCTAAACTGAGGCGTGTTGACCGCAGGAAGATTAACCGTTGAAACCTTAACCTGAGAATTGTCGTGCATCAATTCGGTGCGAAGGCTGTCAAAGAAACCCTGAATCGCGTGTTTTGAAGCGCAGTAAGCCGATTGCAAAGGAATGCCGCGATAGGCGAGCGCACTTCCGACAAGAACAATCGAGCCTTTATCGCGCGGCAGCATTCTTTTGAGTGCCGCCAGCGTTCCGTAAACCACGCCGAGATATGTAACTTCCGTGACGCGCTTGTATTCTTCAGCTTCCATATCTTTAATCGGAGAGAAAACGCTCGTTGTCGCGTTATTTACCCAAACGTCGATCGCGCCGAATTCGTCTTCGACAATTCGCGCAGCGCGTTCGGTTGTTTCCGGGTCGGCGACATCGCCCTGAATAATAATCGCTTTTCCACCAAGCCGTTCAACATCTTCTTTCGCGCCTTCAAGTCCTTCGATCCCGCGGGCGATCAACCCGATGTGCGCGCCTTCTTGTGCGAAGCGGCGCGCTACCGCTCGGCCGACCCCGGCGGATGCCCCCGTGATAACCACGATCTCCGGCACGCCATTTGGCGGACCGGTTCGCTTGACTTCGATCAAAGATTCATCGCCATTCAATTTGACTCTCTCGGTACCTTCCATTTCTGCCTCCCCTGCTCGTATAAAAAAGTCTCTCGTTAATCGCTCCGCTTAAGCCCGTCTGATTCGACGGGCAAATCCGCATCCAGCCAATCCTGCTTACCGCCTTCGTAGTCCCTCACATTTTCGTAGCCCATTGCCGCCAATTCACGGGCGGCGCTTTCCGAAGCGTGTCAGGTCGGGTTCGCGCAATAGACGACGATCTCCGCTGACTTGTCAGGCAGCAGTTTCGGAGCGAGTTCCGCCACTCGGTCGGGCGGGATATTGATCGCCTTCGGCAGATGCGTGTGTCGGTAGTTTGCGGGCTGCAAAGTCTCGACCAGGTGAAACTCATCTCCCCGGTCGATCTTCTTTTTCAGCTCGTCTCTTGTAATCGTCGCTGTCATTTCCCCCCCCCCTTACTCATCCCGCGATCTGCCATTTGCCGCCAAAGATTCGTACGCCTGGAGCGCCTCGGGTACCGAAAGTGCTGCGATTCCGATGTTACAGATCGCCCCCGTTATGCAGTATCCGCACCACGCGTGCTCTTTTGCGGGCATTTGATAGAAATACCACCCGGCCACTATCGCTTCGACGATCGATTTGCCTGCGGCGAAGATCGGCACGATCGGCCGTTCCGTCGAGCGGTCTGCCCCGCCGAATGCCGCTAGCGGAATGTTCGTGGCGAGACTCGCCAGGGAAAGCGTTCCGTCCGGCACGCCCAAAGCGTAAGCCGTATCCGAGGAATTCACCTTATCCGAATCAAAGCTGTCAATCGGCGGGTCGGGCAGATGCCCGATGACTCCGGTCTGAAACAGCGAAACCGCCGTCATGGCACCCATGCCGAGAAGCGATAACGCAATTATCGCCCGTCTTTTTTGCAATGCTTTCGTCTGACCCTGCTGAAGTTCCTTTCGCAGTTTCTGCGGGCCTTTGCCGCCAGTTAAGATTTTAGTCATTTCAGTTACCATCTACTCCCTCCATGGAATTCTGCAACGGCGGCAGGCGGTAATTCACAACGCCCTGCGAACCGAACGGCGCACGACCTCGGTCGTCAAGCCAAAGACCAGATGCGACACAAACGCATAGATGTGGTTGGAAGCCGGGTATTCGAGTGGCGACTTAGACAGGCCAAGCGCGGGCACGGCCCCCTCATCAACCACAAGCCATACAGCCGTCCCGAAAGGGAGCCCGGCCCCGGCCGTTACCTCCGGATAGAGCTCGGCGGCCGCACCGTAGATCGCCGCCGTTCCTCCGCCCGTCGCATAATGGACGGCCTGCCCCCCATACTCCTTTTCTCCGTCCGTCAGATGATGACCAAAAACCTTTTCCGAAACCGCTTCAGCCGCCTTCACGGTGGCCGGATCCTCATTGCTCTCCTCTTTCTTTTCCTCCTCCTTTTGCCCTTCCTGATTCTTCATGCTTTTAGCAATCGCAAACCATGCGTATTGGAATTGATCCATCACATACGACGCGACCAGACCGCCCGCCGCCCCTGCAACGAGTCCTTTTAAGATGTTCTGGTCTTTCCCGTTCGAAATCTCTGTTCTGTTCATTACGTTTGTCCTCCTTGTTCTAAAGCAAATAAACCACCACTAGCCCGACCGCCGCATATCCCGAAAAATTCAGTGGAGCGAACGCGGGCGGTCCCTCAAGCCAGTTAAAGACCGCGATATATAAACCGCCCATCTGCCTGTCAAAGCCGCGCAGATGCATTCCCCAGCCAACAAAGCCGATCAGCATCGTTAGCCAGAGCAGCACGGCGGGTACGACCAATGGTATCGGGCCCGGGACCATTACTACCAAGGTCGCCGCTAATACTGCAGCAAGCGGAACGGTCAACGGCAGATACATAAGCGGGTTATTGAACGCGCCCCGGTAATGCAGGATTCCCGCTTGAAGAATGGCTCCGAAAAGCGAAACAGCGGTCAAAACCAGCAAACTTGTTCTTAGTTGAAATCCGAAGATCTGCGGCTCCATCTGAAGACCTCGAGCCGTGATCAACCCGAGGACGCCGATCACCGATAGGGCAATCGGGGCCAGCGGCGGCGCTCCATACATTAAATAATGCAGCAGCCAATTGTACCCACCCGGTTTCTTGGCGACCCCATAAAAATGGTGAAATCCAAAGCCGATCAGCCCTGTTACAACAGCCGTCCAACCCGCGACTTCCAGAATCGTGCTTGTCCAAACCACGGAAGGTAAAATGAATGTGAGGACGGTCGCGATGACCAAAAATCCCCCGCTGAGAAAGGGCGTGTACTGCGACCTGTTTTCAAACCCGGAACGGTAGTGTCCGGCCAGAGCATCGGCAAGCAAAATACCTGTCAAAATTATGATCAGGAGCCCCAACCACTGAAATGCTTCGAGATCAAGAAACTGCTTTTCGCTCATCCGACCCCTCCACTTTCGTCTGTTGGAGGCGGCGACATCTTGCCGTAAAGCGCCGGGGCTGTGGTTTCGATTGACTTGTTTCCATTCAAACGCGTGAAATCACCTTCGACCTCCGCACCGTACCTGTACACCAGTTCGCCTCCCAGATATCCCTGAATGCTCATGACGACAGCGACGCCGATGGCTGCCATCAAATACGGCCAGGAGACATCTCCGCCCGCCCGCCATATGGCCGCACGCCAAATAGTCAGAATGAGCAGTATTCCAAAGAAGATGAGTCCCAGGGCCATATGGGAGCGTAAGAATGAACGCGCTTCGCCCTCCGCGATCGGAAGATTCATTCTCGATATCACGCCCGTGATGACGGTAAAAATCGTCAACACGCAAGCGGCAGCAAGCGTCCACCAACCCGTCACGGACAAAGAAGTAATTACGAGCAAAAACCCGGCTGCATCGAAAAAAAGTGAAGCGGAAAAGAGGGCGATCGTAAAATGCACCAGGATCGGATGCAGCGGCGCGCCGAGCTTAAACAATTTTACAGCCCGCCCGACAGTCATCACCGTTCCGCCCATTTCCTCGCGCCGTCTTATTTCCTCTCCGTTTAGCCCCTTTTCTCCCGAGTCCTTCTTCCTTGCCACGGCAGCCTTCCGCTTATCTCAACCTCCAGCGAAAAACTCAAGAACGTTCTGATCAGTACAAGCAATCCTAAAACACCCAAACTGCGGAACGTCTGATCAACCGCCACAGTCCCGATAATGTCGGCCGCGACCATGAACTCTAATCCGAGTAAGATCGACCGGCCAAGGCTCACGCGATACGCGTGATAGGTCTCAACGAAGACTTCCTTGCGAACAAGGTTTCTGAGAAATGCTATGGTGGCAATCACTGCACCTACAACAATGATCCCAATTCCGACTGCTTCGATCACTCTCGCAAGCCAATCCACAATGAGGTCCATCACTCTATCGGGTTATTCCCTGGATTGATGACCGGCTGCAACTTACTCATCAATCTCTCAATTCCATAAACCACGTTTCCCATCTCGCGGCGAAAATCTTCTTTCGCCTTTTCACCGCCACGCTCGATGGCATGATCGAATTCAGCCGCGCCGTGGATGAACGGGATCACAAAATTTTCTTCCTCTCCCAGATTCACTGAACTTTCACCATTCTTTTCGCCTTCGAGTAGTTCCTCGATCTTGCCCCTGAAAAGACCTTCCTGTCCGGCCCATAGACCCCTGAACGCGACATGTCCGGTTCGGTCAATAAGGTAAGCCGAATTCGGAAGTGGCCCGTATGCCAGGTGCGTATCCCCTTCGAGCGTATCCACCGCAATGGTCCAGGGGATTTGGTCTTGCTCTGTCCAGTCGCGCGCATGACTCATTTTTTGCTCTTCACTCATATGGTGCGGATAGATCTCGCCCGGATGTGCTTCTCGCACGTACATCGCGACGAATTCGATCCGATCCTTGAAATCCCGATAAAGGTTAAGGAAGCCAGGCCTGGCTCCGGCGGTCATCGGTCAGGTGATCGAACCAAACTGGATGATCACCGGCCTCTTGGCTCGATGCTCGCTTAGCCGAAAGCGTCCGCCATCAACGGTCGGCAGGTCGAAATCCGGCGCGAGTTGCCCCGATTCCGGGCCTCCGCGAAAGTGCATATCGTCCTTCACCATGTGCCGTCTGAAGGTATCGTAGTTATAAGGTTCGCTGTGCATACGCTTTCTTGCCTCCTATCCGATCCGGCGCGGGCTTCGACTATCTTTCGAAGCCATTTCCGGCCTTGCTGGCTCCGCAGGCAAGCTTTAGCTCGCCCCGAGCCTCAAACATTCTCGCAAAGCATCTCACCGTGCTCGGCCGGCAACGGCACCCGCTCTCTCCCCGACTCTTTCGTCGAGCGTGCCAAGGACAGGAGCATAGATCGCGCCGACGATCGCGCCGTAGATCAAATGCAGAACGATGATCGCCATCGTCGTCATCATTCCGAAATTCATCGCAAAAAATCCGGGTGCGAGCAGCCTGCCTTCCGGCACGGGCGGTCCAGCGGTCATCAAGGGATGCATCATTCCCATCATTCCCATAAATATTCCGGCGATGATCGTGTGAATGACGCCGAAACCCGCTCCCGTTAGCCAGCCGGCTTTGTGCACGACGTATTCAAACCCGTAAGCGTAAACCAGCGCGATCAGACCGGAAAGCATCAGGTGCATCACTAAACCGATGATCCAACTAATCGTCGAAACGCTCTGCATCAGCATACTGCCCATCGCCATTTCCAGATTCATCGCGGTCATTCCCATCATCCGCCCCATAAACATCAGCACGGTCATCACTGCTCCGCCGATCACGCCGGCGATAAAAGCTCTTCCGAAGTTCATTTTTTGCCTCCTTTTCTTTTCAAAATCTTACGCCCGCATTCAGCGTCTGTTTGCCGTTAGCGGGCGCAATTCATTGTTTAACCCCTCATTATTATTTCCCCGTTTATTTTCCGCCGCCTACGGATTTCGAGAAAACTGACGGCGACTGAGAGCGGTATAATTTGTCAACATCGCCAGGC
>JBGTBC010000105.1:0-7048 GCA_041749555.1 Pyrinomonadaceae bacterium | reverse complement strand
GTTTAACAAACTCCAAGGAAGTTGGAAACGAAAGTCTGGGATTTTGATGTAGCCGTTTGAGTGAAACTTTTCCACAGGCTTGGAGTTTTTTGTCTGCATAAGGTTATTTTTTGAGGGCCTGTTCTTTAAGGATAAGCAAATGTTACGAGAGCTAATATCTAAGATAAACCGCGCGATATCCGATCGAATGATCGCACCGCGGAGGCAGCACTCGGCGCCGATCAAACTCTGGTTCGATGCCGACCTACCGAACGAACGAGCTCAGGAAGCTGCGAGAGCGGCCTGCATTATTGGCCAAACCATTGATATAAGCAATACTGGGATCAGCTTTCTCGTGCCGTCGATCAGAACAAAAGAGAAGTACCTGGTCGGGCAGGAACGCAATATAAACGTCGAAATGGATCTCCCAACCGGCAAGGTATATATGAGGGTTCTGGGCAAGCGATATAAGAAGGTAGGGCTTCACATCTCGACCGAGAGGTTCTTAGTCGGAGCTACCATCGCCAGCTTATCTGGAACGGATCGGGAAAATTACGAGACCTTTCTGCGAAACGGCCCCAGTGGAGCCAAAGGAACGGCCCGTAGCTTCGAGCTCGGAATAGACTAGCTGCACTGATCGTGAATAATTTAAGCTGCGTGGGGGTCACGGCCTCTACGCTTTTTTTGTATCCGCCTGTAGAATAGTCGTCATTATGGCCAGTGTCGGAATCGGAATTATCGGGACAGGGTTTGCGCGGCGAGTGCAGATACCTGCCTTTCGCGTGTGTCAGGATGCCCGCATCATCTCTGTTTCAAGCGGCAGTGTCGAGAATGCTCGCACAACGGCCGAGGCATTTGGGATCGGTCACTTTACAAGTGACTGGCGCGAAACAGTTGCCCACCCTGACGTCGATCTCGTTTGCATCACCACGCCGCCAAAACTTCATCGGGAAATGACGCTTTTCTCTATTGACCAGGGAAAGCATATCCTTTGCGAAAAACCGATGGCAATGGACCTTGCTGAGGCTGAGGAAATGGCTCGGGCCGCCGAAGGTTCCCCGCGGCTTGCATTGATCGACCATGAATTGCGTTTCCAACCCGGCCGCCAAATGGCATTTGATCTGCTCCGCGAGGGCGCGATAGGAAAAGTGCGTCACGCAAAAGCGATTTTCGGGGCACCGCATCGGGGCGATCCCGAAATACCCTGGAATTGGTGGTCAGACGCTGATGAAGGAGGCGGTGCTCTGGGAGCGATCGCATCGCATATCATCGATTCGTTGAATTGGTTCCTGGGTGCCGATATCTCGTCAGTGTCGTGCCAGCTTCAGACGCATATCAAGGAACGGCGGGATGCGGATGGAGAATTGAAACCGGTGACCAGTGACGACGAATCCAATATGCTCCTGAGATTCCGTGACAGTGACCAGACGGTAGATGCGACAGGGCTAATATCGGTTTCGATGTGCGAATATCCGCGCTATCAGAATTCGCTCGAATTCTATGGCACAAAGGGCGCTTTAAAGATCGATCACAGCGGCATGGTCGATCTCGCCTCCGCGGGCGACGATGATTGGAAGCGGCTCGATTCAAGTCTCGGCAGACCGGTCCCCGGGGTTGCCGACACCGGATTCGCCCGCGGATTTATGGAGTTTGCGCTTATCATCGTATCTGCACTGGCTGCGGGCGAAACATCGATCAACCATGCGGCGACTTTTGCCGATGGGGTTAAGGTCCAGCGAGTCTTGGATGCAGCGCGAGAATCCGATGCGTCGGAGAGAACAGTCAGGCTTTAATCGAGAAGCGTTTCAATACAATAAGATCTCTATGAAAAAACTCGTCTTGATCGGGTCGATATTAATATTATCGCTCACCTTGTTTTTCGGCTGGGACACCCTCGGCCGCGTGGGTGCAGGCATATTCGACCTGATCCACGATAATCCCGATTATCCGAGATGGCTGCAATCCTCGGTCAGCAAAGAGGAATTTATGCTCAGCCGGTCAGATGGGATCGCATTGAAACGCGGCATCAAGGAAGGCCAGCCGTTCGACCCGGCACAGCGGGTTGAAGGGATCAAAGAGCTTCAACTTCAGGAACGTTCGCGTCTTAAACTGCCGTCCTCTAATCTGAAAAACGCTCTACTTTCGGATTGGACGCCGATCGGCCCGGCGCCGATCCCTAACGGACAGGTGAACGTCGGTCCATCGACGCCGGCAAGCGGTCGAGTGGTCTCGATCGCGGTCCATCCCTCAGATCCGGATATCGCCTATGTCGGCACCGCTCAGGGTGGACTCTACCGCACCACTGATGGCGGTGCGAATTGGGTCCCATTGCTGGACGACGCCCTCAGTCTGGCGGTCAATGCGATCGAATTTGTTCCCGGACAGCCTGAAACTATCTTCGTCGGAACGGGTGAAGCGGGGTTTTGCGCCGATTGCTTTTTTGGCGTCGGAATTTACCGGATCGATAATGCAAGTACGACGGCCGACCTGAGCGGGCCCTTTGCCACTCCGCAGTTCGCGGGACGGTCTGTAAGCAAGATCGCAATTCATCCGACCGATCCGAATATTATGTTTGTTGCCTCTGCATCGGGACAGGCCGGTATCGGCGGTGCTCTCTCGAATGTCCTGGCGGCACGTGGCATTTTCAGATCCACAAACGCTCTCAGTCCGGTTCCGACGTTTACGAAATTGTTCGTATCCGGACTCGCTGGTCAGGATCGGCCTTTCGTCGACCTGGTGATCGACCCCGTCAATCCGGATCTTGTGCTGGCAACTGAGGTTGACACGTTCAACCTCGGCGAAGGCGGCGTCTACAGATCTATCGACGCCGTATCGTCGCTAAATCCGACCTTTGTCCGCACTCTGCCCGTTCCGGGAACAGGTTCGAATAACTCGAGAACCGAACTGGCACTTCATCGCGGCGATAACGGCACGGTCACAGTTTACGCCGCATCGGCCCGGGACGGCGGTACGCTTCATAGATCTAACGACGGCGGTGCAACTTGGACACAGAGGATAGATAATGATTTCTGCACTCCACAGTGTTTTTACGACATTGCGGTCGCGGTCGACCCGACCAATGCCGAGAGGGTCTATCTGGGCGGCTCGCCAAATCTCGTTTTTGGACGGTCGGCCAACGGAGGCACGACGTTTACGGCAAACGGCTCGAATTTCACATCTGGTCTCCATGTCGACACCCATGCGATCGCGGTCGCTCCGTCGAATCCTTCGATCGTATATGTAGGAACAGACGGCGGCATTTACCGTACGAATAATGTCCAGGCGACCCCTATAGTATGGACGGCTTTGAACACCTCGACATTCAGTGCGACTCAGTTTATGAGCATTGCGGTTCATCCAACGGACCCGAATTTCAGCATCGGCGGCACACAGGACAACGGCACGAATCTGTTTCGTTCGGATGCCACATGGCTTCGGGTCGATGGCGGCGATGGCGGTTATGCCGTGATCGATCAGAATGCCGTAGATACAACCAATGTTCGGGCGTATCATACCTATTTTAACCGGACGACGACGATGGGTTTCGCGCGGAGCATAAACTCGGGCGCTAATTGGATGCTGCTCGGCTGTGGATTTTCGGGAGCCACGCCCAACGGCATTACCTGCCCGTCAACGGCCACACTCTTCTACGCACCGTTGGTCGGCGGACCCGGGAATCCGAATTCTCTCTATTTTGGGTCGGACGTACTTTACCGTTCGTCAGACGGCGGGACCACAATGATCAAGGTCAGCCAGGAACCGATTCAGACTGGCATTCCAATAAGTGCGATAGGAATCGCCCCGCAGAACGACAATGTACGGATCGTGGGAATGCGGAACGGCGGCCTATTTGGTACAACGACGGGGTCGACAGTCTTGCCCGACCTCGACCCGCTGGGGCAGGTTCCGGCCAATGCATTCATTGCCAGGGCGGCAATCGATCCCGCAAACGCGGAACGGGCGTATGTCACGCTCTCAGCATTTGGAGTTTCGTCAGTATGGAAAACCGAGAACCTGTCCGGCCCGATAGTGACATGGACAGCAGCTTCCGCCGGATTGCCGCAGGTCCCGGTAAGTGCATTCGTGATAGACCCTCAAGATCCCGATACTCTTTACGCCGGGACAGATATCGGGGTTTACACCTCGGTCGATGGAGGTGCTAACTGGATACCTCTTGGCACCGGTTTGCCGCGGGTGGCAGTATTTGATATGGCCATTGCTAATTCTGTTCCTCGCAAACTGCGGATCGCGACACATGGTCGTGGATTGTGGGATTATACGCTTCCGGCCGCTTCACCCTTTGCAGCCATTTCGGGTCGAGTATTGACTTCCGGGCTGCTCGGATTGAGAAACGCGACGGTTTCACTGATCGACGCAGAGAATGGGCGTCAGACCGCTCTAACCAGTTCCCTGGGTTTCTTTTCATTCGAAGGGGTACCAACCGGCGCGTCATATACAGTGGCGGTCGCGTCAAAACGCTTTCGCTTTAGTTCTCGGAACATACAGGTCGAGGCCGATCTGTCTGACGTCGAGTTTGTCGGACTGGAATAGGTGCATCCAGACAGAACTTTCAGCCCTGACGTTACTAGGACGTATGATCCATCACAATGCGCCAGCCTTCTTTATGTTTGCGAAAGGTTAAAGTGAATTTGCCTTTGGGATTGTCCTTTTCGCGGGTAAGTTCCCAACTGCCCAGGACCACCGCGGCGTCTTTCGAGAGCACCGTAAATTCAAGACCCGAAAACTTCAGCGTTCCCATCTTTTCCCGTGTGTCGTAGCTTTTCCTATAACGGTCCAGTGTCTGTTGCCAGCCGCGGGTGATATTGTCGCCGGAAATGAAGACCAGGTTGTCGGAACGCCAGTAACCGGCCATAAATTCCTCGATATTACCGCGGTTCCAGGCTTTGGCCTGGTCGTTCATTACCTTTTCGATCTCGGCGGAGATCTTAGCCTTTTGGCTGTCAGATTGGGCGAAGACGGCCGAGGCCGCAATAAAGGTCAAAATCAAGATCAGTATCAGTTTCATTTCGGATAACTTATCAGTTACGCGGATGAAAACAAAAGGCCGGTGAATCTGCCACCGGCCCCTTAAAGAAACATGCCAGTCCAATTAGTTGTCGGTTTTGGCTGTCGCTGCTGCGTCAGCTTTTTGTTTATCGGTCAGCGGAATGCCCATTTTTTCAAGCGTTATCGCGTTAAGCGTGCCGGTCACCTTTACACCGTTCTCATCTTGAAACTTCTTTAGCCCGGCACGGGTGTCATTATTCAGTTTACCGGTCTCGTCGCCGCTGTACATCGCTTTTTCTTTGAGCATTTTTTGTGCAGCCTTTATCTGGTCGACTGTGGCCCGGAATATGACAGTTTTCGTCTTAGTTGTTTCAGCCTTAGTGGAGTTCTTTTTAGACGTCGTTTCTGCCGAAGCGAACGAACTCTCCGATACCGGGATCAGCTTTTGCGAAGCAGTTAGTTCGACTTCGAATTTCTCGAGGGTTGCCCGGTTCAGCGTGCCGGTCTGCTTTAGCCCATTGTCTTTTTGAAAGCTCTTGATCCCCACCCGGGTAGGATCGTTGTATTTTCCACTAGCTTCGCCCGAATAGAGCTGCTTTTCTTTTAGCTTCAGCTGGACCTGAATTATCTGGTCTTTTGTGGGCCTGAAAACTGGTGCTTTCTTTGTTGTCTTTGCAGTTGTCGACGTTGCGGTCGATGTTCCAGTAGATGTGCCCTGACCGAGGCCGGTGATCGTCAACAAAAGTGAAAGTGAAAGTAGCAGGAATATCTTTCTTGTCATTGTTCTTCTCCTGTAGATTTTGGGAGTCGTTAAGACAGAGCATCTCGGAAAAAGCATTGTTGCCCGATCCAAAGCGAACCCGTATTTTTAGTAGTTAGCGTCAAAAGTAATATCCTATTTACAAATCGTGTGTCAAGCGCTTATTCGTGTGTTTGAATAGGAATTGCATTGATCGATAAAAAGGGCGAAGAGCCTGAAGAATATCGAATAGAAGAAAAACCAATGAAAGTTGCCGTTTATGAGGAATTTAAGGGGCCGATTTGCGTCCGGACAGTGGACGATCCGTTGCCTGCCTCGACAGGCGTTGTGCTTGAGGTAAAAGCATGCGGCATTTGTCGGAGTGACTGGCACGGCTGGATGGGAAATGACCCTGACATAAAGCTGCCGCACGTTCCGGGCCACGAATTGAGCGGTGAGATAATCGCCGTCGGAAAAGAGGTGCGTTTATGGACAGGCGGCGAGCAGGTCACGCTGCCGTTCGTCTGCGGCTGCGGCTCGTGCATACAGTGCCAGGCCGGAAACCATCAGGTCTGCGATCGTCAATTCCAGCCCGGGTTTACTGCATGGGGCGGCTTTGCCGAGTACGTAGCGATCGAATATGCCGATACCAATCTCGTCCGCCTTCCAGACGAGATCGATTTCGTAACTGCGGCTTCGCTCGGCTGCCGTTTTGCGACCTCATATCGTGCGGTCGTTGATCAGGGCAAAGTAGCCGCCGAACAATGGGTCGCCGTCCATGGCTGCGGCGGTGTCGGCCTATCCGCGATTATGATCGCCGCTGCCTTTGGCGCACGCGTGATCGCTGTCGATATTTCGAATGAAAAACTGGATTTCGCCCGCTCCATAGGAGCCCAGGTTGTTATCAATTCCGCAGACGGAGATCCTGTTGAGGCCATCCTTGACATCACCGGCGGCGGCGCCCACATCTCTATCGACGCCCTTGGCCATCCCGAAATTCTCACCAATTCCATCTCATCCTTACGAAAATGCGGAAAACACATTCAGGTCGGCATCATGGAATCCGGAATGCACCAAGCCCCGATCCCTATCGACAAGATCATCGCCCGCGAACTCGAGATCATCGGCAGCCGCGGAATGCAGGCACATCGTTACCCGGAAATGCTCGAAATGATTCGAGTGGGCAAACTCCAACCGCAGAAACTGATCGGAAAGACCATCGCTCTCGACGATTCACCACAGGAACTAATAAGCGCGAACAATTTCACCGGCGTTGGCGTTACCGTTATTGATCGCTTTTGATTATTGAAGAAGGGCGGTTTG
>JBGTBC010000104.1:0-2316 GCA_041749555.1 Pyrinomonadaceae bacterium | reverse complement strand
CCCGTGTCATAATCTAATCACACACAGAGATCAAAGTCCTAGCTCCGATTTTGCTTCAGCAAATTTCTCCACTGCAAGATCCAGATCGTCTCTCGAATGTGCCGCGGAAACCTGTGTTCGAATACGTGCCTTTCCTTTCGGCACGACCGGGAATGAAAATGCGATGACATACACGCCGCGTTTTAACATCGCCTCTGCCACCTTTGTCGCGAGCACTGCGTCGCCAAACATCACCGGCACGATGGGATGTTCGCCGGGAACAATATCGAGACCGATCGACGACAGTTTTTCGCGAAAGTACCGCGTATTGTCCATCAATTTGTCGCGAAGCTCGGTCGAGCCTGTGAGCATGTCGATCGCCGCGATCGCTGCCGTAACGATCGGCGGAGCAACCGAATTCGAAAATAGATACGGCCGCGAACGCTGTCGCAGCAGATCGATGATCTCTTTCCGTCCGCTCGTATAGCCACCGCTCGCACCGCCGAGGGCCTTGCCGAGCGTGCCCGTAATAATATCGACGCGGTCCATTACACCGCAATGCTCATGAGTTCCCTTTCCATTCTTTCCCATGAACCCAACCGCATGGGAATCGTCGACCATCACCATTGCATTGTATGTGTCGGCCAGATCGC
Source organism: Pyrinomonadaceae bacterium (assembly GCA_041749555.1). Lineage (GTDB taxonomy): Bacteria > Acidobacteriota > Blastocatellia > Pyrinomonadales > Pyrinomonadaceae > OLB17. Next base: position 1,684 of record JBGTBC010000104.1, on the reverse strand, counting down.
AGATCTCAGGCAATTTGGCGATAAACCCATCCATCGAAAAAATGCCGTCGGTCGCGATCATCTTGAATCTCGCTGACGAAGCTTCCTCGAGTTTCGCCTCGAGATCGGCCATATCGCCATTCTTATATCGGAACCTTTGGGCCTTACTCAATCGAATCCCGTCGATGACGCTCGCGTGGTTCAGTTCGTCTGAGATCACCGCGTCTTCCTCGCCCAAAACCGTCTCAAAGAGCCCGCCGTTAGCGTCAAAGCACGATGTGTAGAGGATCGTGTCTTCCGTGCCGAGAAACTCGCTCAACTTTGCTTCAAGCTGTTTGTGTATAGTTTGCGTACCGCAAATAAAACGCACCGACGATAACCCAAATCCCCATTTGTCCAGACCCGCGTGTGCGGCAGCTACTATATCTGGATGGTCCGAGAGTCCGAGATAGTTATTCGCACACATGTTCAGGACTGAATTGCCCCCAACATCGATCCGCGCGTCCTGTGGACCTTCGATCACACGCTCATTCTTAAAAAGCCCCGCCTCGCGGATCTCTGCAAGGCTGTTTTCTAAATGTTGTTTGAATTTCCCGTACATAACCGTTTCCTACACCTCCCGCGATCCTGGGTCCCGTCGGTTTGAAAAGAACGAAACTATCTCGATCTGCCTTTCGTCACCGTTAATTCGATAATACAAAGTATTGAATCGCAAAACGACCGCTTTCCGAATTCCATTTGCATGAAGAGATTCGGGATACATTGATGGATGTCGGTTGATTTGAATAAGAGTTGACTCGATTGATCTTGCAAGGCGGGAGATCTCTGCATCGGAGAAATTCATTTTTAGGTATTCGACTGCCTCTTCGAGTTCCTCAAGAGCGTGGTCGGTCCAGAGAACCCTATAACCACTTCTCATATTTGGACCTCGCTTCTGAATGAGGCTTTAGCGATCCGGAATCTGCATCTTCGATACCTTTGGCGATCGATTCCTTTTCCGCCTCGGATATTTCGGTCCACCAGTCGCTAACACTGTCGTCCCGCACCTTCGCGACCTTTTCGATCAACGAAACATCATCAATAACCGATAACCACTGTATCAGCTCTAGTTTCCGTTCTTGTAGATTCGTCGTTGCCATAAATGAATCCTAGCATAACTCCGTACCTTTTATAGCCCCTCGATTTTCATCATAAATGGTGTTAAATCAAGATGGTCGCCACTATTTGGCGCGAACATTCGGTAGGCGTGGTCGTCTGGCTTCTGAATATGAATATGCCAGTATGTTTTCCCGTTTCTGATCGTTGTGTTGAGTTGTGGAAGTTTTTCTTTCATTACTTCCGACGGAATCACGAAGGCAAATCCAAGATCTAGGCATCCGAGTGCCAAAAAACCTGCTTCGCCCTTATCTAAGAAATCTTGCCACGGCGTATGATGAGCAAACCAATATTTTACTGAGCTATCTGGGTAGAGCTTGGAGACAGTACAAGAAACGCTTACTGACCTGTCGCTAGTGGAATATTGCGCTCTGCTTTTCTTTATCAGCTTTATGTCATGCGACCGTTCGATTGCTCGCAAAACACTTGAACGTAGCTCATCAATCAATCGTCGTTCCGTGAATTCCCAAACGCTACTTGAATCCGGAGTCTTGTCACTGTCACCATCAGAGCGGCTTTCGTTTTCAATCGCTGTTTCGACATCCTGGGC
>JBGTBC010000103.1:0-14618 GCA_041749555.1 Pyrinomonadaceae bacterium | reverse complement strand
AAAGAGCGGGCCAAGTCCGCCGCAGTGATCCATATGAAAGTGCGAGATCCAGATAGCATCCAGCTCGGGCCATCGCAATTTCTCCTGAGCCATTCGCAACGGGGCGGTTGCCGAGCAATCCAGCAGGATGGTCCCGCCTGCGGTTTCCAGCCAGTAGGCTGAACTGCTCCGGGTAGGATGCGGAATAGTCGATCCGGAACCGAGGACCGTGAGTTTCATAGGTTTTAGCATATCAGGGCGTCAATGCGGCTGCCACGCAGAATGCTTACATGAACGGGCAAAATGCGTATTTATGGTAGATTTAGTTTATGGATCACGTTGATATTTTGGCGATCTTCGCCCACCCGGACGATGTCGAACTCACGGTCGGCGGAACTTTGCTGAAAATGAAACATCTGGGATACAGAACGGGAGTTCTCGATGCGACTGCCGGAGAAATGGGCACACGCGGGACCGTCGAGGGCCGGGCCTTGGAATCGAGGGATGCGGCCGCGATACTAAAGCTTGATGTTCGCGAGAATCTCGGCCTTTCTGACGGCCATGTCTTCGCCACTGATGTGGAGCGCATTTCGATGGTTCGAGCCATTCGCCGGTTGAAACCGAAGGTGATCCTTACGCATCAGGACGACGACCCGCATCCGGATCACGCCCATGTCGCTCAACTTGTGAGAGAATCGGCGAGACTTTCGAGCATGCTTAGGTTTGACCCGGAAACCGGCGAAGAAAAGATCCCGGTGCCGAATGTGGCGCACAATGTCTTTTCCCGCCGCGTTCCGCCGTCATTCATCGTCGATGTCTCGGATTTTCTGGAGGAAAAGATGGCCGCGATCAGGGCGTATCGCTCGCAATTCTTCGATCCCGATTCGAACGAACCCGAAACGCGGCTTACGTCAAAGACTTTTCTGGAGGAGTTGGAGAATCGTTCGAGATATTTCGGCTCACTGATCGGCGTTGCCGCCGGGGAGCCATTTTACGTCCGTGAAGCTCTGAACATCGCGGACCCGATCGAGCTGCTGACACGCCCGATGAATCTTTATTCGTGACTATGCAGCCCCTGGCACCTGAAGAGATCGAGCTAAACAAGAAGAGGGCAGTGCTCGAACGGCTAAAAGACCGCCTCGCGGATCGCGAGGAGGAAATGACCGATCTCAGGGCGGAGTTGGAACAGTTTGAGGCTCGATACACTATGGAGGTCGGTCGCTTATACGCCGATCTCGATGAGATCGAGGCACTGATCGCCGAAGAAGAGTTTAAGCTCGTACCGGACGATGAGGAAATTAAGAAAAAGGCGGAAGAACTTCGACGCAAGGCTGAAGAATCTGCGGCCCGCGCAGAGGGAGCCGAGGCGAAATTAAATACTAAATGGCAGCCGACCGTTGAAGCCAAAAAGGCCTATCATAATCTGGCGCGTACGATCCACCCCGACCTTGCCTTGGACCCCGCGGAGAAAGAAAAACGCCATGGCCTGATGTCCCAGCTCAACCATGCCTATTCGACAGGAGACCAAACAAAGCTCAATAAGCTCGTCGAGGATTTTCGAAACAGCCCGGACCTTGTAAAGGGGGATTCTGTCGGCGATGAACTTGTACGAGCAATACGTCAGATCGCGCAGATCAGATCCAGGCTCATTGAGCTTTACGACGAAAAACAAGCGACTGAACTTTCGGAGTTATACGTTTTGCGGGAGAAGATCAGATTAGAGACGGTCGAGGGCCGTGACGTGCTAAAACAAATGGCTGCACGTACCTCCGCTCATATCAAAAAATCCGCACGGCGGCTTGAGAATCTAAGAGCAGTCAACAAGGCGGCCGAGGAGCATGTAAAGGAAAAATATGGGATGGATATTTCGGGATTTCGATAAATGTCAGTATTTGAGAGCTTCGACGACCATTCTACCGTCGGCATCCTTGCCTGTTCGGCAAACCCCGACGATCTTGCCCAGAACCTCGATCTTGTCTTCATCAAACAGCTCCGGCTCATCGTCACCGGCCTCAAGACAAACGATGCCGAATTCACTATCGTAAAAGCCGCAGGAAACCGCTCTACTGTCGAGTTCCGCAACCGCAACCAGATCGCCGCGTCGGACGTCAGCCGGGACCACTATTACGAGTGAACCACGAGGAACGCCAATTGCCGACAGCTTTTCGGTATGGATCCAAACGCCCTTGTAATCATTAAGCTGCGAGAGCGACTTTGGCAGTATCAGTTCAAGTTCGCCAGGCTCTACTGCCTGTGGAATGTTATCGAGCCTGTGTTTTTCATTTAAAGAAGCAGTGAAAACGTCGACGACGCCTTTGGCCGCCGAATCGCCGTTCTGGACCCGGGTGATGTTTACCGCATCGACCAAACTCAAAATGGCATCGGCCAATCTATCGGCGAACAACAGGATTCTGGACCTAGTCAAATGGGCTTCAGCCAGATCGGCCGAAATTTCACTTTTGCAAAGCATCTTTATCGACCGGTCGGCCATACTCAAAGCTTGATCAAATTTACCCTCGGCCAAATGTATCTGGGCCTTTGTATCCCACGTCGACGCCTCGCGGGTCCGGTCCTTCAACTTCTTATAAAGTTTGATCGCTTGGTCCGCCGACTCATGCGCCGCAACGAAACGTCGCTCTGCTTTGTATAACTGGGCAAGGTTGTTATACACCGTTCCGAGATAAGTCAGGTGCCGTGATTTTTCATGGAATAACCGTGCAAGGCTCAAATACCGCATTGCATCGGCTGGCCGCGAAAGCTCATTAAAGGACAGCCCGAGGTTGGTACAAAGACTTCCGTTAAGAAAAGCGTCACCGTGTTTACGGAAGACGCTCTCGATGGCAAGGCAATTTTTGACGTTTTCTGCGTTCCGCCCCGTTGAGAGAAATATTAGGCTTTTAATGACCTCGGAATACAGACGAGCATCGCTCGAAACGGGAAGGTCCTGGGATAGAGCTTCTTCAACCCAAACAAGAGCCTCTCGAAATTCGCCCTTCCGCCAATACGAAAGAGCGATATAGTTCTCACACTCCGCGACCTTTTCGGTGTTTCCCGGTTCGGCAAAATGCTCTCTCGCTTGCGTCAGCAGGTCTCGGGATCTCTCCTGAGAACCGGCTATAGAATGCTTGTAGCCGTAAAACCCGACCAAGCTTCCGTACCGCAGCAGGCCCTCGGCATATTGCTCAGTTGTCGCGTTCGAAAGTTCAGGTACAAAATCAACTTCATTCCAATCTTCTCCAAATAAAGCCAGTGCATCTTCATAACGGCCGGATCGCTCAAGCTTTAGAAGCTTCTTAGCGGCCAGGGTTGATTTGGCTGAAGGGACGAGGAGAAACGACATAAAGTCCTTAACGGATTCGATGTATTATATGCGCGATGTGTAATTGCATCAAGAATAAAAATCAATTGGAGAAAAAAATGAAAAACACTTTGTCGATAGTACTTTCACTTGTCCTTTTCGCTTCAGTCGCATTCGCCGATGGGAACCAGGGTAACGGCGGCCGCTGCACAGGCGAAGGCTGCGAGCCTCCTCCGTGCGAAGTTGACTGTGATCCCCTTGCATACCAGGCCAGTGATGATTTCGATGTGATCGAATCGAGTGATGAATCGATCGTCGTCTTGATCGAAGAGTACTGGCTGTTCATCTACTCGATACTGTAGAGTGCCAGTCGATCACGTCTGATCTTCGGAAACGACGAGAGTATCGTTCTTAACTTTTTCGGACAACAGATCGCTTGATCGTAAAATCACGGACGTAGTTTGAGATATGCCGGACGTTTCGGCCATCTCATTTATTACTTCCACACAGATACGCCTGACAAATGTTTCCATTTCGCCAGTAGCTAGGGGTGTGCCTGCGGGCATCGCTTGATCTACAAATTTTTTTCCGCGGCCGGTCAACAGCCAGTCGATCGAGTAGGGAGTGCGCTCGGCGATCGCCAAAAGGACATTCGCATTCGGCAGTCGTCCTGACAAATAGTTCCTGGCTGCCTGGTTCGAAATATTCAACAAACGTTGAATATTCGCCGGTTTCGAAGAACCACAGGTTTCAATAAACCGATCTATGTATCCTTTATTTCTAGGCATTTGCGTTTTGGACTTGACATGATCATACGATTGTGTAAAATATACACGTTCGTTCAATGTTTTTAGTATACAGAAAACGTTCAAAATCTCAAACTCTAAAAGGGTTGTGTTGAAGATCAAGGCTTTCGCGTTTGTATGCGCCCTGCATGCAATGCGAAAATAGGGGGAAACGGTGTGGGAGACGTTTCCCCCGCTCTCATTTTAAATCGATGAACCGGCTGCGAACGCTGACGACCATGCCCACTGGAAATTGTATCCACCAAGCCAGCCGGTCACATCGACGACCTCGCCGATAAAGAACAGGCCGGGCACCTTTTTCGATTCCATGGTTTTTGAGGACAGCTCGTCAGTCGACACGCCGCCGAGCGTTACTTCGGCGCGGTCGTAACCCTCGGTCTCGCGAAATTTCACTTGCCACCGATTCACTTTCTCGCCAATCTTCGTCCATTCGCTCTTAGAGATATCCGTTATTCGCTTTTCGGGTAAATCGAGGGCTTCTAAATGCGTTGTAAGCCGATGAGGTAAGAACTCGCTCAGGACGTTATTGAGGTGCTTGCTGACGCCGGGTACTTTATTGGACAACTCGGCAACATTGACATCCGGCAGCAAATCTATCTTTACGGGCTCTCCCCTTTTCCAGTAATTGGAGATCTGCAAAATGGCAGGCCCCGAGAGCCCTCGATGGGTGAAAAGTATATTTTCACGAAAGCTTTGTTCTTCACATGAAACGACGGCATCGACTGAAACGCCTGCCAGTTTCGGGTAGCCTTTGCCCTCAATAACCATGGCGACGAGTGAAGGCCGTGTTTCGACAATTTTCAATCCAAACTGGCGTGCGATCCGATAACCGAGATCTGAAGCTCCGATCTTGGCGAATGACAATCCTCCGCAAGCTACCACAAGCTTTCCCGTCTCGAATCGCCCCTGACTGGTTTCAACCATAAACGTCACATCCTTGGTGATGTCCGTTACGGAGCAGCCGGTCCTCACCTCAACCCGCGCTTCGCGGCATTCTTGCAAAAGCATCTCAACGATCTGCCTTGAGTTTTCACGGCAAAAAAGCTGACCGAGTTTTTTCTCGTAGTAGGATATCTTGTGCCTTCGTACCATCTCGACAAAATCACCCGGTGTATATTGCGAAAGGGCGGATTTACAAAAATGCGGATTCCTGGATATGAAATTCTCGGGCGTCGTGTGGATATTAGTAAAATTGCAGCGGCCGCCGCCCGAGATGACGATCTTTCGGCCGACCTCGGAATTATGTTCGACAATAAGTGCTCGCTTTCCGCGACGTCCGGCTTGGAGCGCACAAAACAGCCCGGCGGCACCGCCTCCTATGATGATTACGTCATATTTCATCTACGGGAGATACCGCTCGTGAAGGATATTGATATGATGCCGGACGTGGCCCGCCATGATATATACCAGGGCCCGAACAGAAACGGTTTTCTCGCTGGCCGTTCCGATCCGACAAGCTGCGTCGTCAGACAGGTTGCGGAGCATCTTCATGTTGGCACGCCGCTGGAGATCGAATTCGTCGAGCAGGTCCGAGAATGAACGGTTGTTCGCATTTGAATTCTCAATATATCCATCCTGCTCGAATCCTTCGATCGGCGTTTCGTCACCGCGCGAAATGCGCAATATTCTATAAGCAAATATACGTTCGCCATCGATCAAATGGCTCAAAAGCTCCTTTATCGTCCATTTACCTTCTGCGTAAGAATAATTGCCGCGGCCATCGGGCACATTATCAAACATATTTCGAAGCTCGGTCGGTTGCGCATCGAGCTGCTCCAGCACATTGTTGCCCTCAATACGCGAAACATAAGTGTTGTAATACGGATCGAATTCGTTAATTTCCGGTCGGTTCATAATGCGGTATAGTATCAAAGTCAACTAAAATCTTCCTGGCGGACCGTAGTATATGCGATCTTTATGTATGTTACTTGCGTTGGTTTTGGCGATCGGTCCGTCGGCGGTTTTTTCGCAGGGAGGCAAAGCGGAACCTAAGCGGATCGAGTTAGCTAAGGGCCGATCGAGCATCACGGTCAGCGGAACCCTGTCGAATGGACAGGAAATGGATCACATCTTTGGGGCCAGATCCGGGCAAACAGTTGCATTAAAGGTTACATCGAAACCAAAGGGTGATCTTTTCAATTTCAGTCTTAGAGGCGACGGTTTTGTTATCGAAACAGATCATGATTCGTACACTGAATATAGCTTTATTGCACCTGAAACGGGCGATTATCTGATATCTGTACTGAAGCGGCCGACAAAAACCGCAACAAAAGCTAAATTTTTTCTCGCGCTGACGATCAGGTAAACAACCTGATAGCGGCACGCACTGCATCAAAGCAATTTCGCTCAATAATACCGACAAGGTGATCATTAACAGGAGAGAAGGAACATGAAACGATTCTTATTTTTAACCACTATTGCAGCATTTGCATTGCTGATCATTTCGCAGAAAGGTACCGAGGCGGTAACACCGCAATTCGCCGACCGTTTCGCCCAGGATGCCAAGGTCGGTGACAGTGGTGCATACGCCTTTGATAAGGCACATAGCTTTATCGGATTCAAGGTCAAGCATATGGGCCTTATCGAGGTGCCTGGGTATTTCCGCGATTTCACCGGCACGGTCAATTTCGATGCGAAGGATATTTCCAGATCTTCCGTGGAATTTACCGCGAAAGCGACAAGTGTGGATACTGGAGTCGAAGGCCGCGATAAACACCTACGGTCGGCAGATTTCTTCGAGGTGGAAAAGTATCCGGAGCTAACGTTTAAAAGTACAAAGGTTGAGAAGAAGGGCGATAGCTGGATGCTGACCGGCGATTTCACCCTAAAGGGCGTCACCAAATCGATCACGTTCCCCTTCCAGATCTCGGGTTGGCTGCCGGCGGATCAGAGAAGCGGAGGCAAAATGGGCATTACAGCCGAAACATCGATCAACCGCCGAGATTACGGGGTCAACTACGGGAACACTCTGCCGAGCGGTGTTGCAGCACTTTCTGACAACGTTAGGATCGTGCTTCAGATCGAAGCCGGAAAAGCGCGTTCGACTCCGGCTGCAACGCCGGCGGAGTAGTAAAAATGAGACTGACATTAATTGTTCTTACAACGCTATTGGCTGGATTTGCGGTCGGTTTAATATCGCCCGGTTTTCTACCAATACCTCAGACGTGGGCACAACATTCGGCTCAATATACATTAAGGGTTGCTGAGCAGGTTTCGCTGGCATCGGAGATCAGATCTGGCAGGCAGGAAGACCTTTTAAGTCGCATCGAGGCCCGGCTACCCGAATATGTGCAAACCATACACGACGATCCGAAGATGAAGTCTTCGGATCTTGGGGCCGCATCGCTGAGTGCAATAAAGTCCTATTACGTCAGAAACCAGATTCCTGTGCCCGGCGAGATACGTGGGGTCCTTGAGGGTGTGCCGGAATAGAATTTTCCGGATCGTGAGGATTACATTTGTTCTGAGGCTTCAGCGAAAGAGATGTCGTAAATGGCATACTGCTCCCAATCCTTATAATCGAAGTGCCACCATTCGTTGGGGTTAACAATGAAGCCTTCGGCCTCCATCAGCCGGCGAAGCATGTCGCGATTGGCCCGTTCTTCGTCAGAGCCGCCCGAGTAATCGGGTGAAGCTCGTTCTGTAAATTCGTCGTAACCCGAGGGCATTGGGATGGCATTTCCTGTCTTCCCGTCAAATATCCCTAGGTCGACTGCGCAGCCGCGGTTATGTTTTGAGCCTTTGGCGGGGTTGGCAACATACTTGCGTTGATCCGGTTCGACCACCTCCCAGAAGAGCTTTGTGATCGCCCAGGGTCGATAACCGTCATAGATCACGAGGCCAAGGCCATTCTTCTGGAGTTGCCTGTGCACTCGCACGACGCCTTCTGCTGCTGGCCTCTGCAGAAAGGCCTGAGCCTCAGGGTATACTGTCCTTCCAACAAAATTATCTGCTGTCGCGTAGCGAATATCGAGCTTGATCGTATTATCTAGCTTTGTTAGTTCTATCAAATCGGCCTCTCGATTGAGATCATTCTATGGTAATCCCCGCAGCGTGACTCATCGGGGTTTGCCTTGCAGGCACTTAAACTAAGCAGGCTTTACAGGCGTTGGCTCTGGTTCTGGCTTGATGTCGTCTTCAAGGATCCTTACATCTGTCCCGTATTTCTGGTAATTTCGGAACCTGATCAGGTTCCGGCTCTCAAACCTTCGCCCGGAACTTTCGACCGTGCCCCTAAAATCAGAAACCGTTGGCATCAGATGTCTTTCACCGGCGATCTCGACCATGTCGTAATCGATCGATTTTGTCACGGCCTTCACCGCAAAAGTCGGTTCAATGTCCGTAAGCTGGTACTCGATCCTAAGGACGCGAAACGTGTCGCGGTCGACCCAGATCTTGCCTTTCTGACCGGCCGGAGATGACTGGAATACGGGACCCTTTAGCCCGACACCGCCGCCCTTATTATTCTCGATGGCGATCTCGTACTCATAAACGACGGCTCGGCGGCCCCGGACCATGTCGGTAGTTAGCAGTTGGAATCGCGTTTTGCTCTCCGGATTAAAGATCTTCTGAAGGTCCTCAACAAATTCGCCTCCCGAGGTTGCTCCATCGAGGCCGTTATAGTTGCTTGACTGGGTCGAATCAGCTACGGGAGCTCCGTTCTTGGCCAGCACACGATACTGCTCACCCTTTTCATTGCTGTAGCTTACGGCTATGACAAGGTTGTCGTAGGGACGCCAATTACCCGTGCCCGCAAATGCCTCGCTGCGGGTGATAAGCTGCTTTACGACGAAATCAGGCATTTCTTCGACAACGTTTTGTGTATTTGCTCTTGTTTTTTCAAGAATGGTATTCGCCTCGGCGTCTGCCGGCATTCGAGTCGCGACCGGATCGCGTCGTCGTCGTTCGGCTTCCTCAAGGGCCCGCCTTAGTTCGTCGTCGTTGGCACCCTTCGTCCGGGTAAGCCCGCGAAGCCCGTCGGTCACTACAAAGCTGATGCCGCGTTTTCGTAATGCATCGACGATATCGGTTCTTGCACCTGGGTCTTTCTCGGCGGCGTAGAGCATCTTTACATACTCTGCCTGTGTCAAAGGCGTCGCCTGGCCAAATGCCGGCAGCACAAAACATAGAACTATAAAAACAAAAGCGAACTTTCTCATCTCTCTAACTGATGCGAACTCGTGTCCATTCGTTGGATAGATACGCCTTCGCGGCACTCTAACATCGTTTCATATTCGAAATTCAATACCTTAGTTGTTCGGCCGTAAGAACGGAAGCGAGGTCGTGGCAACGCTTAGAAATAGAAAGCCAAGACAATTTGAAATCCACAGTATGGCCCTTACACACGGAAGCATCCGTCGGCGTGAGGATTGTTCACCTGATCTGAAATTCAAACGGCAGCATTAGCATGGCTTCGCCTCGCTGCATGCGGTCCATTAGGGCCGCGTAGCGGAAGACGCGGCGGAGGTCGGCTGGGAGCGATTCGATCACTGCGGCCTGGGCCTTTTGTTCGGCCGTCGGGGCCGACCCATCGGCTGAAAGCGATGTGTCGTTCGAAAAGAACGTTTCGAGGAACGGCCTCGGTTCGGGCAAAACGACGCGACGGACGTCCTTATCGGCCGGCAGCTCGGCTAGCTCTTTTGCAATAGAGATCGCACGTTCGAGGCCTCCGAATTCATCGATCAGACCGTTCGCCTTGGCCTGTGTGCCGGTCCATACTCGGCCCTGGCCGAGAGTGTCGACCTCCTCGATATTCTTGTTGCGGCCCTTGGCGACCTTGGGCAGGAAATTGTCAATGTAGATGCTGGTTGTCTGCTGCTCCATCTTTGCGCGTTCTTCGGGGGTCCATTTTTCGGTCTCGCGAAAGATCCCTGAATTTTTCCCGCGCATTATGTATTCGTTGGAAACACCAAGCCAATCGTACAGGCCTTTGATCACCGGTTTGCCCATGAAGACGCCGATCGAGCCGGTTATGGTCGCGGGTTCGGCTACTATCTTGTTGGCGTTGCAAGCGATATAGTAACCGCCCGAGGCGGCGACGTCACCCATCGAAACGACGACGGGTTTCTTGGCCTTGGCGTTCTCCAGGGCGTACCACATCATGTCGGATGCGAGTGCCGAACCGCCGGGCGAATCGACGCGGAGCACGATCGCCTTAATTGACTTGTCATTTGCGGCGGTATTGACCGCTTCAACGATCGTATCGGAACCGACCATTTCACCCGACAGCGGGCTGTTGCTCGATCTTCCGATGTTTATAGCACCGGAGGCATAAATGACAGCGACCTTTTCACCATTGTTGAGGCCGAGGCTGTCAGACGGTATCTCGCGATAGGCTCCGCCGCGTATGGTGCGCAGCTTTTCGTCCTCCTTGTAACCCAGCTTTGTCTTGAGATCGTTTTCGACCTGCTCACGGTAAAACGCTTCGTCTATTAAACCGAGCGACTTTGCCTGAACAGCGTTGTAAGGAGCTCCGTCAACGAGGGCCTGTACATCCTCGACAGATTTTTTCCTTGATTCAGCAACTGCCGTATTAAAGCGAGTCACGTACTCGTCGAGAATGGCGTTGGTCACTTCGCGCTGGCCTTCGGACATTTCGCTGCGCGTGAATCGGTCGGGTGCATTCTTATACTTAGGCCCGATCTGGATGACGTCGGCCTCAATGCCTAGTTTGTCTAGCGAGCCTTTATAAAACGTCGCCTGTGCGGCGAAGCCATTTATATAGATATCGCCGGACGGCGGTAGGAAGACCTTGTCGGCGGCGGTCGCGATGTAATATTCACGGTTCATGCCAAGCTCCATATAGGCATAAACCGGCTTCCCAGAAGTCTTAAAATCGACGATCGCATCACGCAGTTCTCCGGCCTTGCCCCAACCTATACCGGGAAAGTTGATATCGAGCAGAACAGCGCCTATGCGCTTGTCAACCTTGGCCTTGCGGAGCTGAGTGAGGAGCCCGGTGAATGACTGCTGTTGGCTGATGCCCATTGCTTTCGCCAGCGGTTCTTCCGCGACGTAATCCGGGAGACTGCCTGAGACGCTGAGTACAAGCACGCCGTTATCGGGGACATCGGGGCGGCCCATAGTGCGGACGGCGAAGACGAGTCCGATAATACCGACGATCAACAGAGCGAAGAGAATTCCGCCAAGGAGTAAAAAGATCTTTCCTGTTTTAGACATAGCCATGGTTTAGAATCTTATAATAAATGTATCGATATTCAATTATCCTGCTTACGAATTTGCAACAAAGTAGTACGGCGGATTCCCGCAAAAGGTTTGGTCTTTTGCCAACTTGAGGTGCCCGAGAGGCACCGGTATCTTTCCAAATGGCATCCAACCGACTTGTGAACTATTATCAGTGACATGCGTGCCGGTACCAACCTGTCCCGCAAGTTGACTATAATGAACGTTCTTTCGAATGTTTGACTTGGTCCTGTGAATATGGCGAAAAAAGGTTCAGTTTTAATTTGTGATGACGAAGAGATAATGCGTGACGTGCTGGAGACGATACTTTCCGGCGCGGGTTACAAGGTCGAGATCGCGAAGACGGGTGAGGAGGCGATCGAGGCGTATTCGAATAAGGCCTTTGATGTAGTTCTAATGGACGTGTCGATGCCGGGAATCGGCGGGCTGACAGCCCTGGAACAATTGATATCGCTTGATTCGGAGGCGGTCGTGCTGATGGTCACCGCCTACGCAACATTCGACACTGCCATTTCCGCCTGGGAAAAAGGAGCCGCCGGGGTCATCAGAAAACCTTTCCAGAATGAGCAGATATTGTCGCTCGCCGCCAAAGGCATACGTAAGCGACGAAAGGAAGAAGAACGACAGACACTCAGGCACGCAATGGTCCGCTCGGTAAAGCGCGAGGGCTTTATCGGCCGGTCAGAGTTGATGGAGAATGTCTTCAGGCTGGTGGATCGTGTCGCGACAGCGCGTTCTACGGTTTTGATCACGGGCGAGAGCGGTACGGGAAAAGAGCTGGTCGCAAAAGCGATCCACGAAGCCAGCCCGCGGGCCCAATGTCCATTCGTGGTGGTGAATTGCTCGAACATTCCATCCGAGCTACTCGAATCTGAGCTTTTCGGGCATACAAAGGGAGCGTTCACAGGAGCCGTAGCAGCAAAAAAGGGATTATTTGAAGTGGCCGATACCGGTTCGATCTTTCTCGATGAGATCGGAGATCTGCGGCCTGAAACACAGGTGCGTCTTCTGCGTGTGATCCAGGAGAGGGAATTTACGCCTGTGGGCGACACGACGCCGGTCAAGGTAGATGTCCGTATAATTGCCGCGACCAATGTCGATCTCAAAGAAGCGGTTCGCAACGGCCAGTTTCGCGAAGATCTGTATTACCGGCTCTCAGTGGTACCGCTCGAGCTGCCGCCGCTCAGGACACGCCGCGAAGATATTTTGCCGCTGACCCAGCATTTTATCCGCAAATACGCTGCCGAGAACGGCCGCGACATTTCAGAGACGGTCCGCCCCGACGTGCTCTCACTGCTTGAGAATTACAATTATCCCGGCAATGTCAGAGAACTGGAAAACATCATCGAGCGAGCTATCGTGATAGCCCCCACGGATGAGATCACGGTCGAATGCTTGCGGCCCGAGGTTCGCGATCCGGAACTCGCCTTCCAGATGATCGCCGCCACCGACGGCGTTTCAAGCGAGATAGACCTCGCCCGCGGAGTTAATTTCTATGACGAGGTCAAAAGGTTTGAGATCGACATCATTCACAGGGCCCTCGAGCAGACCGGCGGACACCAATCTCGCGCAGCACGCCTTCTCGGATTAAATGCCACAACTCTTAATTCGAAGATCAAGAACTACAATATAAATATGCGCTCATAACGCCTTCACCGGAAATACGAAGTTTTCGTCATATTATCTCGCAAAATTCAGCTTTCCGAGACCGTGGATTCGGACCCTATTGATCACTAGCCGGTTAGAGTTCTAGATCGGCTTCAATGCCCTATGACGCCCGTCGGGGAATATCCGGCGGGCTTTTTTTGATCGGCAAAACGATGATTTGGAGCGAGGATGGTTAGGCTATGCTCAGGAGAAAAGTTGGCGTCCTACCAACGATACATTTCGTACTTCGGATCCCTATCGAGTCTTCGGTCTTTGAAGAAATTCCAGATCATAGCATTGATAAGGTCCGAGCGTTTGCCATAGTCATGCGAATGATCCTGGATCTCATGCAGTTCGACATAAAATCCACGAGAACCCAGCATCCGGCGGGTTTCCCGCAGGTCGGCAACTGGAAAGAGAGGATCTTTTGTCCCGACGATTAACGAGATCGGTATTTTTCGTTTCGCACGGTCAACAATGACACTATGTTCCGGCTCAAGCGCCCCGGCGTGAATGGCCGCGGCGGCAAAATACTCAGATTCCATTAGTGCAAGACAAAGACCAACGATGGCACCCCCGGAGTGGCCGAATAGGTACACACGCTTTGGATCGATCGAGTGCTTCGCCTTCAGCGCCTCGACCATCTCATAAATAAATTCCGGTGCGTCATCAGGGATTCGCCAGTTTTGTGAATCTAGAGCGTTCGGGCCAGCGATAATTATGCCTTGGGCTTTCGCAAACTCCCTCCAGCGTTTAACGGGCATCATTCCGCTGTCCCCCGAGCCGTGGAGCACTACGATGAGTGGAGCCGGGGTTGACCTATCCAATTTGTCTGGCACAAAAACATGATACGACCTGTTCTTGCTCTGTGATCTTATAGTCTCTTTTTTGATCGCATCAGCCTGGACGATGCTGACGGTCGCGAAAAATACGAGACTGATAAATAAAAATGAGTTCTTCATAAAAGGCCAAGGGCTTTTGTTTCAATCAGAAGCTTTAGAGATGTTAATTTGCGAAAAAGTTGTAAGAAGTTGTCCATTTTTTTAACTTTTTTCTTGACCATGAAGATGTCGATTTTCCTGGCGATCGACAGATCATTGAATGGGGCTATCAGAGAATGTCATTATATGTGGCAAAATCGGTCGCGAAGCTAAGAATCTGTCCGAAATATTGGAGTTTTGTCCAAATATCCGTCCAATTTCCTACCCGTCCTTCCATCGCGAACTCACTGTAACACCGCTTTATCTGACCAAGGATCAGCAGGTTAGGGCGGCTACAGCAGCGCTTGCAGCGAATTGGCACTCAAATTGCAAGCATTTAGGCAGCAGACCCTGCTAATTTTATAATTTAATTTGATTCAGTCCTTGATCTCTCGCCTGAATGATCCAGGGGATAGGGTATTTGTTTCAAGGAGTTCGGTGAATAAGGGCTCCAGAAGTCGTCTTCCCATCAAGTCGCGTGGCCGATAGATACGGGTAATTTTAATGCACTTTATACAAGTGAAATAACACATTTAGGAGGAAAGATGAGGAAGTTTACAAAAATCTTACTGGTCGGCCTTGCCATACTTTTGGCACAGGCCGCTATCTTTGCGCAAACTACCGGTTCACTTACCGGAACAGTCACCGACCCCACCGGTGCTCTTGTTCCGGGTGCAACGGTGACTCTCGTCAACAATGCCACCA
>JBGTBC010000102.1:0-10761 GCA_041749555.1 Pyrinomonadaceae bacterium | reverse complement strand
CTGAAGTTCCTTCGTTCGGGCCCTCGATTCAGCAAGTTTTTCTTCTCGATTTTCATTGTCATTCATATATTTATTATACGGCTCTCAAATTTAGAAAGGGAGCCTGCCTCTTCCAGAAAACTCCACTAGCCTGTGATCTGCCAAAATCCTATAATGATAGTTTCGGATTTAACGAGAATACTTGACGAGGTTAATACATTGGCAGAACAATTTGACGTAACTATTATTGGTGCCGGGCCCGGCGGGTATGTTGCCGCGGTGCGTGGTGCTCAGCTAGGGTTAAAGGTCGCGATCATTGAAAAGGAGAAAGATGCCAAGCTCGGCGGTACGTGCGGGCTTCGCGGCTGTATTCCGACCAAGGCCCTGTTGAACGCGGCTCATCTTTATCAGAAAGCCGGTCATTTTGAAGATTTCGGCCTGAAGGTCACCGGATTGGAATACGACTGGGCTGGCGTTCAGAAATATAAATCCGGCATCGTCGATAAAAATGCCGCAGGCGTGACCTACTTGATGAAAAAGAACAAGGTCACGGTCTATAACGGATTTGGCCGTATCGCCGGTAAAGGAAAGGTCGAGATCGACCTCGCCGATGGGAAGAAGGAAACGATCGAGACAAAAAATATCATCATCGCTACAGGATCGGTCGTTAAGCCGATACCCGGATTTGAGACCGACGGTAAGCAGGTAGTCAATTCCGACCATATCCTTGAACTTGAAAAAGTTCCGAAATCAATGATCGTGATGGGATCAGGTGCGGTCGGTGTAGAATTTGCCAGCGTATATTCTCGCTTCGGCTGCGACACTACCGTTGTCGAGTTAATGGATCGGATCGTACCAGTCGAAGATGCCGATGTTTCTAAGGAGCTTGCCCGCTCATTCAAAAAGCAGGGTATAAAAAGTGAAACAGGGATCAAGCTCGACAAACTGACCAAGGACAAAAAGGGAGTAAAGGTCTCGGGCAAGAATGCCAAGGGCGATGACGTCAGCTTTGAGGCGGAGATGCTGCTCGTCGCCGTCGGCCGCATGCCCCTCCTTGAAGGCATTGGACTTGAGAAAACCAAAGTCGTCGTCAATCCACGCGGGACGATCAAAGTAAATGAGTATTGCGAAACCGACGAACCAAACGTCTTCGCCATCGGCGACGTCATCGATACAGCGTGGCTCGCCCACCTTGCTTCAAAAGAAGGCATTCTTGTGGTCGAAAAGATCGCCGGCAAAAAGGTCGAGCCGATCAAGCCGAACCTCGTGCCGAACTGCACCTACTGCGATCCCGAAGTTGCCAGCGTCGGCCTTACCGAGGCGAAAGCCAAAGAGGCCGGTTATGACGTCAAGATAGGCAAATTCCCGTTCTCGGCCTCAGGCAAGGCCCGCATACTTGGCGAGACCGACGGCTTCGTCAAGGTCGTCGCAGAAACCAAATACGACGAGGTCCTCGGCGTTCACATCATCGGCCCCCACGCTACCGAGCTGCTCGCCGAATGCGTCGTGGCCATGGCGCTCGAAACCACCGCCGAAGAATTCGGCCGCATAATCCACGCCCACCCAACCGTCTCCGAAGCCGTAATGGAAGCCGCAGAAGGTGTGCATGATCTGACGATTCATATGTAAGACCGGTGGCAGTGAGAAGAGCGGACAATACCCGAATTCGGACCGCCGTTGTTCACATCGGCTATTGGTCTTATAATCATGGCATGCAAAATATATCGGTCGACATACCTTCCACGACATTCGCGGCACTCGGGGAGACGCCGGACGACTTCGTCAGAGAAATGCGTATAGCCGCAGCCGTCAAGTGGTACGAGCTTGGCCGCCTGTCGCAAGGCAAGGCCGCTGAAGTTGCGGGCTTGACCCGAACAGCGTTTATCGACGCACTTTCGCGATTCAAAGTACCGGCTATGCAATACAGTGAGATTGAATTGGCCGAAGAATTGACCGATGCTGATCGATAAACTCGTTATTAACGCCTCTCCGCTTATTCTTCTTTACAAAGCCGACCTTGACTATTTGCTGCCCGAACTTTTTTCGCAGATAGTTATACCTAACTCGGTTTGGAACGAGGTCCGTGCGGGTGACGATGCCGCTTCAGTTAAGGCGGAGTATGCGCCGTGGCTAAACCGCGTTTCCATTGAGATGAACGAGGAAATTCTTGCCTGGAACCTCGGCGACGGAGAGTCAGAAGTGTTGAGTTATGCTGTTGCCAATCCGGGGTTTCGCGCGGGTATTGATGACCGTGCGGCCCGGAAATGTGCCCTAACGCTTCGCATCCCAGTCCTCGGAACAGGAGGCATGCTGCTACTAGCAAAGCGGCGTCGCATTTTAGGTTCCGTTTCCGACTCGCTGTCCCGGCTACAGGATTCAGGACTCTTCATTTCAGAAGAGATAATTAAGAAATTGACAAGCGAGGCCGGTGAGTAAAATGCCTGTATCAACAACCTCCTATCCCCGGCGAAAGATAAATATCCTCCTGCTCGAGAACATTTCCGCGGCAGCCGTAAGAGAATTTGAACAGGCAGGCTATGCGAATATTAAGCAGCTCAACATGGCCTTGACCGAGGCCGAATTTGCCAGGGCGGTAAAGGGCGTTCATTTGCTTGGCATCCGTTCAAAAAGCCAGATAACCGAAAGGATAATCACCGCGGCCGACAAACTCGTGGCGATCGGAGCTTTTTGTATCGGCGTCAATCAGATTGACCTCGAAGCTGCCACGAAAAATGGCATCGCGGTTTTTAACGCACCTTATTCGAATACCCGGTCAGTCGCCGAGCTTATCATAGGCCTTTGCGTGATGCTGATCCGGCGGATCCCGGACAAGAACGCGGCGGCGCACCGCGGGGAATGGCTAAAAGAGTCTAAAGGCAGCTTTGAGCTGCGCGGCAAGACGATCGGCATCATCGGCTATGGCAATATCGGCTCGCAGGTGTCAACAATGGCCGAGGCGATGGGTATGCATGTGGTCTATTATGACATCGCGACCAAACTGCCACATGGCAACGCAAAGCAGCTGAGGGAATTGCAATTGCTTCTAAAAGAATCCGATATCGTGACGCTGCACGTCCCCGCGGACAACACAACGCGAAATATGATCGACGCCGCGGCCATTAAGGCAATGAAGAACGGTGCGATTCTCATCAATCACAGCCGCGGCGATGTCGTTGACCTCTGTGCTGTAAGTGACGCTATAAGGTCGGGCAAGCTCTCAGGGGCGGCGGTCGATGTCTTTCCCGAAGAACCGGAAAAAACGGGCGACCCCTTTTCCTGCGATCTGCAGAATCTGCCGAATGTTATCCTGACGCCTCACGTTGGCGGCTCGACCGAAGAGGCTCAGGCCAACATCGGACTCGATGTCACGTCAAAACTGATCAAGTATCTCGAGCTGGGCACGAGCGAGGGTTCGCAGACCGTCCCGTCCGTCAGCCTTCCGCCGCAGGCCGGAACGCACCGGATACTGCACATTCACCGTAACATCCCGGGCGTGCTCGGCGAAATAAATTCGCGTCTATCAGAGGTCGGCATCAATATCACCGGCCAGTATCTTAAAACAAACGACGAGATCGGCTACGTCATCCTCGACGTCGAAAGCAAGATCTCGAAAGAGGCATTCGAGATACTCAAAAGCATCGAGGGAACTGTAAAGGCGAGGATGGTGTATTAAATGAGGATTGTCATTCCGGGTGGATCAGGTCAGGTAGGCGTCGTTTTGGCCCGAGCATTTCAAGCGGACGGGCACGACGTCGTTGTGCTTAGCCGACGACCGGCTACCGCACCTTGGCGAACGGTCGAATGGGATGGCAAGACGCTTGGCGATTGGGCCTCCGAGGTCGACGGTACAGATGTCATCATAAACCTCGCCGGCCGTAGTGTGAATTGCCGCTACAACACTAAAAATCGTCGTCAGATAATGGATTCTCGGATAGATTCGACAAATGTCGTCGGCGAGGCGATCGCTGCCGCTTCTAGCCCGCCGCGGGTATGGCTGCAGGCCAGCACAGCGACGATTTACGCGCATAGCTTTGACGCCCCAAATGACGATGTTACGGGCATCATAGGCGGTACCGAAGCGGACTCTCCGGATACGTGGAATTTCAGCATTGACGTTGCCACCGCCTGGGAGAAAGCAGCGAACGACGCCGTTACACCGAAGACCCGAAAGGTTTTGATGCGGTCTGCTATGACGATGAGCCCGGATCGCGGCGGTATTTTCGACACAATGCTCGGGATCGTCCGTGCCGGCCTTGGCGGAACCGCGGGCAGCGGAAAGCAATATATTTCGTGGGTCCACGAGCAGGACTTCATCCGCTCAGTCTATTGGTTGATCGAACATGATGATCTCGAAGGCCCGATAAACATTGCCTCGCCTAATCCATTGCCCAATCGCCAATTCATGCGTATCTTTCGCGAGGCATGGGGAACACGCCTCGGCCTGCCCGCAATGGAATGGCAGCTTGCGATCGGGGCGTTCTTTATGGGAACAGAAACTGAATTGATCCTGAAGAGCCGACGCGTCGTGCCAAAACTGCTGACCGATTCCGGATTTAATTTTGAGTTTCCGCATTGGGAAGATGCGGTTCGTGAACTTGTATGCCGTCGGCGAAATGCGGCCAAAGATTAGTATTTTCTCCAGTGGATAGTGACAAGTGAATCGCGGTTAGTGATCTGGAAAACTATCCACTTGTCATTACCCACTAATCACTGAAAAATAGGATATGAAATTCATCAAAACCTTCTTAGTTATTTGCCTGTTCTCCATTTTTGGCAACGCACAGTGGATCAAACAGTCTGTTGACACGACCGCGTCATTCCGCGGGCTTTCGGTTGTTAATGAAAAGATCGTCTGGGCAAGCGGAACCGGCGGGACAGTAATAAGAACGATTGACGGCGGTAAGACCTGGAAGTTGATAACCGTGCCCGATGCCGGGAAGCTGGATTTCCGCGACATTGAGGCCTTTGACGCGAACACCGCCTATATCCTAAGCATAGGCAATGGCGATGCTTCGCGGATCTATAAGACGACTGACGGTGGAGCGTCCTGGAAGCTGCAATTCTCAAATAAAGACGAAAAAGCATTTTTCGACGCGATC
The DNA here is from genome assembly GCA_041749555.1 of Pyrinomonadaceae bacterium. GTDB lineage: Bacteria > Acidobacteriota > Blastocatellia > Pyrinomonadales > Pyrinomonadaceae > OLB17. Next base: position 5,683 of record JBGTBC010000102.1, on the reverse strand, counting down.
GCGTGCTGGGACCGGAACAACTGTATGGCGATGTCCGATCCGGTGAACAATAAATACGTCTTGATAGGCACGAGCGATGGGGAAAAATGGCAAGCAAAAGACACGGATAAGATGGCGGTGGCTAAGGATGGCGAGGCCGCCTTTGCCGCGAGCGGTACGTGTCTTATTACTCACGGTAAAAACAGCATCTATTTGGTATCCGGCGGAAGTGATGCACGTGTTTTTCGCTCAGATAATCGTGGTCTGACATGGTTTGTCGCCAATAGCCCTCTGCCAAAAGGCACACCTGGCAGCGGGATCTTTTCCATAGCGATGAGAGACGCAAAGAAGGGCATCATCGTCGGCGGCAATTATGAAAAGCCGGAGGAAGCTAATAATAATATTGCATTCACGACCGACGGAGGACGTTCCTGGGTTTCGGGTAAAGGCTTGAGCGGCTATCGCTCGGCTGTGACATACATCGATACGAGGACTATCATAGCTGTCGGTACCAACGGGACCGATATTTCCGTTGACAGCGGCCGTACCTGGAAGAAGATCGGCAGCGAAAATCTAAATGCCGTCACTGCCAAAGGTAATCGAGCCGTGTGGGCCGTCGGGCCCGCTGGCTGGGTAGTCCGGTTGAGTCCTTCTATAATTCAATAATATGAAAATTCTCAAATATCCTATTTTGTTATTTTGTCTTTTGCTCGCCAGCCCGGTCACCGGCTCAGGGCAGGTCGCGTTTTCGCCCAAGGAAGAGGTCGAAGCATCGGTAAAAAGTGTTCCATGCCCTCATAACGAACGCCTTGAAGGGGTTCGGCGGTTATTTAAGGAAGCCGGAGCGACTGACGAAGAGATCCAGATCGAAAAGTTTGACAAAGACAAGATCTCAAACCTTGTCGTGCGAAAAAAAGGCACAACCGACGAGACGATCGTGATCGGAGCCCATTACGACCGCACAAATCTCGGCTGCGGCGTGGTCGATAATTGGACCGGGGTGACGATCGTTTCCCATATATACAAAACCCTCAAGCCGCTCGTAACTACGAAATCATACGTATTCGTTGCCTTCGATCGCGAAGAAGAAGGCCTCAAAGGCTCGCGACAAATGGCGAAAGCGATGGAGAAACCTGCTATCGATCAAACCTGCGCAATGGTGAATTTCGACAGCTTTGGAATGGCAGCCCCAATGGCACTCAAAAATGCCTCGTCGCCAAAGCTGATCAAATTGGCGACCGACCTCGCGGAGGAAAGCAAATTCAAATTTGTTTCTGTGGATATCGAAGGGGCCAGCTCGGATTCGGCGTCTTTCAGAGATCGCAAAATACCGGCAATCTCGCTGAGCGGCCTTGCCGGCAATTGGCAGCAGATCTTGCACACGTCGGACGACAAGCTCAGCAAAGTAAATATGGACAGCGTGTATATGGGTTATCGCTTTGGACTTGTCTTCCTTGCAAAACTGGACGCCGCACCTTGTAAGGACCATCGATAGTGACCACATAAAATGAATCTGACGTTGCCCGACATCCTGGGAACAGCCGGCGTAGTTCTGATCGTATTTACCTATGTTTTGCTTCAAATCGAAAAGATCCGAAGCGACCAGTTGGCTTACTCGGTCCTGAATGCGGTCGGGGCGGCGATGATCCTCGTTTCGCTCTATTACAGTTTTAACTTCCCAGCCTTCGTAGTTGAATTTTTCTGGCTAATGATTAGTCTATTTGGTATAGGTAAATATTTTTTTAGAAGAGTTTAGCAATATTCTTTAATCATGGCAGCACCCATTAGCGTAGCTTTAACAAAAGCTTTTAAGGCCTTTTTTCAGACGGAAAAAGCCGGTTCGGTCGTTTTGATATTTTGCACGGTCATTTCGCTCACGCTTGCAAATATTGTAATAGGTGAACCATATGCGCGTTTTTGGCATGGATATCTCGGGCCTCTCACGGTTGAATACTGGGTAAATGACGGCCTGATGGCCATATTCTTTTTACTTATCGGCCTCGAGCTCAAACGAGAATTATACGTAGGGGAACTGTCGAGTCTGCGAAGAGCGTCTCTTCCTATAGTCGCTGCTATCGGGGGAGTCGTATTGCCGGCGAGTATTCACCTGGCACTCAACTTCGGCACGCCTAGCCAGGCGGGCGTCGGCATTCCGATGGCAACGGATATTGCCTTTGCGATCGGTATCCTCGCGCTTGTCGGTGATCGGGTACCCGCGTCGCTAAAGGTCTTTCTTGTGGCCCTCGCCGTAATGGACGACCTTGCCGCCATCGTCGTGATCGCGGTTTTCTATACCGCCGATCTGTCGGTCGCATATCTGCTTGGAGCGTTAGCAGTAGTCGGGGTATTGGCGGCGGCGAATCGGATGGGTGTGAAAACGCTCTTCGTTTATCTGATCGGCGGCGTGATAATGTGGTACCTTATGCTCCGTTCCGGGGTTCACGCGACTATAGCGGGAGTCTTGCTGGCCTTTACTATACCGTTCAATGAACCAGACGAGGAACACTCACCGTCAGACTTTCTGGAGCATATGCTTCATAAACCAGTTGCATTTTTGATCCTGCCCATCTTTGCGCTCGCTAATACAGGCATCATCATCGAAAGCGGATTTGCTGAAGAACTCAAATCGGCTAACAGCCTCGGCATTATGCTTGGGCTTGTTCTCGGTAAGCCTGTCGGGATCACGATTGCGAGTGTAATCGCCGTAACAGCGGGCCTGTCATCACGCCCGCTCGATCTCGGCTGGAAGCATATATTTGGTGCCGGACTTCTTGGCGGCATGGGATTCACGATGTCGATCTTTATCGCCAACCTTGCATTTCCAGGTGATATGTTCCACATCGATTCGTCAAAGATGGCCATCGTGCTCGCCTCATTGGTCGCCGGAATATCGGGCTACACATTCCTTAAGATCTGGGGCGGACCTCTTGATATCGATCATGACCCCGACACAATGGACTTCGAAGCGGATAGCGAGGTTCCGGCCTGATGGTTCAACAGGGATTCAACAGCATTCCTTTTAAGACCGAGAGCGGCCTTTCATCTGTCAATGGCCTGGCTAAATTCTCAAGCGCAGGTATCGTCTTCGAGTTTGAATCAAAGCTGTTCGGAATGATCTCGGGCGGCGTCAAGGAGGTCCGTCTGCCACTTAGCGAAATATTGGATGTTAAATTCAGGAAGGGCCTTTTCAAACGTGGCGCCAAGATCGAGATACGTACCAAAACCCTTACAAAGCTCGCCGAGCTGCCTAATAGCGAGGGCAAGATGACATTGAAATTGACGCCCGACGACCACGAAAGGGCGCGAGAGGCTGTCGAACAATTACAGAAAGATCTGGCGCACCGGACCGAATCCCTGCCGCCGGCTCATACTCCGGTCAGCGTCCTTTTCGATCCCGGCGAGGATGAAACTGATGAATTAAAGGGCCGTTAGACGCTGATAGTTAAGATTGAGCCATTTGGTACGTACCGCTTACTGCGAAGTCGCCAGTCGTGGATCGGTCCTGGGTTTGATCTCGAATTCTACCGGAGGTTCTGCTCCTATAAGATGCTTAACGAAATAATCCCAACGTCGGCGCATCATATAAGAATTTGCCGCACCGTATCCGTGACGGGCATTAGGGAAAATGATCAGGTCAAAGTCCTTATTGGCCTTTATCAGAGCATCGACAACAAGATAGGTGTTGTAGGGCGGCACGTTATCATCCATTCCCCCGTGGGCGAGCATTAATTTGCCTTTCAGGTTCTTCGCAAAGTTCTGATTTGCCTGGCCTTCGTAGTTGGACTTCCAGTTCGCGTCGAATTTCAAAAGGCCGATGTACCTTTCCCCCCAGTCATCTTCATAATTGCGATTTTCATGATTGCCGGATTGCGAGACTCCAACCTTATAAAAATCAGGGTAGCGGAACATCGCAGCCGCTGCGGCAAAACCGCCTCCTGAATGCCCCCAAACACCCACGCGGGTCAGATCCATATAGGGATATTTTGCGGCAAGCTGTCTAAGGCCGGCCATCTGGTCACCGAGTGTGTTGTCGGCCATGTTGCCATAGCATGCATCGTGGAACGACTTTGAACGGTCAGGGTTGCAGGTCCCGTCGATCACGACGACGATAAAACCAAGCTCGGCCAGGGCCTGATGATCGCTGCGGGCCGCCGAGAAGGCACGGCTGCCGACGCCGCCCGCCTGCGGGCCTGGGTAGATATAATTCACCACGGGATATTTTTTCGTGGTATCGAGATTTATGGGCGAAAACATCAGGCCATAAAGATCCCATTTGCCATCACCAGATCTGACGGTGATAGGCGTTGGCGGCTTCCAGCCCGCCGCGGTCAGGCGGGTGATGCTGGCAGTTTCGAGAGTTGTGATCGGGCGTCCGTCTATTGCTCGAAGAATGGCAGTCGGCGGCATATCTGGCTTTGAGAAATTATCGACGAAGTAATGTCCGTCCGGCGATATCGTGACCTGATGATGCGCATCCTCGGGAGTTAGAAGAGTAAGCCCGCTCCCGTCGAAATTGATCCGGTAAAAGTGCGTGAAATAAGGATCGCGGCCTTTTTCGCGGCCATTGGCTTCGAAATGAAGGGTGCGCGCCTTGTCGTCCATTTTGAGCAGCCGCATTACAACAAACTCGCCTTTAGTTATTTGGTGCTTCGGCTTTCCGGTCCTTAGGTCGTACAAATAAAGATGGCCCCAATCATCTCGCTCGGAATACCAAATGGCCTCGTTGGTCGCGGGCAGGTATCTCCAATTGATCGCTCCCTGGCCAGACTCGTATTGCGTCGGCACGACTTCCTCGAAAACCTCTCGGACGTTACCTGTTGCTGCATCGGCGATCCGGAATTTAGCCTTTTTGTGGTCCCGAGAACTGCTAACGAAAGCGAGTTTAGTCGAGTCCGGGCTCCATTCGTTGTCATCGAATTTGCCGGAACATGAAATATCGTCGCAGAGCGTTCCGCGACGCGGGTCAGGACCGATCTTCAGTCTTATCACTTTTGGCTGATCGACCTCAATAATAACCCGATGGATCATGATTACCTGGTTATCTTGCGGCAAAGGGTATTTCCATTCCTGCAGCTGCGGAGCTCCAACATTTGTTGTGACAAGATACATGTCACTTACATGCCTCTGGTCCTGCTGATATGTCGCGATCTTTTTGGAATCGGGCGACCAAAGCAAAACGGCCCGATCGCTCTTTCGCCAGCCTGCATTGTCGGTCGCATAGCCAAAATCTTTAATGCCGTCGGTCGTAAGCTGTGTCTCCGTGCCGGTCGCGACCTCGCGGACCCAAAGATTGTGGTCCCTTATGAAAGCGGCCTTGCGGCCGTCAGGTGAGATGACGGCTGGGGGCTGTCTGCCCGGAGTCGGGGTAGGAGCAGGCGAGGCCACGCCCAGCGTGGCAAGGGAATCGGCTACTTTCCGCGAGCTGTCACTCGGGTTTATCAGCACGTATTCGCTGCCGGTCGGAGTCAGCGCACGGTACCAAAAACGCCCGTCAGGCAGGAACGTTGGGCGTGCAACGGCCCGATCGACCAGCGGCATCGTGTTAAACCCAAGCATTTTTTCAGCGCGGGCATAGTCGGCAGCAGTAAACGCGGGCTGCTGTCCCATAACCGAGAGAGACGACAGGATGAGGACAAAAACGAACGAGATTCTTTTCATTTCATTTCCTAAAGTGCGTGTATTTTTGAAATCAAAGCGAGTCTTA
>JBGTBC010000101.1:0-9005 GCA_041749555.1 Pyrinomonadaceae bacterium | reverse complement strand
GCAAGCAAGAAATCTTCGTCAAGCTTGAACCCTTTCTCCTCGAACATCGGTTTTAGGATCTCATCAGTCGTGCCGGGATACGTGGTAGATTCCAGTATAATCAGCTGCCCGCTACGCATGTACTTCTGGATCTCGGCTCCGGCAGTCAGGATATACGACATGTCAGGATCCTTGGTCTTGCGCAAAGGCGTGGGAACGCAGATTATGATGACATCGCAATTGTTGAGTTCGCTGAAATCAGTGGTTGCGGTCAGTTTACCGGCGTCGATACATTTTTTTACATTCTCATTCGTGACATCCACGATGTAAGAGCGGCCGGCATTTATCTCGGCAGTTTTGAATTCGTCGACCTCGAAACCAATGGCGTCGAAACCCTTAAGGCAAAATTCAATGATCAGCGGCAGGCCTACATATCCCAGCCCGACCACGCCCACGCGGGCACTATGTTCGGAAATTAGTCGTTTCAGATCGTCTTTTATCATTATTTTTAGAAAATTAAAGTACTATGATGGCAAGGTGTACAATGCAGCAATGGAACCCAAGGTAATAATACGCACGCGTGCACCTCTAGTATAGCCGCGCGGCTTCTCAAGTAAACAGTCCGTTGCTATAAAATCGGGAGACGGAATTCACAGGGCCTCGCCTCCCGGAATATTTTATACGTTTAATGACAGGGTTTCTCCTGTCGATTATGAACTCCGATATAACATCCGCTAATCCGGTGGTTCGCTCCGTGGTCGAAGGCACGGCGCCCCGCGGTGCCCAAATCGCCGCATCGCGCGGCGCACTCCCTCTGCCGCAGGATGATCTCCTTGAGATACTTGTTACGTTTGCCGAGGGGTCGGATAGTGAACTGAGGGAAAACGCACTGGGCACCCTTAGCTCGCAGGATCTGGGAGCGCTTGCCTCCACACTGCGTTCGACGGATGCGGCCCCACGTGTGTTGGCATTTTTTGCCGTACATAAGGGGCTCCCTGAGGACGTATACGAAGCCGTTGTTACCAACGAAAGAACTCCCGCCGCAGCGATCGAATCTTTTGCCGGGGCCACTCAAAGCGCCCAGCTTCTTGAGCGAATCGCCATCAACCAGCAGCTTCTTATTCGAAGTCCCGGGATTATAGACGCCATTCTCCGGAATCCCGCTCGAACGCCTGAGGCAGAACGCCGTGCATCTGAGATAAAACGCGAGTTCTTCGAGAAAGAACGAGGTGCCGAGCAAATCGCGAATGAGCTTCGGGCTCGGGGAAATGATGCCGCCGCTGAATTCATCGAACAGGCGGAGTTCGCCAACGATCTTGAAGGATCCGGGCTCAGTCTGGACGATGCTCTCCTGATCGCCAGGCACATCGAGTCAATGGACCGCGAAACCGATGATTCGTGGCTCGGGCTCGAATTTATCGAGGAGATATACGAGGAAACTGAGGAACAGCGGGTGGCCGCCGTCGGCAAGATCATCGGCGAGCTCCAATCTGAAGAAGAAGGCGACCTGTCTGGTGAACGCGTATCGATGATCAACCGGATCATGCGAATGGGCGTAAAGGACCGCGTAAAATTGGGTATGAAGGGTGACCGCGAGGCCCGCAATATCCTCATCCGCGACCCGAATCGCCTCGTTTCGTCGGCGGTTGTAAACAATCCTCGAATAAGCGAACAAGAGGTCGAGACGATCTCTTCGATGCGATCCATTAACGAGGATATTTTGCGGCTGATCGCCTCAAACCGGCAATGGTCACGAAGCTACAATGTTATGCACAATCTGGCAAGAAACCCCAGAACGCCGATGGCAAACGTAATGACGATCATGAGCCGGCTGCAATTGCGCGATCTGGTCGCCCTGTCGAAAAACAGAAACGTTTCCGACGCGGTCCGTCGACACGCACTCCGGCTTCACGTTGCCCGCACCGGCGGTAAACGCTAAAAAAACTTGCCCGCGCGTCCGGTTTTGATAAAGGATCCTGCGAGGTCAGTAAATGTATGGCTGGCGGCTCCCGCCCATAAACCGGCGAAGACTATCACCAGGACATTTGTGCCGAAATATTCGCGTAACCCCTGCCCCACCGGGTTCCACATCTGCGCGATATCGCCGACACCGGGCAAACGGCCGCCATTAAATGTTTGATACAAATATGCCGAAACCAAACAAATTAGGGTCACCACGCCCAGAAAATAGATCACACGTATGAGTGCTCCAAAAATAAGCCCATGTGAGAACCGGGATCGATGCGGAAAGAAATACCGGTATGGAAGCCAGATCGCACGCACTGGCCCCCACCTCGAATAAGGCCGGGAAACAGTGTCCAGATCCGGGCCGAACATCAGCCCGCCGAAAATAAAAGAGCCTGTCACAACCGATGAAGTGGGTATACTGGCGGTAATTCCGAACGCCAAAGCGAATGCCGGCACCGCCAGGAAAAATGTAACTGCATCATGAAATTTCCCGTTTGGCATCGTCAGCTTTCAACTTCTTAATTCCGCGTACTGTTGGATACAACCCTGTATTTTTTCACACTGGCTGAGGCCGGGAAACAAAACCCAACTAAGTGGCCGCGGAACGCCCGTTAAATACAATACTCATATGACGTTCGGCGTGTCGAAGTCGCGGTATATGAATTGCATAATTATCTTTACAAATTGCAAAATTCGGCCCATCATCCGAATCTTGCGTAAGGTCTGATCTAAGGTGAAATATATCCGAACCGATGCCAAATAGGAAAGACACGCCCCGGTCAACTCAGGCCAATTCCGAATCTGAAGCCGTCTTTCAGGTGCGCCGTGTTTCAAAGGTTTACAAGATGGGTGAAGTCGAGGTCCACGCTCTTCGGGATGTTGATCTAGATCTGTTCAAGGGTGAACTCGCTGTTTTACTCGGCGCGTCAGGCAGTGGAAAATCGACACTGCTTAACATAATTGGCGGGCTTGATGTTCCGACGGACGGAACCGTCGTCTATCGTGACCACATCCTGACATCGGCGGACGATGCCGAACTAACGCGGTTTCGCCGAGAGCACGTCGGTTTCGTTTTTCAGTTCTACAATCTCATCCCGAGCCTTACCGCCCTCGAAAATGTTCAGCTCATTACAGAGATCGCCGAAGATCCACTTCCCGCGAAGGACGCTCTCGAAATGGTAGGACTTCTCGAAAGGCTCGACCACTTTCCCGCCCAGCTCTCCGGTGGCGAACAGCAGCGCGTAGCGATAGCCCGTGCGATCGCGAAGCAGCCCGACGTATTGTTGTGTGACGAACCGACCGGAGCTCTCGACATCAAAACCGGCAAGATCGTCCTCGAAGTGATCGAACGTGTCAACCGGGATCTCGGGACAACTACAGCGGTCATAACGCACAACGCGGCGATCGCAGCGATGGCCGACCGCGTCATCCATATCGGCAGTGGAAGGATCACTTCGATCGAGCGAAACGCCGTGAAGGCACGGCCTGATGAGATGGTTTGGTGAGTTGAGTAATGAAAGCACTCGACAGAAAATTGGTTCGCGACCTCTGGCATTTGCGGGGCCAGGTATTGGCGACTGCGCTCGTCGTGGCTTGCGGCGTTGCTTCATTCGTTGCGATGCGAAGCTGTTACGATTCCCTCATTTCCAGCCGTGACAGCTATTACACTCAGTACCGTTTCGCTGATATCTTCACAAATCTGAAGCGAGCTCCAGAATCCGTTTCTGCCGAGATAGCGGCGATTCCCGGCGTTGCCGCGGTCGAAACGCGGGTTGTTTCAAAAGTGACCCTCGACCTGCCTGATCTGCCCGAACCGGCCCAGGGACGTCTCGTCTCGGTTCCTGAATCGAAAGAAAAAGGCTTGAATGACCTCTTTCTGTTGCGCGGCCGCCTTCTCGAACCAAGAGGAACGGACGAGGTGGTCGTCAGCGGGGCCTTTGCGGACGCAAATCGGCTGAACCCCGGCGATGCGGTCGATGCCGTTATGAACGGCAGGCTTCGGAAATTGCGGATAGTCGGGGTGGCCCTATCACCCGAATATATTTACGAGATCCGGCCCGGCGATATTTTCCCGGACAATAGGCGGTTCGGGATTCTGTGGATGAACCGTCGAACCGTCGCCGCGGTCTTCCAGATGGAGAATTCGTTCAACGACGTTGCTCTCACGCTGGCCCCGCAGGCAAGCGAAAGCGACGTGATCGAGAGGCTCGACCGCATCCTTGAGCAATACGGCGGCTTCGGGGCCTACGGACGTTCCGACCAGCTTTCCCATAGGTTCGTTTCGAATGAATTGGCGGAGCTGCAGGTTTTCGGCACCTTCATTCCTGCGATCTTCCTGGGCGTGACGGCGTTCTTGCTTCATCTCGTGCTATCGCGACTCGTAAATGTAGAACGTGAACAGATAGGGCTGCTTAAGGCATTCGGCTACTCAAATCGGGATGTCGGGCTGCATTACCTCCAGCTTGCGATCGTCGCGATCCTGGGCGGGATCTTGATAGGTATCGGATTCGGGGCATGGTTCGGTTCGGGGATGAACGCGCTCTACGGCGATTTTTTTCATTTCCCAGTGCTGAATTTTACGGTTCCGCTCTCGATCATTGCATGGGCATTTGTCATCAGTATCGCGGCGGCGGCCTTAGGCGCGATCGGCGCAGTGAGAAAGGCGGTTTCGCTCCCGCCGGCCGAAGCGATGAGACCCGAGCCGCCCGCGAATTTCCATGCCGGTTTTTTTGAGAACTCCGGTATGCAAAAACGGCTCTCTACTGAAGCTCGTATCGTCGTCCGCAATCTCATCCGCCAGCCTGGCAAGGCACTCTTTTCTGCGTTTGGCATTTCGCTGTCCATCGCACTTCTCTTTATCGGGTTTTATTTCCTCGATGCCGTGTTCCGGATAATTGACGTGCAGTTTGCGCAGGTCCAGCGTGAGGATGTCGAGGTTTCATTCAACGACCCGCGGCCCGGACGCACGGCCTATGAACTTGCGGCGATGCCAGGCGTTTCGCGAGTCGAAACATACCGCATCGTGCCGGCTAAACTTCGGTTTCAGAACCGTTCGCGAAGGATCGCTCTTACCGGGCTTTCGAGCGGCGGCGAACTCCGCCGCGTGGTCGACAAGGATCTCAATATCGTCAATCTGCCGCCCGAGGGTATAGTTCTTGGAAGGACCTTGGCTGACTCGCTTGGCGTCATGAAGGGTGACGTCGTTACGGTCGAGGTTACAGAGGGCACACGGCCGGTCCGCCAGGTCGAGATCGCGGCAATTGTGAACGAACTTCTCGGGCTCGGATCATATATGGACATCCAGGCCCTGAACCGCCTGATGCGCGAGGGAAACACTATTTCTGGAGCCTTTCTTTCAGTCGATAAAGAGCATCAGGCCGAGCTCTATTCGCGTCTCAAGCGGACGTCAGCGGTTGCGGGTGTCGGTCTGCCGGGTGCCGCTCTCGATAGCTTCAACGATACGATCGCCAAGACGATCGGAACGTCGACCACGTTCCTGATCGCTTTTGCCTGCGTTATCGCATTCGGTGTAGTTTATAACGGAGCAAGGATCGCCCTCGCTGAACGCGGCCGAGAACTCGCTTCGTTGCGAGTCCTTGGTTTTACGCGGCGCGAGATCGGAAAGATGCTGCTTGGCGAGCAAGCGGCCTTGACGGCAGCGGCCATACCGATGGGATTTATAATCGGTATTGGTATCTGTTACCTGATAACAAGAGTGGTCGATGCCGAGATCGTAAGGTTGCCGTTAGTACTGTCATTTCGCACTTTTTTCCTTTCCGGATCAATTGTTATTATTGCGGCGGTTTTTTCCGGATTGCTTGTGACGTGGAGGATCAGACGCATGGATCTGATCGCGGTCTTGAAGACGCGGGAATAGGCCAATGAAAATACCCGAACGAAAATACATCTATGGCGCAGCAGGAATCCTGGTTCTGGCACTCTTGATCTACTTCGGAATGATACGCTCTGATGCCGTGACCGTCGAGGCCGGCCTCGTTACCCGAGGTGAACTTTTATCGACGGTCGATGCCGAGGGAAAGGTGCGTTTTCACGAGCGTTATACGATCACGGCCCCAATATCGGGTAAGATGTTTCGCGTCCAGCTTCACGAAGGTGACCGTATTCCAAAAGGATATGTACTCACCCGGATCGATCCAAATCCGCCACGCCCGCTTGATCCGACCCGGGTACCTGAAACAGGCGTTTATCCATTTGCATATAACGTCTATGTTCCGGAGAACGGAATATTGACAAAGATCTTTGTAATAAGCGAGGGAATCGTTCAGGCCGGAACACCTATCGCTGAGGTCAGCAAACCATCCCAGCTCGAGATCGTCGCGGATGTGCTTTCGGCCGACGCTACCAAGGTCAGGCCGCAAATGCGGGTGCTGATCGAGAATTGGGGCGGTGAGGGATCATTGCCCGCAAGGGTCAGAACCATTGAACCGCAAGCATTCACAAAAGTCTCGTCACTCGGCGTGGAAGAACAGCGGGTTAATATAATTGCGGACTTTCAAAAACCGCCGGATCGCGTTGGCGATAATTATAGAGTCGATATGCGGATCGTGCTTTGGGAAGGAAAAGATGTGCTGAGGGTTCCATCGAGTGCACTGTTTCGGCAAGGCGACGACTGGAGCGTTTTCGTTATTGAAAGATCACGAGCCAGATCGCGCAAGGTCGAGATCGGCAATCGTTCACCCTCTTTTGTAGAGATATTAGGCGGCGTGAGTGAGGGTGAATCGGTGATCCTTCACCCCCCTAACAGCGTTGCGGACGGAATCAGGGTAAGGAGTAATTGAAACTGTCGAAGCCTCTGCCATGGCTGTACCGCATCGCCGCCCTAAATGGGATCTTCTAAATCGGTTCTACTTTTCGGTAAATTTCGTTAATAAAATAGAAACTTCTGGTGCCGAACGTATTTCGTGAATGATATTCGGTTCGATCGTTACCAATACGCCCTCTTTCAATTCAACTTTTTCTTTTTTATCTCCGACTATTAGAGTTCCGTTCCCGGCAATGCATTGAATAGTGATCGGTTCCGCGGCTTTGTGCGCCTCCAAAACGGCATTGCTTCGAAGGGTGATCTGAACGATCTTTCGGCGATTCCCGTCAAACAAAGGTTTGATCTCTTTGTCTTTTCCGGCACCGATGCTTTTTTGTAGATCCAATACGTGCATGTTCTTTTCTTTACCTCGTACGTAAACTCCAACAACCGTAAATATCGATAAACAAATTCCAATTATAGCTGTAGAGACCACTAGTTTTTTCATCATTTTCACTCCTCAGGCAACTAAACTGAGCCAACGGTTGTTGATCATTTCGGTTGCTTCAACCGGATTTCCTTTCTGGTGACTGAAGTAAATATTTAGCCGTCGATCACCACTTTAACTCCGTCTGCGCTTTGGCTATAGATGGTCTTCGGAACATCAATATAGCCTATTAAATAAGTTTTGATTCGTGGTTCCAATACTGACCTTATTGCTTCCGACATATTCTAAATCTGGCCGCCAACCGGCCTGGAACTGAACTTCTACAACAGGACACGTTAGGGGGGCCATAGTGTAGGTGTGATCAAATTATGCGGGCATCTTCCAGGCACAGCTTTATCCTGTCGAAGGAGTGGCCTATGTCGTTGTCCAGGCCGATCGAGAATCGGACAAGTCCATCGCTCAGGCCCATTGATTCACGTTCCGCAGGCGGTATCTCAGACGATGTACTGTGTCCCGGCGAACTGAAGAGCGTTTTGAAGTATCCGAGACTAACTGCCAAATAACCGACCTTCTCCTGCTGCATCCGCGTCATAAGAAAGTTGGCCTTGTCGAGGCTGCCCACGTCGAGGGCCAGCATCCCACCGTAACCGTAACCCGGATTCATTATCTTGGTCAATAACTCGTGTTGAGGATGAATTGCCAGACCGGGATAGTGGACCTTAAGGCCAAGTTCCCAAAACCTCTCTGCGAGATACTGCGCGTTCGCACTGTGCTGGCGCATTCGCAAATGTAACGAGTGCAGGTTCTTCAACATGCTTGCCGCCCTGGTGCTGTCGAGCACCGCCCCCAGCAGCATTGATGCTCCAGAATTAATGTCCGTAAGCTGATGGATGAAATCGTCACTGCCGCAGACCGCACCCGCGACGCAATCGCTCGTGCCGTTGATGAACTTGGTAAGGCTATGTACGACCACGTCTGCTCCCAAACGAATTGGGGATAGGATCATTGGGCTGAACGTATTGTCAACCACCAGTTTCAGTCCAAATTCTTTCGCCAGTCCCGCGAGCGCAGGGATATTTGATATTTCCAGCAATGGATTAGTTATCGATTCGCAATAGATGACGCGCGTCCTTTCGTTGATAAGAGAACGAACCTTGTCGAGGTCCCGCAGGTCCGCAAAATGAACATTGATTCCGAACCTCGGCAGGAAATTCTTAAACAACGCGTATGTTCCGCCGTAGATCGTGCGGGAAGAAATGACGTTCTCGCCGCTATCGCAAAGCTGAAGTATCGTGGAACTGATCGCGGCCATTCCCGACGCTTTAGCCTGGGCGGCTTCGCTGTCCTCCATTCGGGCGAGAGCGTCTGAAAGGTATTTGTTTGTTGGGTTCCAGTGGCGTGAATAGAGAAAACAGCCTTCGATCTCATGATCGAATAGTTCCTCCATTTTCTCTGGTGTCATGAAGGTAAAAGTCGACGAGTCTGTGATCGACGGGTTTACATCGCCGAATTCGCCAAAGACCAGAAAATCCTGGATCGCGTCACTTGGATCAAATTTGCTGTTCATACAACCTTCCTGCAATAACAGTAAATAAACTCCTGTGTCGTTCCAAATGGCGTTTCGTGAGTTTCACTGACGCTATTGATGAGTTTGAATTGCACACCGAACTCATCGTGCATAGATTCGGGGTCATAGCGAACAACATCGAGGCCGCTGCATTTCTTAGGGCCATCAAGACCGAAAGAGGCAACAATTACATGGCCGCCGACCTTGAGCGAACTCATTACGAGTTCGACATACTTTCGGCGATCTTCGGCATCGGTCAGAAAGTGGAATACAGCCCGATC
>JBGTBC010000100.1:0-6209 GCA_041749555.1 Pyrinomonadaceae bacterium | reverse complement strand
AGCGACCATTTCACGCGCGACAGCGGCGGGTTTGGCCGAAACCAGTCACGGCTGGTCGAGCCCGCCGGAACCGTCCTATCCACCGTATCCGCCCCGCCATTCCCAAAGGTCTCATAAAATCGCCCGATCGAATTGTGGCCGTTTGCCACATAAAACATATAGTTCGGCGCCCAGCCGTCATAAAATCCATGCGTCCACACACCGGGCACGCCGCGTTTCGTCATCTCCTCGACCTCGTGATAAGCCAGGTCTTGCCATTCACTGACGACTATCGGGTCGAGCCATGCGTTGTACGGCCCTGTACCAGTCGAAACATAAAGAAAAGGCACCGATTCATGCAGGTCATGCAGCACCGTCGGCTTGTATTCCAGAAACGTCGCCATCTGGTTACGCGTCAAAGCCAACGCCATGCCCATCGCATCGCGGTTATTGTCGTGGGCCACGTACTTGCCCCAATAGATCAATCCCGGCGAACGCTTGCCGACATTTGCCTTGCGATAGTTGTAAAGGTCGACCATCGTGTCGCGGCCATCGACCTCTAACGTCGGGGTGATCATCACGATCACGTTCTTCCTGATCGCCTGTATAAAAGGTGTTTCTTCGACGGCCAGCCGGTATGCCATTTCCATCAACATCTCAGGCGAACCTGTTTCGGTCGAATGTATCGCACCCGAAGCCCAATAAACCGCCTTCCCCTCGGCAATAAGCTGCTTTGCGATCTCGTCGTTGATGGTCCGCGGATCGCCCAGCTTCGCGGTGATCTCCTTATAACGTGCGATCTTAGCCAGATTCTCCTCATCCGAGACCACTACCAATAGCTGCTCGCGGCCCTGTTCGCTCTTTTCCGGAGCGGTAAATGTACGCACACGCGGCGTCGACTTCTCAAGCTCGCGATAATAACGATGCTGGTCCTTCACATAAGTCAGCTTATTCGGCGTCCCGATCGGATACCCCAGGATCTTAGCCGGCGTAGGCACCGTCGCCGAAGCCGGCAAATGATCCACAAGCTCCGTCAAAAAATGCTTATCCGTCGTGTTCTTAATGATCGAATCAGTATATTCCTTGTCGATCGGCTGCGCCTTTTTAAGCTCCCCTCCTGGATAGGAGGGGTGGCCGCCGCCTTGGGCGGACGGGGTGGTAGAAGAACTCCCCTCCTTACGAAGGAGGGGTGCCGCAGTAGCGGCGGGGTGGTTCTCTGTCTGCGCCGTCGTACCAACCTGCGCGGGAACACTAACGACAAATGCAAAAAGCAGCACGAGCGAAACTATGCGATACATAGGATTTTCTCCATTATTACTTAGTCTTGGATTGCAAAGAAGATTCGGCTAGATTGTATCAGAAGTCGGCTCATTGAAAGCAAGCTAACCGCGCCCCTTTGCAAAACCTTACATTTCACTCAAGCTCCCCTCCTGGACAGGAGGGGGGGCCGCCGCTTCCGCGGACGGGGTGGTAGATATCCGGTAGTGCCTTCACTCCTAAATGCTAAATGAATTGCCTCCACTTTCAAGTGGAGCTCTGGTAGAACAAAAAAAGAAAAAGTCCCTGAAAGGGACTCATGCAATAGCGTCGGGAGCATCCCGACGCTTGTTCAGTTTCCGTAGCGCGGTAAGGGACGCTCTAGCACAACCCACTGCTTACCAATTTATGTATGAGAACTCAACCCCGCTCCCGTCCGCGAGACCGAGACGATATCGGTTACCTCTTTCCAATACTCCGTTCCCGATTCCTTAACACAAACCATCAGGCTCGATCCAACCGGCTTTGAATAAGGCATCGCAACAGGATGCTGCAGTACTTCTGTGTTCAGAGTTGTAACCGTCATATAAAGAGTGGGCTCCTTAAATTAATGACCGAATTAACGAGGTTGATCTGGAAGAATAAGTGTAAGGCCCCTAATGAGAATGGAAGCGGACCTACCAAGAAAGGATGTGCGAACGAACCATCTACCGAAAGGACCAAACCAAACGATCCTCTCGCATTCGTTATAATATCATTTCCAAGACATCCGTGAACAGCAAAAACTTCTGGCCTCTTAGCTCCCCACCTGGAAAGAGGGAGGGGGGCGGCCCGCTTCGGCGGACCGGGTGTAAACGGGCCCCCTCCCTACGAAGGAGGGGAGCGGCCTTAGCCGCCGGATGGTTCTCTGCTCGCTCCGAAATGTTATCGGCACATATGATGGGTAGTTTGAAGAACACCCGGGTTCCACTCTGCCCCGACTGGGGGCCGCCATCACCGTTGCCGTTCGTGCCGCGGTCCACTCCTTAGCTTCAATAGCCGGTGCTTCTCAACAACGGGAGTTTTCAGCGGAATGTCCATCATCTGCGGTTTCGAGCTTGCTCCAGCCAAATGAAACAAGCCCTGGCATGAGACATGTTTTCATTTGTGCACGTTCAAACCGAGCCGTCTTATATTACGACTGAAGTAAACCGCGAGTTAACCTTCGAAGATTCCGCTTGATGTATCTTAACGGAAGAGTCGTTCAATCAAATGATCATTTGGCCTCATAATCTACTACCTTATTTCCACTGAGCGTCAATGTGTCTCGTTTGGTCTGTACAATTCGTTCCCAAGGGACCGAACCCGGGGGATTGCTCCATCCGGTCCCCCAATTCGCTTCGGCCACTTTGAACTTCGTTGGTACACCTTTTGCGTCCCAATATACGTCAACAATGATCATCGCGTGAGACTTGTTGCGGGTATAGAGTGCCATGCCGGGTCGAATTCGCGAAGAATCCGTAACTTCAGCAGCACCATAATTCTTAGGACGACCCCCTGAAGCAATCGCGAGTGTCATTGCCCATTCCAAACATTGCTTTCGAACTCCCAAGAAGGCTAATGCCGCATTGTAATCGCCGGCTTTGATGGTGCTTTTGAAGGGACCGTACATGGACGTAATCTGGTCCGCAAATTTCGTGCGCTGACTCGATGAGTAATTTGTGTTCGCAAAATCGGCCGCAATGGTTTGTTTAAGCTTAGTCTTTGAAACACCGTTAGGATTCTTTAGCCAGTTAATGTAGCGGTTGATGCCAGTGATCATCTTGTCACCATCTCCGTCAGCTGCGTCAGTCAACCAACCCTGAGAAGGGGACGCGATGGACACCCCCGACGATTTTCCGGCGGCCTTATTAGCGGCCGCTACTATCTTTTTCTGTACTTGCGTCTCTGCATTTCGGAAGGCTGTTTTCGACGCCCAACCAGCTTGAGCGAAACCGCCGAGAGTACTTACAAGACACAGGGTTGCTGCCAGTAAGATTTTTTGAAACCTAAGCGTCATTTGCATTTTCATCTCCTACTTCGTATTTCGGTTTTATTACTTCTTTCCTACCACTTTCAATCTATAAAGTATGTGAGAGCTGTTCTCTACGCCGGCTTTCACATCGCCAAGGCGAAGCTTGAATTTCCGCGCCGTCGGATTTGGAAGACTCTTTTTGTTAGCTCCATTGAACCCGAACAAATAAGTCGAATCCTTCACGGGATAGACCTCCTCGTGCTTTCCAATGGAAAAGGTAATCGATTCTTTTCGAGTCTCACCATCGGCAGAAGAATATGTTACCGAAAGAATTACGTCTCTTCCTCGGCGGCTGATAATAGAAGTTACCTCTACATTTCTAGCAATACTTTCCCCATTTGAAGTTGGTCGAGCACCGTTGATGAGAAAAAGACCAATAACGATAACATCGCCAGCCTTGAAATACCTCTTGGCACGGTGCTCTAAGACAGACCGCGACCAGCGTAGTGCGGGAGCATCTTTTGCGAGATCTATTAACGGGAAATCATTGCAGACCGGAATTTCGTTTGCAGCGTAAGACACGGGGTAGACATTAAAAACAGGTTTCAGATACGGTGAAGGACAATCTATCAAACCAGCGGCCCGAGGCGGTGGCGAATATTTGTCCAATTTAGCGCTCGCGCTCGCAAACTCGGGTTTAGGTTTCGAGAATCCAGTCAACGCTAGGAGTCGGGTCTTTTTCGGAATCTCCGTCAATTGGCGGATAGTAGATAAGTGCTCGTTATTGAAAAATGTGTTGAGTGAAGAGGGCTTAGAGTGGACTGCAGTCTGGGGGCTCATTAGGGTGCTATGATTCTCACCTAAGAGATTTCTCTCTAACGCGGTCAGATCAGCTCGTAAACCATTTAATTTTCCACGCTCCTCCTCAAGTGTTGCACGTAACGAGTAAAGCTTCTGCTTGATCTCGTCAGCACGTTCGGTAACGCGATCGTATAATTGCTTCAAATCCTTTACATTCTCTTCATGAAAACTGACCAAATCGGATTCGGTCTGCTGCTGAACAGCAGCTTCAGCTTCAGTAATCTTTTCCTCTAATTCCTTCTTTGATTCTTCCGTCGAACTTACTTCCTGTTCAAACACATTCACATCTCGCTCTATATTTAATATACGTTCTTGATTCCCCCTTATTTGATCAAGCAAACTTTGTGCGCGAATAAAATGAATGTTTGACCTTAAAAAACTAGTTCTCATCTCCCGCAATTCTTGAAGAATCTGCCTTAATACCGTTTGTTGCTCGGTTTGCCCCCGAACGAGTTGCGAACCAGGAAATAATAAAACTGCCAAAACAAGTGCACGAGAAAGGAATCGGATTTCCCCACGCGACTTACGAGAAATTCGTGACCATTTATTCATGGAACAGCCTCATAATCTTACCGACATAACACTTATGTTTTTCCGGTAGTTGATCCGTCAAATAGTTGCTTTTAAACCGCTGGCGATCATGTTTATCAGTGTGATCACCCGACCCGTGACGGTGGAATATCACTAGGGTTTCATTTTCGCTAAATTTCGTTCCCGATTGTCCGATTATCACCAACCTCAAACGCGCTCGGATGATTGTCACTGACATCTCCGCTCTCGTTTGGCTTATATTTTGAACCGTTAACGTCCGAATTCCTGCCATTAAAATAACCGCCGCTTTATACATATCTCCTAATCCCACTTTTTTTCTTAAATCCACGCCTTTCGCCCTTCGTTTCTGCCGTGCAGCATTGCTCACTTCTGCGATTGGGTCGAGCGCGGGAAAATAAAACAAAAAAGTGCATCGGTCGCCAGTTTCCGAAACTGATTTCCGGCGGGATCAGGATCGAATGCTGATAGAATACCTTGCATTTTTTCTTCGTCTATGGATTTAATATGTCAACTATGTGAATTCGATAGATTTGTCTGCTCTTATGACTGAAAACTCTTCCCGCACCTACCGATTTAGTAATTTTTACTTCGACGCTTCTCGGCTACTTCTCTATCACGACGACAATCTGGTCGATGACGTTGATAAAAAGTCACTGGAAGTCCTATCAGCGATCATCGAGAGGGAGGGCGACGTGGCGGATTACGACGATATTATTGATAAGGTTTGGGGGGATAATCCTCACGGGGCAACGCCGGTTCGCGTAAATCAATACGCCAGCCGAATACAAAAGACGCTAGGCCGATACGAGCTGGGAATTTCATTTCTACAAAATATAAAGGGCCGCGGTTATCGATTTATAGGACAGCTAGAGTGTCAGCTTGTGAGGCGAGAGACATCAATTGGCCGGACGGATCACCGCCCTAAAACAGTAAAACGGCGAGGCTGGGTATGGGCGATTCCCGCAGTAGTTATTGGAGGGTTATTGTTTGTTCTGGCTGGATGGCTTTATAAGGAAGACGACGGAGAGATGGTTCAGAATGTTCTTCGTGAATCGCAAATGTTCGAGTCACTTGTGATGTATAAATCGCCAGCCACCGTGACGGATACAGACCTTGACCAATTTTGGACACCGGACGATCATGGCGAGCCAAATTCGGACCGTCGACTCATAAAACAACGAATCCGGAAACTGATCGATGAGGGCACTAATTACGGCCACGAAACTCGTAACGAGCAATTTGATGTCCAATCGATCGAGGTTAATAAAGAAGGGACTTTTGCAACCGCGCGGACGCTGGAGAAATGGTTCATTACGGCTTATAACAAGGAGGGGGCGCTTATCAAGAACCGGACGATCGGCCCGTATTTCGTGGATTATATTCTGAAAAAGATAGATGGACGTTGGTTAGTTGAAAAAAGCACAACTGCGACTGTCGTCCGACCCGTTCCGCAATTAGCCCGAGTTGATTTCATCGATGAACCCGCTGATTCGAAGCCGTTTCGAACCAGGATCCTCGGCCGGGATATTGAGCCGACCACCATTCATCTAAAGTTAATTGGTCCAGG
>JBGTBC010000099.1:0-2780 GCA_041749555.1 Pyrinomonadaceae bacterium | reverse complement strand
GATTTTACAGCTTCGTAATTAGCAGCCCGTTGGGCTTCATCCTGCGCGAGTTTATCATCCACCATTTTGACCGGCCCTCCTTAATTTGAATCTAGCGATAATTTAAGGTTAGATTGAAAACTTCGGTAATGCAAGAACGTTGTTTCTTGCGAACGGTCAATTTTCCTGACGCGTGAGGCCGGGCAGCAGCCTGATATATGCAAACTCCGCAGTAACCGGGCGGGCCGTATTTACGGCTACGACGCCGACAAGTACCGTTTCAGGGTAATCCGATTCATACTCGCCGGCCTCGCGCCATTCATGATCTTCATTCTCTCGCCAGAACGCGATAAACAGTCGTCCGCTCCTGACTATCTTGAGGTCGACTTCCTGGGCTTCCGTCTGGATCTCACCGGGCGAGACGATCGGTTTATGCTCACTCCCCTTCCGCACGTCGAACCGAATACCTTCGCCACCGCCGCCGATCCCGCCATAAGCCCGCTCAAACCGTAGATAGTTATCGTCATCCTGAAAGATCAACAATCCGGCTCCCTGATAGTTTTCTTTAGGGATAAACCTGACACGCGTCTCGATCTGAAAGTCGCCTTTTATTGCCTTTAGGTACCTTGGTGCTGTTCGATTGTCGCCATGAAGGTCTTTTTTCGATGGGATTGTTACCCTCAAGACTCCCGATTTGACGTCATAGGGTGTGGGGTTATTTCGTTCATCCCGATCGATCCACTGCCAATCGACGGGCCAATCCTTCGAATACGTCGAAAAACTGACATTTACAGGCTTTTGGATCTCAACCGGCTGAGGTGTTATCGGAGCAGGGGTCGATACCGAAACAGAGTTCCTCGCCGGCGGGTCAGACCCGCACCCCGCCACAAACACTGCGCTCCCCACCAAAATAAACAGCCTATATGTTCTCAACCACTTTCCCATTCACTATTCACTTTTAACTAGCCACTATCCACTGAATTCACACCTGCCTGATCCATTTCCATACCTCAGGCAGAGTGGCACGCTTGCCATACATCAACATTCCCACGCGATATACGCGGCTCGCCAGCCACACCAGCCCGGCGATCGCCAAACAGTTGAGAAGCACCGACAGCCCGATCTGCCAGAACGGCGGCGTCTCGGCGAGTATCCGCACAGGCATCGTCATCGGGGCAAACAACGGGGCGATCGATACCCAGAACGAAAGGCTTGAGTTGGGATCGCGTATAACGGCAAAGCTAAAATAGAAGCCAATCAGCATGATCATTATGGGCGGAAACGCGAACTGCCCCCCTTCCTGCACCGTTGTCACCATCGATCCGATCAGCGCAAAGATCGACGCATAAATGAAGTAGCCGACGATGAAAAAGACGAAAAAGTACAGGATCATCAGCGGGGTTATTGTCGGCAGCGATCCGATAATCGGAGCCGCATCGGCTTGCGACGCTAGAAACCCTATGATCGCCGCCAGCGAACCTGTCCAGATCGCAAGCTGTGTCAGGCCCGCGAGCCCCACTCCGACGAGCTTTCCAAACATCAGCGTAAATGGACGCGCGGATGAGAAAAGGATCTCAGCGATCCGGGTTTCTTTTTCTTCGACAACGGCCCCCATGATCACCTGGCCATAGATCGTCAGCGTGATATAGATCATCATGCCGATCACCAGCGACGCCAGGTATAGCATTTCGCCGTCTTTCTCTTCGCCCTGTTCGGTTATGGATTTTGCCTCGAAACGCACGTTCTGGCTCAGGCCCTGGAGCAATGATTCGTCTATGTTTGCGTCGGCCAGTCGCTGTGAACGCACGGCCATATTGAGCGCTTCACGCAGTGTCTGGTTAGTGACGAAATCTCCCGCCTTGCGAGAGCGAAACTCAAACGGCTCACGCGAATTTACATCGGCCGGGATGATGAGGTATGCATCGATCTCGCCGGCGGCCGCTTTTGAATTAAGCTCTTGCCGGACGTCGTCGGGTGTTTTGCCGGCGGTTTCGTAATCGACAAAAACGAATCCAGAGGCCATCTGTTCGGTCCCGCGTTTTAATTGGTCCTCCTGTGACGCGGTCAGGTCGCCCAGCGAATCCCTGGCGGCCTGTTCCGCCCTCGCCCTGAGCCGCTCGCCCGAAAGGTTCTCCTTTAACCTTGGCGATATGCTGCTTGTCGGATCGACCACCACGATCCGCGTCGCTTCGCCCTTCATAGAAAAGATGATCGCCGGGACGATAGCAAAACCGGCCGCAAGCACTGGAAATAACAGAGTCCCTATCAGGAACGTCCATTTCACCACTATCTTCCGGTATTCATGTCTTACTACAGCCAGGAATTTACGCATGTATTTCTCGGTCCGCCACGGGCGGTTCGGTTGGGTTGTTCGCTCCTCCTACCTGTTCGATAAAAATATCGTTCAAGCTCGGCTCAACGGCCTCAAATTTATTTACCACCGCTCCGCTCTCCAGCAGCCGCTTCAACAGGACCTGTGCATCGGCACCGTCCGTTAGTTCTACATCGATCTCGTCCGCGTGTTCTATCGCGGTGGCTACGAGAGAACTGTCTGCGAGAACGGCCTCACCTCCGACAACTCGCAGCGAAAGGCGGTTATGCCCGTAACTCGCTTTGACCTCGCGCAGGCTGCCGCTGACGACCTTTCGGCCCTTGTTGATCAGTAATATGTCATTACAAAGGCGTTCGGCCGTTTCCATCAGGTGAGTCGAAAAGATAATGGTCTTACTCCGCGACTTCAGCTCGGCGAGAACGTCGATCATAAACTCGACATTGATCGGGTCCAGCCCCGAGAAAGGCTC
>JBGTBC010000098.1:0-12381 GCA_041749555.1 Pyrinomonadaceae bacterium | reverse complement strand
GCCTGGTGATTGACTAATCCCGTCCTCGGGTCGATAAGTAGATATTGTTTCCGTCCACGAAAACCGACGTGTTCAATGGCGAGAATTTTCAATTGAAACAAACATCGAAAACTCTGGGGTCTGCAGTATTGCGATTCTTTTAACCATGGGGTCTTAACCATGGGGTCAGTCATGCAATATTGCAATTTGTTTTTGATTGATAAGCTTCGATCAGTTCGTCCGATCGAGTTTGGCGAGATTTGTCGCGAGTTGTTTTTGTGATGGCAGAGGAGTAGCGGCGGCTGACGGTTGAGCTGTTGAGGCCGGTGAGGCGGGCGAGGTCGGCGATGCTCGCTCCGAGGCGTCGGCCGCAGACGATCAGGGCTTCTTTGGCCTCGACTATTCGGGCGGATTTGCTCGTCGAGCATAACTCGTTTCGCCCAACGTCAAAGATCTCTTCCACGGCCGCGAGCAGGGCTTCTGTGTCGAGTTCGGCTTGCCGTTTTGGCGTTCCTTTGGGAACGTGTTCGCCGAGGCGGTGGATCGTTGCGTCAACAAACTCATCGCTGCCCAGGATGCCGACCGACCCGTGATCGAGCATGGCTTCGATCGCATCAGAGCGGTCCGATTCCTGAGTGCCGTCAACAAAGGCGGAAAAATGTTTGCGGGCCTCGGCCTTTCGCGATCCGAAATGACGCAGCACCGTGTCCACGTCCAGCGGCCCTTTCGGATCGAGCCCGAGATACGCCCGGTGGCTGCTGAACGGGTACTCGTCCGCTCTCGAAACCATCTTTGCCTTGACGGGATTCAGATGTATGTAACGGACGAGCGTCGTCAGGTATGTTTCGGACTGGCACAGCACCGCCTTGTACCGTCCCTGCAAAAGGTGCCCGACTTTCTTGTAACGGCGGTTGTAGTAATGCGTGTATGCAGTCAGCACCCGATGCATGATACGCCCGACGTCGTCGGTTCGCCGCTCGATCAACAAATGAATGTGATTTGTCATCAGGCAGTATGCGTACAAATAGAACGGCAAATGCCCCTTCTGAGCCATCAGTATCTGAAGGAACTTGTCATGATCCTCGCGCGAATGAAAAATGTCCCTGCGGTCGTTTCCGCGGGTGATCAAATGATAAAGTCCGCCCTCTACCTCGATCCGAGTTTTTCTTGCCATCGCATTCTGCCTCGATGTATTATCAAATAAGGAGCGAAATATTGCAAGATTGCATGACTGACCCCAGATTTTCCAGATTTTTCAGAAGGCGAATCAGAAAAGAGCGGAAACGGCGCGAAAGAATATTGAAAAGCTGAAGAAGGAATTGGAGGGAATACCGAAAGATAATAAAACCCCAAAAGTGAAGAAAGAGATAAAAAGAATTGAAAATAAAATCAAACAAGAACAAGAGCGGCTGAAAAAATCGGAGGAGCACTCCCGAAAAGCAAAGGGGAACCAATAATATGGCACTCTATACGTTTTTTCTTGAGTACGAAGGAGGAACCTATATCTCTCAAGTTAAGGTATCCAAAAAAGAATTAGCGCCGAAGGCTTGGGCGATGCAGTTTGACCTGCCGTCCAGGAAACGATACCGCAAGTTTTTCGAACCGAAGTTTCAGGAAAAGTTGGTTGAGTCACTCGACCTGAATATAATTATTGCACTCGAAAATGTGAAGAATACTTGGTCGTTCAGTGCTTATCGCCTTGACCGTCCGGCCACAATTCACTTTACGAAGACAGTAGAAAAATGAAACAGTCCAAAGAATTAACAAGATCAGGAGACAAATAAAGAATGAACAGGAACGCTTGAAAAAGTCCGAGGAGCATGCGCGACGACCACGGGGGAACTGACAATATGGCACTCTATACTTTTTTTCTTGGAGGAAACTGGGGTCATCTATGAAGTTAACCCCTGAGTCAAGCGCACTTCGTCCTTCACACCGGTCGGGGTGTTGTGAAGTTGCTGGGATCATTTTGACAAGAGTAAGCAACCCGCCTCCTTTTATATTTAGTTAGATTTACTTTCAATCCGCCCCGCCGTTTAAGGCGTAGGATATGGGGTCATCTATGAAGTTCCCTTTGAATTCAAGCGCACATCTAGCTCTCGCACCGTTTCTGGTGCAAATGATTGGGCTGAAGTTGCTCTGACAATAAACAAACCCGGCCTCCTTTAAGTAGTTAGTCTATTTCAAATATCGCTCGCCTCGAGTTTTAGGGCGATGCCATCATTTATTCGTGCAAGGCCCCGTGCCTGCTACATGAAACCCGATCGGCTCATTTTCGACTACTCGAAAATGGCTGGCCGTGCCATTAGACTGGCGGGGGTTCAAAATGACAAAGCGAGGGGCGGCGGTCGGAATCTGCTATTCGAACTGCTTTTTGAATTCGTCGAAAGTAGATCTTAAATTCTCTATTTCGGCCCGAAGTTCTTTCATCTCGATCTCCAATGCGTCGATGCGGCCGGGGTTGGGAGAGGCGGCCGAACGGGGTTGAGGTAATGCCGAAACGTCAATCTCCCCGTTCAACAAATGCGCAAAGCGGGCTTCTTTTTGGCCGGGTTGGCGTTCGAGTTTTATGACGAGCGGGTCTTCGCGGCGGATTAGGCCGTCGAGGGTTTCCTGGATCTCGCCTAGGCCGGAGAATTCGTAGAGGCGGTCGGTGCGGCCGCGGAGTTCGCCGAGCGTCTGGGGGCCGCGGAGCATCATCACGCACATAACGGCGACCTCGGACGGTTCGAGCTCATAGACGCTGGGCAGCATGTGTTTATACTTGGGCACGCGGCTTGTGCTGCCGTAAAAAACATACACCAGATTTCGATCGCGCAGCCGCTCCAGGGCAACGGTCACCGTGCTCTCATCGAATGAGACAACGGGATCGCGGTTGCTTTTCTGGTTGCAGGCGGCGATGAGCGCGTTTAGGGTAAGCGGATAGTATTCGGGCGTGGTGAGCTGTTTTTCGACAAGCGAGCCGATGATCCGAGTCTCTGTGTCTGTTAATATTTCAGGCATTACAGCATTAATTGTTAACGAGTTTCCCGCCGTTTGTCTAGTGATCTACAATTTACCTGAATGGATGTATTTGTCGCACGCACCGGGGACCAGATCGCACACGCTTTTGAAAGGCTGCGGGAAGCCACTTGTCTCGGTTGCGATACCGAAACGTCCGGGTTTACATCGAGCAGCAGCCGGCTTTATTCCATTCAATTTTCGGACGGCAAATTCAACGTTCTGGTGCCGATAAGCGAAGGCGTCGAGCTCGGGCCGCTCGGTGACATTCTCTGTGACGCCGGCATCACAAAGATCTTTCACAATGCAAAGTTTGACCTTGAGTTTCTTACGGATGCCGGATGCGTGGTCAACAATATCTTCGACACGATGATCGCTGAAAAGGTGCTGACGAAGGGAGCGAAGCAATCTTCATCACTTGCCGAAACGCTATATCGATACTTCGCCGTTGATCTCGATAAATCGCAGCGTGCGAAATTCAGCCGTAGATGGGACGGCATATGGACGGATGAGCTGGTCGATTATGCCTTGTCGGATGTGGTCCATCTACCGGCCCTGATGCGGGAACAATCTGCGTGGATGGAGCGGCTGGGTCTAATGCCTCGGTACGAGGAACTCATTAGGGCGCTGTCGATCGATTCTGAGCGAGATTCTGCTCGACATGCAGGCGATGATGTTCCGCGTGGTAGATCGTGAAATAGAACATTTCGCGAAGCGTAAGTTTGCCGAGCAGCGGATGCGGAAGTACAAGGGTGTCGAGTTTATCCTCGCTGAATTTTTCGATCTTCCCGCAAAGCACCTCTACCTGACAGCGAAGTTCTTCAATAATCCGGCCCTTTTGTTCGAACGCGATCCCCTCAGGCCTGAACGGGTCCGGAGCGGTCCCGCCCGCAGCCAATGCTTCACGGTATCGGGCAATGAGTTCGTCATAGCTGGCCGACGGGTGATCAGACTTTCCGAACATCGACTTGAGCACGAATTCGGGAGCTCCCAGCCCCTTATTCAGCGGTTTGACAGAGCGGCACAGATGATCGACCTGCTGCCCCGCCGACCACTTCTCACCGTTCAGCGAATACGTAAAATCGGCCTCCGACATCGGTTCAACAAGATCGACAAAACCAGAGTATTTCCGGCTTAGTTCGTCAATGATCTTTGCTTTATCCATTTTTCGTATGCAGACCTCTTACCAACGATGGTAGGCCGGGTGGCCTTCTTTGACGGCGACGAAGGTACCGCGGCACGTGTCGCAGACCTTGCCGTTGGCGACCAATTCGGCTTCGACGGTTGCACGGTCGTCCGTGGATTCAACCACTCTCGCCTTCAGAGTGATCGGACCGTCGACAGGTGTGGGACGAAGCAATTTCACGTGAAAGTCGGCTGTCACGGTGCACGGAGCTTCGGTGTCGCCACGCTTCTTCATCAGGTGATATGCGGCTGCCCAATTCGAATGGCAATCGAGCAACGCACCGATAATGCCGCCGTTCAGAATGCCCGGGAACGCCTGGTGATGAGGCTCGGCGTGCCACTCGGCGACGAACTCGTCCCCCTCGACAAAGCTCCGGATGCGGAGCCCTTTTTCGTTTGCAGGCCCACAACCGAAGCAGATGCCCTTCGGTGAGTAAGTTTCTTGTATCGATTTTTCGATTTCCATTTACCTTATATTACAACGAAAGTCGGCTTCGGAATAAATGATTACTCAGAGAGCTTGACGAGAAAACGCAAGGTGTCTTAAATTTACTACGCCTTTGCACCTCGCGAATTATTATGCTGACACTTATTGCGGTCGTTTTTCTGGCGTGGCTCGTTTTCGGTTACTTCGGCTACGGCCGGTGGATCGCAAGGCAGTTCGAGCTGGACGACAATCGCATTACGCCTGCGAATAAGGTAAATGACGATGAGGATTTTGTTCCGATCAGCCCATTTTACCTCTTCGGGCAGCATTTTTCGGCGATAGCGGCTGCCGGGCCGATCGCGGGGCCGATCATCGCCTGTTTGGCGTTCGGCTGGCTTCCCTGTCTCCTGTGGATCGCGATCGGAGTGGTTCTGATCGGCGCCGTGCATGATTTCTCGGCGCTTACGTCGTCGGTTCGCCACGGTGCATGCTCGATCGCAGAAGTGACCCGGCAAAAGCTCGGCGGCGGAGCAGGCCGCGCGATGATGGGCTTTATCTGGCTTGCTCTCGTTTACGTCATTGTTGCTTTTACTGACATCACCGCGGGGACGTTTGTTTCGGGCGATGACGTGCTTGCGGGCGAGACGCGTTTCAATCCGGGCGGTGCGGTCGCGATGGCCAGCGTCCTTTATCTCGGGCTATCGATATTGTTGGGCCTTGTCGAGAGGTTCCTCAAACCGCCCCTTTGGCTGGCGACGATCATCTTCGTTCCGATGACCTTTGGTGTTGCTTACGTCGGTACGCTGTATTCGAATGTATTCGCATTCGGCCATCAGACGTGGGGAATATTGATCCTCATTTACTGCGTCGCGGCTTCGCTGGTACCGGTTTGGGCTCTTCTACAGCCACGCGGCTATCTTGGCGGCTTTGTTCTCTACACGGCGATCGCCGTCGGCATCATCGGTATTTTCTTTGGCGGATACGAGATCCAGCAGCCTGCATTCAAATCGTGGGACGTCGGAGGAATGACCGGGATGCTGTTCCCGTTCCTCTTTGTGACGATCGCGTGCGGAGCGTGTTCGGGGTTTCACGGACTCGTGTGTTCAGGAACGACGTCGAAGCAACTCGACAAGGAATCGCACGCCCGTCCGATCGGTTACGGCGCTATGCTGGCCGAGGGCTTTGTTGCATTTATGGCGTTGGTCGTCGTGATGATCGCCGGGAACGAGATGCTGTACGGGCCTGACGGCAAGAGTTTTGCCGCCGGCAAGATCTATGGCAACGGCATCGGCGAATTCCTGACGCTGATCATCGGGCGAGAGAATCTTGCTTTCGCGATCACATTCGGAGCGATGGCGTTCTCGACTTTCGTCTTTGACACGCTCGATGTGGGGATGCGGCTCGGGCGGTATCTCGTGCAGGAGCTTATCGGTATTCCGGGCCGGCTTGGCGCCATAATCGGGACGATTGCCACCGTAGCCCTGCCGTTCTTCCTGATCTTTTATGCAAAGCCGGGATCATGGGTCGAGTTTTGGACGTTATTCGGCGCGTCAAATCAGCTACTGGCCGCATTGACGCTGCTTTCGATCACAGCATGGCTCTACAAAGCACGAAAGCGCATTGCATTTACGCTGCTGCCGATGATGTTCGTCCTGGTCATCACGCTGTGGGCTCTGGGGGCTCTCGTGATCGGCAATTTCCAGGCCTCGGCCGGTTTTGATATCAAGCTGATAAATGGGATCGCATCGCTCGTGCTGATAATTTTGGCGATCTACCTGGTCATTACGGCGTTTGTAAAACTTCGACTCGACAAAGACGATCCGCAGGCCGCAGAAGCTGAGGCGTTTTGAGGTTTGTTATTTGCGGCGGGCGGGAAGGTCGTCCAGGGTCCTTGTAGTATGATCGGTGACGCTCATTACCGGTTCACGGTATTCTTCGAGTTGACCTGTCGACAATGGTCTTAACTGCGGAGCCGAAGTGGTCTCGTGAGAAGCATTCGACCCTTTTAATTTCGCGTCGATCAATTTAGGGACCTGCTTGACCAGCATGAAGCAAATACCGAATACGGCCGCCAGATAAGCGATAACTATGATCGTGACGATCTCGGTCGGAACACTATTACCCAAAAGAACAGCAACCAAACCCACCAGGATACCAAGCCCAAACATTACGGTCAGAAACAGCGTTGTCAGGATATTGTCGAGCATTTTGCCCGGAGTGCCATCCTTATCTTCAGTCTCGCGCTTTAACTGCCCGCCGCAGCCGTTGCAGTACTTGAGCTTGGCATTAACTGTATTTCCACAGTGCGGACAATACATGGCCTATTTCCTCGAGACCGCAACCTCATCGAGAGTGCGGGTAGTATTTTCAGTTACGCTGGCGGCTGGCTCTCGCCCCTCGTAAAGCTGGGCCGTCGTCAGGGGTCGCAGTTCAGGCGGCACATTTGCCACCGATCGCTTTTCAAATTCATTTTTCATGCCGGCCATGTGCCGCAGAATCATAAAACAGATTCCGAGTAAGGCGGCGAGGTAAAGGACGGCAATAGTGACCATTATGGGTCCGCTGACGCCGCTCCTCGTAAGAGCGATTATTATCCCCATGAAGGCAAATACGCCGAATGCACCAATGTAACCTAGGGCTGTTGAGAGGCCTGTAAGGTTCTCGTTTTTAGATCCTTTTCTTGGCATCTGAGCACCGCAGCGGTTGCAGTAGTTGAGGCCGGTATTAGACAGATTGCCGCATTCAGAACAGTACATTTCCGTTTAGCCTTACGAATTAGAAGGCTTGATCTTCTCTTCGAGCCATTCGGTCAGCGAATCGACCGACTCGATGTGGACAGGTTTTCCTTTCCATGCCTTTATCGCAAAGATCACCAGCATGATGCTTGTGACGATCTGGAAGATCACATTCCCGACTTCCGCAATGTCAGTGATATTCCCGATGATCCCGAGTATAGTCGTGACGATGAGTATGCCTATATGGGCAGCGAGGCCCTGGGCGGCATGAAACCGCACCTTGGCTTCGCTCTTTGGAACGAGAAACAGAATTAGCAAGCCCGCCACCATTCCGAGATACCATGGAATATAGGGAACGGCCGTCAAGATATTCTCCGGCAATCCGACCTTATCAACCCTTCGCGACGACGAACGGTTCATGTCAGCGGTTCCGGATTGATAATTTACAGGAACATACTGGCCGTTGAACTCAGCCGAATAGGGTGACGCCCCTGTAAAAAGGCGCGTCGGATCCTCGACCTGAGCCGTTTCCGCAAACTGACGCGTTTCGGCCCCTTTGTACGGAAGGCCCCGTGTAGCCGGTGAATCTACATCTACCGTTGCGGCCTTAGCCCTTTCGGGAAAGTCCGGGTCGAGCGGATTTGTATCGTACTTGGGCATTCTTTAAAGATTCTACGATATTCCAGAGGGGTTTGTTCGGAAAAAGACTCTTGCCACTAATACACGAATGTCATTAGAAAGGTTCTTATTCGTCTGTCGTGGCTATTCCTTCGCCCCGACACTTATTCCCAATTCATTCAGCTGTCCGGCATCTACTTCGCCGGGCGCGTCCATCATCAGATCCTGGGCCGAAGCGGTCTTGGGAAAAGCCATCACATCGCGAATATTCTCAGTGCCGCAGAGGATCATACAAGTCCGCTCGATCCCGGCCGCGAAACCGCCGTGCGGCGGTGTACCGTATTCGAGAGCATCAAGAAAGAAACCAAAACGCTCACGTGCGACCTCGCGGGTCATTCCGAGAGCTTTGAAGTTCAGGTCCTGGATCTCCTTTTGATGGATACGGATCGACCCGCCCGCACATTCATAGCCATTGATGACCGCGTCATAGGCCTTTGCCCTGACCTGCCCGAGCAAATGGTGGTCAGAGTCGTTCTCGATAGCTTGTCTAAACAATTCGAGGTCCTCATCCATCGGTGACGTGAAAGGATGATGTGCCGCGTCGTAACGGTCTGAATCTTCATCATGCTCGAACATCGGGAATTCCGTGACGATAAGGCATTCATAACGGCTGCGGTCGATCAAGCCCTCGCGTCGGGCGATCTCGTTGCGAAGCGCTCCGAGAGACGCGGCGACGACGGACTTTCGTCCGAAAACGATCAGAATGGCATCGCCTTTTTCAGCTTTGGCAGCGGAAGCGAGCTTTTCGATCATCGCTTCCCCCAATACCTTGATCAGCGATGATGTCGTTTCTTCGCCGATCTTTATCCACGCCAAGGCGCCGGCACCATACCGCTTTACGAATTCCTGCAGCTCATCAAGCTGTTTTCGCGAATAGTCGGCCTTGCCTTTCACGACTATCGCCTTGATCCGTCCATCGGAAGCGAGCACAGAGGCAAAGGGGGCAAAATCCGTATCCTTCAGTTCGTCTGACAGGTCCTGCAGCTCCATTCCAAATCGCAGATCAGGCTTGTCGCTACCGTAGCGGCGAAGTGCTTCGACATAGGTCATCCGCGGCCATTCCGCGGGGAGTTCAACGTCAATGAGCCGCAGAACGTGGTTGAACATCCCCTCCATCTCGCGGTAGACCTGTTCACGATTGACGAAGGACATTTCCATATCAAGCTGCGTAAATTCAGGCTGGCGGTCTGCCCTGAGGTCCTCGTCCCGGAAACAGCGCGCTATCTGATAGTATTTGTCGAAGCCGGAGATCATCGTTAATTGCTTAAGGATCTGAGGCGACTGCGGTAAAGCAAAGAACTTTCCCTGGTGGATCCGCGATGGAACAACAAAATCGCGCGCGCCTTCGGGTGTTGATCTTAGTAATATCGGCGTTTCGATCTCTATAAAACCGCGGTCATCGAAATACTCCCGGATCTTCGAAACGGCCTTTGCACGCATCCGGATGTTTCGCTGAAGCTGAGTACGGCGGAGGTCAAGATAACGATACTTCAGCCGCGTGTCCTCGGCGGCAAGATTCTCGCTTCCGGCAACCTCGAGTTGGAACGGCGGAACTTTCGCATAATTTAAGATCAAGATCTCGTCAGCGTGAACCTCGATGTCGCCGGTCGCGAGCTTTGGATTGTGTGTCCCTTCGCGTTCGACGACCGTTCCTTTCATAGCGATCACGAATTCGCCCCTCAGATTTTTTGCTTTGACATGAGCAGCTCCTTTATCTTCCTCGTTAAGAACGATCTGCGTCACGCCTTCGCGGTCGCGAAGATCAACAAATGTAAGAATTCCAAAATCGCGCTTTTTCGCGACCCAGCCCATCAGGACGACCAATTTGCCGGCGTCCGACAGTCGAAGCTCACCACAGGTGTGGGTTCGTTCCAAATTACCTAAAGTGTCTAGCATAAGAATTTCTGCCCGCGAATGACGCGAATAAAACGAAAAGACATAAAAGCGATTTGTTATGTCAATCGATTTGCCACTACCTCATATTGACCGGCTGAAGAGTTTCGACGGTTACAAGCAAATCGCTCGTAAGTGAGCTTTGGAAACACGCCGAAATTGATCAAAAGGCCCAATTCGAACCCAGTTGAGTGCAAGTAGTTAAGCGTCTGGGCTCGATGTGCGTCAGTCAACCCCGATAAAGATTTGATCTCAACGATGATCTTGTCGTAGCAAATAAAATCAGGGCGAAATTTCTGTTCAAGGGGAAGACCTTTGTAAGTTAAAGGGAGTTCTGGTTGAGCCACAAACGGAACGCCCTGCATCAGGAACTCTTTAGAGAGACATTCCTGATAGATCGGCTCAGTGAAACCATAACCTTTTTGGTTATAAACCTCGAAGCACGCTCCGATTATCTTGTAGCTCTCATCCTTAAATAGAATTTCAGCCATTATTATTCGATTTATTCGCGTTATTCGCGGGCAAATACTCTGAAAAAATAAAAACGCCTTCCGGGTCGAGACAATCGGAAGGCGGAAAACGAACACTCTGTGCGCTCTCGCCTCACGTATTATTATTGTCGTCTACCCGTAAAATGGCGTACATCGTCAAAAGTAAAACCGAGCAAAATAATACAAGATAGGCGCACCGAATAGCAAACTATCGAGGCGGTCGAGGAAGCCTCCGTGGCCGGGCAGGATGCTGGCGGCGTCTTTTGTTTTCGAACCGCGTTTCATCGCGCTCTCAGCAAGGTCGCCGAGCACGCCAATCGCCGCCAAAACACACGCGAGCGGGATCGACCATTGATATGGCAGCTCGGGAAAAAACCAAAATGTGGCTAGTGCTCCGAATCCGGCGGCCACAACGACGCCCCCGATCAATCCTTCGACGGTCTTACCGGGCGAGATCGACGGTGCGAGTTTGTGTTTGCCCAGGGCTCGCCCCGTGAAATAAGCTCCGGCGTCGGAGCCAAAGAGGACGAGAAAGAAATAGCTCAGCAGATCGGTCGACAAGCCCGGCGTGTTCTCAAATCCAACACGAGTGGAAATGAGGAATCCGCCAAGGAACGCGACGTACATGACGCCAAACAGCGTGACTCCGATCCCGGTCAGCATCTTTGAAAAGTCCTTAGTGAACCTGAACGTCTGTGAAACTATCAGGACGATCAGGATCAAAACGAGAGTTGCGATCAATAGGTCGGGTGATCGAGCCGGTGCGTCGAATAGGAAGCCGACAAATAAAGCGGCCGATCCGATGTAGCCGATTGCAGCATCAGCCTTGAGCTCGAGCTTTTTTGAAAGCGAATAGAATTCGAAGAGCCCCGCAGCCAAAGCCAATGCGGCGAGCGCCACAAAGAGCCAAACTGTCGAAGGATAGTAGGCAGGCAGGATGATCGCTGCAATCAGGATCGGCAATGCGACGGCGGCAGTAAGGAGGCGTGTCTTCATAGGTTCAGGCCGGCGTTATTTTTTTGCTTCAACGCCCCCAAAACGCCGGTCGCGATTCTGATATTCGATCACGGCCTCGAATATATGCGGCCGGCGAAAATCGGGGAACAATGTCGGCGTCACCACGATCTCGGCATAGGCGATCTGCCACAGCAAAAAGTTTGAGATCCGCATCTCGCCGCTGGTCCGGATGAGAAGATCGACGTCGGGCAATCCGTGCGTGTATAGATTACATTCAATGTCTGCTTCATTAAGATCGTCGGGTGTAGCCCCACGCTCTATCAACTGGGCGGCTGCGCGGCGGCAGGCTTCGACGATCTCAGCCCGGCCGCCGTAATTTAGGGCGACGTTCATGATCATGCCGGTGTTATTTTTTGTCTTCTTGACGGCGGCGGCAAGCTCGGCTTGAACGTCCGTATCAAGCCCGGCAATATTACCGATAGGTTGAAAGCGGATATTGTTCTTATGTACCGTGTTGAGCTCGCGGCGAAGAACGCGTTTGAGCATCTGCATCAGGCCGGAAACCTCAGCCTTGGGCCGCTTCCAGTTCTCGGTCGAGAACGCATAGAGAGTGATCGCCCGGATCCCCAAACGAGCACAGGTATCGATTATGGCCTTGACCGATTCCGAGCCGGCCCGGTGGCCCGCGATCCTTGGCTTGCCGCGCAATTTTGCCCATCGGCCGTTGCCATCCATTATGACGGCGATGTGGCTCGGCAGGCGTTGGGCATCTATCAATGCGAGCAGGCTGCCCTCGGCCGTATTCGGTTTAACGATCCCGGCAAATTTCTCGTGCATTAAATAATGGAAAGTCTCAACCAAAGGGAAAAATCATCGACCGCGTGGCCCAATGACCCGTTCATAGGACCTTACAATTGCTTTTCGATTAATGGGCCCGTAAATGTGCGGGTAGATCTCGTGATCGGTGGACGGTTCTTTTAGCATCCTGGACATCAAGAGATCACTCTCGATCTCGAGAACAACGATCCGATCCGCT
>JBGTBC010000097.1:0-12541 GCA_041749555.1 Pyrinomonadaceae bacterium | reverse complement strand
GACTCGCATAATTTCCGCCTTTCCGCCCTACCAGCAAAAGGCGATCCGTCTTCAGCTAGCCGGACTTCTGAAGGCAGTCGTTTCGCAGCGTCTCATGAAATCGGCTCAGGGGAACAGCCGCATTCCGGCGGTTGAGGTACTAATCTCAACTCCGTTGATCCGCGACTATATTTTGCACGAGGAAAAAACCACCAGTATTCGCGATGCGATCGCTGCCGGCACGTCGCAATATGGAATGCAGACATTCGATCAATCGCTCTTTTACCTCTACCAATCAGGGTTAATAAAGCTCGACGAGGCCTTGCGAGGGTCGACAAATCCGGACGAATTCCGCCTGCGTCTTGCGGGAATTCAAAATACCACAACGTCGTCCCGTGAAGAGATGGAAAAGACGAGCGGTGTCGGTAACGTCACGGACTACATCACACGGGGTTAACACTTTCCGGCGTGACGAGCAGCTAGGTAGAGGAAGTCGGAAGACAAGCTTTTGGAAGATACGCCGTGGCATTCTTGCTGCGGCGTTTTTCGCATGGATGAAAAATCGTTCAAATGTTTATATTTCAACGATTTTCGCCGTCGAAGTCTTGACATAAAAGAGCTTGGACGTGTAGATTTTAGTATTACCAATTCGATCGGAACGGTAGAAAACTCTGGCAAAAATAATGCCGGGCCAAGCATCTGCTTTATGAGATCGCAACCGGCTCTGTTGGTCATTGGACAAAAACCGATACTTTTGAATGGTGATATCGAAAATAGAGTAATCAAGAAGGAAGTTTAACAGGCGTAAATGACAAATCAGGTAAACCAGGACGCTGAAGAATCGGCAACGATCGAGAAAACAGCGAGTGAACCAAACGAACACTTAACCGCGTCGGCCCCGGCCTCCGCTCCCGAAACATCACATCCCGCAGAACGCGTTGAGACCGCAGCATTGGCTCAGCCGGCCCCTGAAACAGGATCTGCCCCAGTGGAGACTGAGGCTCCGAATACGGACGCAACAGATCCCGAGATTATTGGGCGGTCTGCCGAGGAAGCACAACCGGCGCCGGAACCACAGTTGGCTCAAGAATCTCAACCGGCACAGGCATCACAGCCGGCAGAGGAACCTAAGATCGCTCAGGAAGCACCGCCTCAGCAGGCATCCGTGCGTGTCGTAGCGGCACCGGCCCAGACAGCCCCGGCTGAAGATGGCCAGGTGTCTGGCGAAATTGATTTTGGCGCGATCCTTGAGCAGTTTGAGCAGGAGCAGACAGTATTTCACTCGGGGGAACTGGTTACCGGCAAGATCGTTGGTATCACTGATCGGGGAGTCCTGATCGATTTTGGTTACAAGTCGGAAGGGTTTGTCCCGCCCGAAGAATTTACCGGGCCTGAAGGCGAAATGACCGCCGTTGTTGGCGAAACGGTCGAAGTTGTCATTCGAAACATTCACTCCGGGGAAGGTGCCCCTCAACTTTCGCGCCACGACGCTCTCGGACGCAAGGTTTGGGACGATATAGAAGCGGCTTTTCAGGCAGAAACACCCGTTATCGGTCGAGTTGTCGATAAGACCAAAGGCGGCCTTCGAGTGGACCTAAACGGGATCGAAGCGTTTCTCCCCGGTTCACAGATCGATTCGCGTCCGATCCGCGGACTTGATTCCTATATCGGCCAGGACATCGAAGCGAAGATCATCAAATTCAGTCGCCGCCGGAACAATATCGTACTTTCGCGCAAGGTCATCACCGATGAGGTGGTAAACGAACAGAAGGCGGAAACACTAA
Source organism: Pyrinomonadaceae bacterium (assembly GCA_041749555.1). Taxonomy (GTDB): domain Bacteria; phylum Acidobacteriota; class Blastocatellia; order Pyrinomonadales; family Pyrinomonadaceae; genus OLB17. The sequence goes on along the minus strand of JBGTBC010000097.1, from coordinate 10,778 downwards.
CTAAGATCGATGTCGGCTTCATAGTTGACGGTGTGATCAAGAATCTTACCGAGTATGGGGCTTTTGTAGACATCGGCGGCATTGACGGGCTGCTTCACGTCACCGATATGTCTTGGGGCCGTATTCATCACCCGGGCGATCAATTTAACGTGGGTGACCATATCCAGGTCAAGGTCCTGAAACTGGACCGTGAAAAGGAAAAGGTCTCATTGGGGTACAAACAGCTTTTGCCCGATCCCTGGTCGACCGTTGTCGAGGTCTACCCGGTGAACACAAAGTTGAACGGCATCGTGTCATCGGTTACCGAATACGGTGTTTTTGTCGAGTTGGAGTCGGGCGTAGAGGGCCTCGTCCATGTATCCGAAATATCCTGGTCAAGGCGTTCGCAGAGCCCTAAGCGACTATTCCACAAGGGACAGGAAGTGGAGGTTCAGGTGCTCGGCGTTGATACAGTCGAAAAGCGTATCAGTCTCGGCATGAAGCAGTTTCAGGAGAATCCTTGGGATTTCGTCGATATCAAGTACCCAGTTGGTGCAAAGGTACGGGGACGTGTTCGCAATCTTACTGATTTCGGAGCTTTTGTCGAGCTGGAAGAAGGTATTGACGGCCTTGTACACGTTTCCGATATTTCGTGGGCGAAAAAGATCAAGCATCCTAAAGATGTATTGAAGAAGGACCAGGAGGTCGAGGCGATAGTTACCAGTATCGACAAACGCGGACAACGGCTTTCGTTATCTATGAAGGACCTTACGCCGAGCGCATGGGAGGGCTTTGTTGCCACCCATCGTCCCGGTGATGTTGTCAAGGGCAAGGTTTCGCGCTTTACCAATTTCGGAGTTTTTGTCGAGCTAGGCGAAGGCCTGGAAGGGCTGTGCCACATTTCAGAGCTCTCGGACGAACGTATTGAACGGGCCGAATCGGTCGCTGAACTCGGTCAGGAGATGGATTTTAAGATCCTTCGCATAGAACCTGTCGAGCAGAAGATCGGTCTTTCTCACCGGGCAGTTGGCAAGGAAGACGAGCCCGTGGTGGACACTAAGATGTACTCGACCGAGGCAAAAGGCGGGATGGCATCGCTTGGCGAGCTAGCTAAACTGCGGTTTGGGGATGCAACTGAAGAGACAGATCCGAAGCAGGACGCTGAAGAAAAGAAAAAAGAAAAGAAGGCCGCAAAGCAGTTGCGTGCCGAAGAATTTGCTGCGAAGGAGGCTGAAGCTGCGGCAGCACCTGCCGCCGAGGAAACGAACTTGGCAGACGCGGACGCTACAACTGAAACGCCTGCCGAGAAAACCGCGGAGACCGAATCAGTCGCGGAAGAGGCTCCGGCATTAGAATCTTCGGAGGATAGCACACCTGAGACCGCCGAACCGGAAACTGCCGCTACTGATGAGGAGACTCCGGAAGCGAAGATCTCTGAGCCGGAAATCGCTCAGGCTGAAGTCCCGGCCGAGAAAACCTCCGATGCCGAAATTTCGGAAGAAGTTCCGGCGGTCGAAACACCTGCTGACGACGCTAGTCCGGTCGAAACTGCTGCTGCCGAGTCGCCGGCGGACGAGATTGCGGCGCCTGACGAAGCTCCGTCGGAAGAGCCATCGGCTAGAGCTGCGATCGAGGAAGCCAAAACGGACGAAGTATCGGAGGCAGAACCCGCTGCTGTTGAAGCAGCCGCCCCCGAAACTGCGGAAGCGGAAACTTCCGAAATTGCCAAGGTTGATGAAGCGGTTCCCGCGGACAACTTAACGGCGGATAGTCCAGACGAAGAAGGCTCGGAGAAACAACCCGCGTAAAAGAAGACTTACTAACAAGGGCATTAAGGAGATCGCTGGAGAATAGGGTAAAAAATGACAAAAGCTGATTTAGTCGAAAGGGTTGCGCAAGAGGCAGAAATGACAAAGAAAGACGCCGAACAGTTGGTGGAGATCATTTTTGACAGCATTACCGGCACACTGAATAAAGGCGAGAAGATCGAATTACGGGGTTTTGGAAGCTTTCGTGTCCGGCAGCGAAATTCTCGAAAGGGACGAAATCCCAAAACCGGCGAGTCGGTAGACATTCCGGCCAAACGAGTGGCATATTTCAAGCCCGGAAAGGAACTGAAAGAGCTCATCAATAAAACAAATTAAGAGGTACGGTCATGGATGTTCTTTTCAGTCCGTGGCGGTACGATTATATAAAAGGCGCAAATCCGGATAGTAATTCGGGCTGCGTCTTTTGTAATTTATCTAACGATCCGAAACGCGATGAGGCAAATTTTGTTCTCAAGCGGGCCGATTTTAATTTCGTCGTTCTGAATATATATCCCTACGCCGCCGGTCACCTTTTGATCGTTCCGTACGCACATGTCGCTCTGCTGAACCAAGCCGACGACAATACCACCGCCGAAATGATGCAGCTTATCAAAGTCTCGCAATCTGCTTTAGCAGAGAGCTACTCGCCGGAGGGATATAATGTCGGAATGAATCTGGGCCGTTCGGCTGGTGCCGGCATCGCGACTCACCTGCATATGCACATACTTCCCCGCTGGTCAGGCGACGTGAATTTCATGACTTCGATCGGCGAAACGAGAAATATTCCCGAAGCATTGCAGGTCACGTACGAAAAGCTATTGGGCAAATTCTAGTTGATTGGACAATTCAATCGCGGCCACCGCTGCCTTTTGCGTCAACCCGCCCAGTCTCATACGTCCGGTCGATCGCCTCATCTTCAACTTCACCGCCCTTGCTGATTGGTATGTCTGAAGGGTCATTGTACTTGGCACCGGTGATGGGTTCGTCTGCCAGATCCGCGAATTTAAACTGCCCACTCGATGGAGGAACATAGCCCGGATAATCAACCCTTGAATGATAAATGGCTACCAGCGATTTTATCATTGATTCTCGGATATGCGTCAGTTCGCGCAAGGTCAGGTCACACTCGTCGAGCTGGTCGTCACTGAGGATCGCGTCAATGATCTTGGTGACGATAAAGCGGATATTTTCCGGCGTTGGTTCGCTGAGAGACCGGGCGGCGGCCTCACAGCTGTCCGCTATCATCATTATCGCCGCCTCCTTGAACTGCGGCTTAGGTCCCGGATAACGAAAGTCGTTTTCCGATATTTCGCCTTCATCGCGGGCTTCTGCCTGGGCCTTTTTCAGAAAATAGTGAAGTGTCCGAGTGCCGTGATGCTGCGGGATAAAATCGATGATCCGCTGCGGCAGTCCCATTTCACGGGCCAGCTTCGTACCATAAGTTACGTGGCTTATGATGATCTTCGCGCTTTGGGTCGGTTTCAGGCGGTCGTGCGGATTCTTCTTCATCTGATTTTCGACGAAATGTTCCGGGGCCGCGGTCTTGCCAATATCATGATATAAGGCGCCGATCCGTGCGAGTAGCCCGTTGCCGCCCACTACGCGGCAGGCCTCTTCCGCAAGCTGGCCGACCGCGTGCGAATGTTGATTTGTTCCCGGGGCCCTCAAAGCCAATTGCCCTAACACTGGCAGATCCGCATTTGAGAGTTCCAACAGCTTCACGTCGGTCAAGATACCAAACAGTGTCTCGCACAAAGGCAGAAGGACGGCCGTTAGAGCCGCGGTCATTATTCCGCCCGCGAGTCCGCAGGCAAAAGCGAGCAGCACAGTGTTCAGGACGATGGGCTGTTGGCTAAACGCTATGAGTGCCAGTGAAAGCCCCGCCCCGGCAACCCCGACCAGGCCACCGGCTATTGTCACAGTTTGACGGCTCCGGTATCGGCCGATCCCGTAGACCGCCGCCGCGGAAACCAAAGCTGAAAAAATAGCAAACTCCAGCCCTCTCGGCGCCGCAAATCCGGCTAGAAATGATGAGAATACCCCCGCGAACAGAGCTGTGGGACGGTCGGCAAGCAGTGTCATCAACAGGCTGGCCGTTGCAAAAGGCACGGCAAACGACCAGATCATCGGATCGTTCAATGGTGCTTTGACATTTTGCAGTGCAGTAAACTCGGCTAGCTGGAAGAAGATCATCGTGATTCCCGTCTGTATCACTACAACAAAGCCAAGCAGCACAAAGGTCTTACGCGGCGATAGAGCAAGACGCGGCAGTACGCCTCGGTTTTGTATGAACTGCCACGCCAGCAAATAAAGGGCAGAGACCAGAAGCAGGATCCCGATAAACCGGTTGTTCTGCCGCGTAGAGGTCCCGTAGCTGTTGAGGGCCTCGATCTTCGCCAATGCCGAGGGAGTAACAATATCACCTTCATTGACGATCCGTTGACCTCGTTTCAGAGAGATGATGGCTGGTTCGATATTCTCGGCCGCCCCCTGCCAGGCACTCTCCGTCACTACGCTGTCATAATTCACGCTAGGTTCAACCAGTATCTCTGTCGCGGTGTAAAATGCGTTGGCCTCGCCGGTTGACAGGCTATTGATCGATCCCAGTCGTTCCTTGAGCCTGGCTCTCGCTATCGAAAGCGGGGTCCAGTTGCTTTCGGGCATTGAAACAGTCGTTCTAATGTTGGGCCGGGAACGATCGAAAACAAAGACCTCATTCTGGAAATATTGCCGCTCTTCATCGTCATATATATATCCCTGTGAGGCTTCTCGGAGAGCGCTTTGCACAGCCTCCAATTCGTTTCGGCTGAAGTTTCGCGATGCAAGGACCGTTCCTACCTCGGGGCCACCTGCTCCGGTCCAGTGAGTTTCAGTTTTGGAATCTGCATTTGCCTGTTTTGTATCACCCGCATCGCCGGAATGTCGCTGTAGTTTCTCCCAGGAAGCGAGAAACCGCTGTATGGCTTGCTCCGGTTTGTTGGATTCGTACCGAAATATGGGCCGGACGGCGCTCTTAGCCTCCTGCCTCCGACGTTCCGTTTCCGCCTCATCCGTAAAGACAATATCGACCGGGGCAATAATGCTTTCTCGGGCGATGTCTCCTTCGCGATACACTTGCGCTCCTGAGGCACGCCAAAATGGATTGTGGATAAGAATTGCAGTTAGAAGGCAAAAGATCGCGAAGCCAAACCAGAACTGTTGCCCTTCTGAAAAGCGGCCGAAAAACCCCGATATCATCGAAAGGCCCTTGTCTCGGCGGCGGGAGGACGACGTTTTCATGTCCTGTATTCGTTTGCTCATATTTTAATGAAAGCGAGAATGGAAACCATTCTACGACGATTGGGTGCCAAGCGCCATATGAGCGCGGGCCGGGATGCTAATCAACTCACCTACCGCCGCCACCATTGGCCGTAATGTCTCCCGTGTGACGGCCGAAACAGCCACGCTAAGAGCGTCGCTCTCGATCCCAACCTGTCGTCTTAGGACTGCAATCGTCTCATCACTTACAAGGTCCGATTTGTTAAGGACGATCAACTGAGGAATTTCACTGAATCCCAGCTCGTGAATTATCTTCGCGACGGAGTTTATTTGCTGCAAAACACGAGGGTTTGAGGCATCTGCCACATGGACAAGCAAGTCGCTGTCCGAGATCTCTTCTAGAGTTGCCCTGAAGGCCGAAACCAATGCCTCGGGCAGGTCGCGAATAAACCCAACCGTGTCATTAATTATCACTTCCTGATCGTACGGCAGCCGCAGCCGTCTCGAAGTGGGGTCGAGTGTGGCAAACATTTTCTTTTCCGCATACACATCGCTTTGTGTAAGTGCATTAAGAAGTGTGGATTTTCCGGCGTTCGTATACCCGACTAGCGAAATTATCGGTAGATGTTTTTGCAAGCGGATCTTACGTCGTTCCTGCCGCTGCCTGCCAAGACTGTCGACCTGTTTTTCCAGTTGAGCAATACGGTCGCGTACCCGGCGACGGTCGGTCTCGAGCTTCGTTTCACCTGGACCGCGGCCGCCGATACCTCCCGCGAGACGCGAAAATGCCGAGTTTTGCCCAACCACCAGCCGCGGCAAGAGGTACTTCAATTGTGCAAGTTCGACCTGCAGTTTTCCTTCCCTGCTCTGTGCCCGCTGAGCAAATATGTCGAGAATAAGCTGAGGGCGGTCGATCACCTTGAGTTCTGTAGCCTCGCTTAGTGACCTCACTTGCGCCGCTGATAGTTCGGCATCAAAAACGAGAATATCGGCACCGAGACGCATTGACCTGATCAGCAATTCATCAAGCTTTCCTTTGCCAAGCAGAGTTTTCGGATCGATCCTGGGGCGCCGCTGGATGACTGTATCGAGGACGACAACGTCCGCCGACATGGCCAGTTCCTTCAATTCGGCTAGGGACTCTTTGGAATCTTCCGAATCGGCTGTTGTCACGCTGACGAGAATGGCACGTTCGCGCCCGGTCGACCTGTTTCTCGCAGTCAGGCGAATGCGCGCCATTTCGTCTTCGAGCGAGTCTATAAGCGAAACAAAATCGGTATCAAGCTGCGACGGAATTTGGGGCTCAAGATACCCGTAAGGCAGCGACTGGGCTTCGGCCTCGAGGCTTTCGGCGGCGGTCGGCAAAAGGTGGGCGGAATAGACCATGCCTGGCAGCCCGCTTGGCTTCTCCACCTGGATTATCGACATCAGATCAAGTCGCAGCAGAGCAAGGTCGGTGAGATCGTCCTGTGTCAATTTCTCACCCTGCAAATGGGTATGAACGCACCGGAGGCCGCGAAAGCGGTCCTCTGAAACACGCGAGCGTCCGAAGTCGGGCAGTTCGATCTGTTTGGCAGTCCCCACCATGACGTATTCGACCTGTCCCTTTCGATTGATAAGCACACCGATCTGTCGCCCCGTCTCGAGGGATATCTCGCTCATTTGGCGAGCGAGTTCAGGCGACACGATCACATCAGCCGCTACTCGGCGAGAGCTGAGTTTCTCTATGCGTTTCAACTGGTTATGCTTTAAGCCTTTAACAAATCCGCTGACGGTACTTATAAAAATGTCCTCCGAGTCTTGCGTTATTATATCAAATCGGAGTTGCGGCCCTCGCTTCACTTGGGCTCTCCAATGCCGTCGTATTACAATCTCCTAAATGCACGCTCAAACCCAACGCCAGCGAGAGGTGCTCGACTTTATAACGCAATATATCGATTCACACGGATTCCGCCCGTCGTATCAGGTAATTGCGAGGCAAACGGGTGTGCGTTCGCGTGCGGGTATCGCCCGCATTATCAGCGTTCTCGAAAGCCAGGGGCTGCTTACCCGGAGACGCGAGAATGGCCATTTTTATATCGATCTTGGCCGTCCAGGCAGTGCATCCGATGGAAGTTCCATGATCGAGTGGCTCGAAGTGCCTGAGGTACACACGAGTTGGGAAACTTGGCAGAGAGAGCCATTCACCTTGCCGAATTTTATGCTGGGAATCCAAAGACCGGAGCGTTTAAGGGCCTATCGTGTGCCCGATGACGGGCTCATTGGAGAGCATATCTGCGAAGGCGACATCGGCCTGATCGAACTCCGTCAATTTCCCAGGGACGGCGAACGAGTTGTCGCCGTCCTGGAAGGAATGTCATCGGTTCTGCGCCGCTACTACCGGATGGGCTCCGAGATCGAATTGCAGTCGGTAAACTACTCGTCGGAACCCGAATCGATCCGAATGATCGCGGACCGCGTGGTGATCAAGGGTGTGTTAAGGGCCCTGCTGCGAAACGAGCTGTGAAAGTGTTTATTTTCTTGCCATAAGATCGGAGTATTGCCCGGTCTCGACCCAATCAAGGATCTCGGCGATACGCCATATCGGAAAAGGATGCGAGAGCCCGGCATTCATAGTATCGGCCCAGAACTTGTCCAGACGCTTCTCGTCGTAATTCTTCTTGAATTCCCTTCCCTGTTCCAGGAACAATTCGTAATCGATCTTGGCGGCAAATGTCCCGCCGGCGAGTTTCATCATTGTCCTTCCGATCACGTGCGGGTCCTGGGTAACCAGCAGCGCCGCTCTGTCACATGAAAGTTCTGCACGGCGTGCCCACGCGAGCAGAGCGCTCGATATTCCCATCGAAACGACAAGCTTAAGGATCTCAGAACCAGGAACAAGACGTGCTACCGATACATTAGCGAGCAGTTCCATCAAACGGGCAGCCGTCAGATATAGAACGTGTTCTGCGTGTATGTGTCCTACCTCGTGGGCAATGACCGCAAGCGTCTCTTCGTCGTTCAACCGTTCGATCAATGCCGAATGTAAAACGATTATCGGCTTTTCGACACCACCGGTAAAAGCATTGACCATCGGATTCTGCTGAACAAACATATCCGGCGGCTCAACGCCAAGGGTAGAACACGCGATCTGCAGCTTAGCGTAGAGGTCGGGACACTGCTTCGAGGTCACCTTGACCGCACTTGCCATGAATGACACACGAATCGCCGATTCGCCGGTCCACGCTAGGAGCTTCTTTAGGGCCGAATCGACACCAGGAATAGCCTTAAGCGCAGCAAGGGCCCGCGCATCGGCCGGATGTATGTATTCGTCTTTTCCGAGACCAGTAAATTTCTTATGGGGCTCGTTCGACAGCGGAAGCTTACAGCGTCCGCAATTGGCAGCGTTGTTGACGTAATCCGGCTTTACCGCATTTTTCTGTTCACAGTAACGACAGCGAACTGAAAGGCTCGGCGTTACTGCGGACGATGGTTCATCTGAATCAGGTTTCTTTCGTGGCATATGTTGAGTCTATTTGAATACAGCCTATTTTCCAACAGAGTATCAGGATATCGAACGAACTCCGGACATAAAAGGTTCGGATAGCCGATTTGTATCTAGGTCTTACTGAGCCGTACAACGGTCTCGACGTGATGAGTCTGCGGAAACAGGTCGAGCGCGGTGATAGCGTCTATCCTGTATCCCTGATCGACGAGTGATCTGAGATCACGGGAAAGGATTGACGGCTCGCAGGAAACGTATGAAATATTCTCCGGCCCCATTGCGGCGATCTCGGCGATCACCCCGCGTTCTGTGCCGCTCCGTGGCGGATCGACAAGCACGAAGTCAGCCTTTGGAGTGTTTTCCGCAAGAAACCGCCCAACTCCACTCCGCAGGACCCTCACATTGCTCATGCCAGTGTTTCGCAGGTTTGTTTTGGCAAACTCGATCGCAATAGGGTCACCTTCTACGGAAACAACTTCTGCGAACGTGCGTGCCAGCGGAAGGGTGAAAAGGCCGACGCCGGAATATAGGTCCAACGCCGTTTCACCCGTCGCACCGACCGTAGCACATTCGACAAGGCTGGGAATCAGGGATTGGTTTGCCTGGAAAAACGCCTCAGCCGAGAAACCGTAAACCTCACCATCAGCCGAATAAGTGATCTCAACGGCTGGTTCCACACCGATCGACGAACGGATCGACACGCTGCCGCCGTCGCCGCAAGCTGACACGACCTCGCTGTCTCTTGGAAAGTTGGCCCATTCCATAGTCGCACGGATATTACGCAGAGTGTGCTCAAGCGGCGGAGCAAGTACGGGACAGCCCTCGACATCGATCACCTCGTGCGAATCGCGGCGAAAATATCCGAATTTTCGCCCGGCGCTGTCCAACTGCCAGCGTGCGCGGCTGCGATATTCGTACTCGCGCGGGCTGGGTATGATCGCGATATCCGGATAAAGGTCGATCTTGCCAATCCGCTGCAGACAATCATTTACGATATCGAGCTTCGCCCGCAGCTGTGCCTCATAGCTCATCTGCTGGAAATTACATCCGCCGCACGCGCCGAAGTACACACAAAGCGGTTCGACACGTTCGGCCCCCGGTTTATTCACTTCGATAATTTCGGCAAAGGCAGTTCGTTTCTTAAGTTCCGTGATCCTCACCCGCAATTCGTCGCCGGGAGCCGTAAGCGGCACAAAAACCGTCAACTTTTCCGCAAATGCAAGCCCAAAGCCGCGCGGCACGATCTTCTCGACCTTTACGTCGAGGACATCACCAACTTTATATATATTGCTCAAGCTATGCTTTCGACCTCTATCTCGATCCCGCCAACGAAATTGGAAAATACATTATATAACAGTGCACCGATCGCCCCGCCAATAAATCCTATAAGGCTGTACATTATCGGCAGCCCGATCATAACGACAATACCAAGTACGACACCGCCGCCACCGATCGCCAATGCGGCTTCCCCGCCCGCGATGCTTGCTCCGAACAGCGCATAGATAATAATTATCAGGCCGTATGGAATGCTGATCAGCAAGCTGATCACCAGCATAATAGCCGCGTACATCTTGGCGACAGAAAGAACACCAAGCTTCTTGATCCTAAGCTTATTCATGATCTACTCCAGTTTTTTGGATTGAAATCGACGCATCATTGTAAGCACAGAACCGGTGCATTACCAACCTGGACAGAAATGACCCGGTTTAAAGGAAGTATAATCCAAGCCTGGGGACACCGGCTTCCTCACGGAGCCTCTTTAGCAGCATCAGGTCGAACGTATTCTTATAGCTTTCGGCGTCCATCTCCGATTTATAAGCACGGAGTTGCCCGGCGACTTCTTTTTCCAGGGCTTTAAGATGAACGCGGTCCCAGTTTGCCATCATGCCGCGGTCGAGCATTTTCTCGATGTCGCCAAGCGTTCCGTCGACTGTTTCGAGATCGTCAGTCAGAGCATCATACAGCTCACGAAGCCTTGCGATGGCCCGTCCTACATCTTCCGACAGAGCATCCGTCTCGACAGTCCCGAGCTTCACGATCGAACCCGCGATGTGCTCCTTTATCGTTTCCGTAGAATACTGCGAGTCCGATTGGCCTTCATCCCCGTCTGACCGCCCGGCGTGAGAGGCCACCCATTCGGTATATTGGGCTTCGATCTCTTCCCTGCAGTAAAGCAGGCTCTTTATCGTACGCGTCCCGACAGGCTGCTTGTCAAAAACGTCAAACACAGATTCGATCGATCTAATGAC
>JBGTBC010000096.1:0-6699 GCA_041749555.1 Pyrinomonadaceae bacterium | reverse complement strand
GCAGGAAGGGTGTTGGTTGCGGTTGAGAATTATACCCAGGCAATCGAAATCGATCCCGAGTTTGCGATGGCGTATTACAATCGCGGACTAGCGGTCGGACGTCTAGGCCAACTAGAAAGCGCGATCGAGGATTATTCGAAGGCAATCCAGATCAATCCATTATACGCCAACGCCTACCACAACCGCGCGAGCGTCTACTTTGACCAAGGACACTACTTGCGTGCAATAGCAGACTATACGAAGGCCCTTGACGTCGAGCCGGACGACGCTGAAGCGTATTTTAATCGCGGAAATGCTCATGGGCGAGCTTTCTACTATGCCGAGGCAATTGCCGACTACTCCAAGGCAATAACGCTCGATCCCGAACACGCAGGGAGTTACTACGGACGCGGCACCGCTTTCATTTATGAAGGCCGCTACGCCTTGGCAATAGCCGACTTTTCCGATGCGATTCGGATCGACCCGCTGATGGATGAGGCATACCATCACCGGGCCCTCGCCAACGTGCAGCAAGGAACACCCGAGCGGGCCCTTGCGGACTGCAATGCCGTGATCCAAATGAATCCGCTTGACTCAAAAGCTTTTAAGCTTCGGGCCGCTGTGTTCGACCGACTCGGTGAGCCCGGTCGCGCCAAGGCTGACCGTGAAAGAGCGTTGTTGAATTGGGTTCCCGACCCCGAAATCTGAACGGAACTAGCTTCGACCCCGTAGAAATCGAAATTGTGACCTACAGATATGAACGAAAAAAGAAGGAAAACGAAGTGGGGGTTATGTCACCGGAAGCAGCCAAATACTTGGAAGCCCTGTCCGTGGGTCAGGTAGCAAAAATTACCGAACGGATCAAATTGAAAGATCGCGACACGGCGAAACATGAAATCTTTAAGCCGCTCTTCGTCGACGCGCTCGCCTCGACAGCCGAGGCTGGAGATGAAGAGGAACGAATGGATTTGTTCCTACGTGCTCTCAGTAAGACCTATACCCTGGATGAGATTAAGTTCATAGAGCCACAGGTCGTTAGGTTTATCGACGATCATCCGTTCGAGAAGAGAGCAAAGGATGAGGGATCGGCGGCTAATATTGAAATTGGGACGATCGCATAAAAAGCGACTCTTAGGAGACGAAACTATGGCGACGATCGAGATAAGTTTCATGACCCCGGTAAATGGGGCTGGCTTCCGGTCGGGCGACACCCCGAATAGTAACTATGCTATGATCTCTGCATCCAGCAGGTCATCGTCAAAATGCCCGGCAATTCTAAGCAAGGCATTGTATTCCTCTTGACGGAGCAGCACGCCTTGCCCGAGGCAGTCTGTGCATACACAAGATTCGGCCATCCCCGTTCCATAGCACGAGTCACACGAATCCTCGCCCTCTGCCTTACGCCCTTCAATAGCCTCCAGAATTTTACGGTCGTGGTTGGTCACTTTTCAAAGGTCGGTTGAGCGTAAACGAAGACCGTCAAGCCTCCTTCGGTGGCAAGGTCTATCATGTTCTTCGTGCCTCTACTTACCCCATCCCATATAGCGATAAGTGCTTCGGCATTGGCAGCCATCTCTCTATTTCGAATCGGTCCCGCAGCTTTGCCGAATCGTTTCCAATCTGCCTTAAACTCCGTTACAGGGATTCGTTGTTCCTCAGCCCACCTATTAGCGAGACAGTCCACACCTTTCGCCCCCCCTTGGATGACATGGGTTATTTCGAACGGTGCAGAACCGATAGCATCGAGTAGCAAGCTGTAGTCCTCAAAAGAGCGCGAACCTGAGATGATGGTTTTCATAGCCAGATGTTGATGGGTTCGGTCCGACTTCAGTGATTCAGGCGGAGCAGCCGTCGTTCGCTTCGGCTTTTACAATTTTCTGCTCCCCCACTTGAGACTCGAACGTGGGCCGAATTAAGTCCAACATTAGCTCGATACCCTTGAGGGATAGACCCTTCGCCTTCAGTTTCGCCAATCGCTCTCGGCCTATCCGGTCCTGTTCGGACAAGAGGGTCGATGGCTCTGTCGGGGATTCCGGCTCTACAGCCAGTTCAGCCACCAGATCGATCCCCTCCAAGGGCTGCCCCTTCGCCATCGCTTCCCGCACATGCCTCTCTACTTCGGCTGGGTTCTTGAACGAGTAGATTGATGAATGATCCGGTCTTCCCGGTGTTCGATATGACATTTGGTTGGCCTGTCTAGTAGGGATATCCGCGTACCCGGATTTCAAATCTTCTCCCGAAACTTTTCGAGCGACATTTTGGAGGATTCCACATTGTACCGGTCAAGTGGTTCGGATTCACGATCCGGCACTTCACTCATTCTGATTCTTCCAATCCAAAAGCTTCCATTGGGTTGCCCAAATATTCTAAAGCGACTTCGCAAAGAATCAAAGGCCAACGTACATATCAAGCCTTTCTGGTAACTCGCATCTGGAAATCACCGGCCTTTTTGATGGAGACCTTTATACCGAACCTTTCGGCCGCGACGTGGAGGGTCTTATGAGCGTAGCGTGGATATTTCCAGGGTATCAATACCGAATCGCCTACCGAGGAGAGTTTAGCGAAGTATGGTCGGTATTTGCTGCGGCCACCACGGCGGCGGCATTCTATTCCATGTCTAATTAGTTCATTCCTCACGCTTCCGCGGTCGGCCTTGAGGTGTTCTGCGACCTTTTCGAGAGATAGATCTTTCGTGACGTACAGATCAACGAGCGTCTCACGATCGAAAGTACGCCTTTGTATATGTGAAGGCCGGGGTTTGTAGCCAATACACTTTAGTCGTCCATGGACAGCCTGCTTTTTGACTCCGTAACGATCAGCGATCGCCCGCAAGGTCATACCGCTCTCATAAAGGCGTACCAACTCAGCATTATTAACTGGAATAGGCATTTCTTTAAGGGATCTTTAAGATCACACAACTCGGGTGACTCGCATCTGACCATCATCCGCTTTCTTGATCGAGACTTTGAATCCGAGACTTGAGGCGGCCTTGTGAAGGATTGGATGCGGGTTGGGCTTCTGTGCCCAGGGTATCAATACAGAATCGCCAGCCCTTTCGAGTTTGTCGAAATAAATTCGGTATATACTAAACGGGCCCCGGCGGCGGCGATCGATCCCGTTCTTCTCTAAATGATTCGCTACTGTTGTTCTATTACAATTAAAATGATTCGCAACATCTCCAAGAGTGAGCCCCTTCTCGACATAGAGATCGATCAGCGTTTTACGGTCAATTCGGATACGCGGGCCTTTAGGCCGGGGTTTGTATCCACTTTCCTTTAACCTTAAATGAACAGCCTGTCTGGTGAGCCCAACATGATCGGCTACGGCCTGCAAGGATAGGCCGCTGTCATAGAGCTGTAGCAAGGTGGAGGTTTCTACAGGATTACTCGACATAGTTTACAAGCGTCCATCCCTCGCAGCTAGACTTGCCCACCTTTCGCTGTACGTTAAATTCCCAAAATGCTTTATTGCCACAGTGAGGACAAGCGTCCGCGCGGAAGATGAAACCGGCCTTTTGCCTCAGGACAATCTGATAATGCCATATATGCCTCTATTTACATTCCATCGGATCCCAAAGACCCCATTTACTTTCCTCGGCGTATTTCTGCGCCGCTTTGAAATCCTTTTGATACTTATACGGTTTGCCGTAGGTGTATTCGTAGGCAAAGCCTTTTTTGATAATGTACTCGTTGAAGTTGCCGTCGTTCCAGAAGACGTAACGTAGTAGTCTTCCGTATCTATCTCGGTCTGCCTGAGTTGGATCTGCCTCCAGGGTTACATTCAGACCTGTAAGACTATCCGCGGCAAAGGCTTTAGCTCCCCATGCCATACATTTGACTCTCGGCCGCTCGTCTTTCAGCTCGGGCGAGTTTACTCCGATAAGTCTGACCTTTTCATATTTGCCGTTTATAAGAACAGTTATTGTGTCGCCATCTGCGACAGAAGTTACCTTGGCCGATTCAGTCTTCGGTTTAGAACTCTGAGCCAAAGCGTAACCAATGCTTACAAGAGTACAGATCAGAAGTGTGAGAATTAATTTCATTTTGCTTGAAAGTATAAATATTCGGCGCTATATTGTCATCGGGATGTGAGGCGCCCTGCCTCTATTCTGCAAATATCAAAGGCGTGGCACCGGTGTGGGAAGCGGACCACGCCATTTGCTTTTAGACCTACGGCTGCCAGACACTTTTGCCCACACTTTCGCGCTGCTCATCAACTCCAGCATCGAACATTTCCCAGACCTGTTTCGGAGTTTTGCCGATAAGGTCTTACAACGGGATCAGGACCTCGACCTGTAGCTAAGGCCGCTTTCATACAGGTGTAGCAAGGTGGAAGTTTCTACAGGATTAGTAGGCATCGTTTACAACCGTCCATCCCTCGCAGCTAGGCTAGCCCGGTCCGCATCAACTTTAGCGTCGAACATAGCCCAAACTTCTCGAGGCGTCTTACCTATGATGTCCGACAACGGGATCAGTGCCCTTGCTCTTAATTTATAGTGGCCTACTGTTGTATCTGTTTCGGCCTGTAGGCCGGTGAATTTGGCTTGCTCGATCGTCTTGAGGTGTTCGACGGCGGCGCGTATTTCTGTCGGCGGATAGTCCACGGCATTGAGGCAAGCGACGGTCAGTTTATCGTAAATGTAACGGGGCATCTATACAGCAGTATAAAACATGACCATCCGTGATACTGACCGATTGAGCATTGTACTAACCTGAAGTTCGAAAAAGGTTCTCGACTTACCAGATTTCTGCGAAGGTCCGGTCGGTGAGCATCATAAAAAGCAAACAGCGTGGTTGAGTCTCCCACACCTCGACCACGCCTTATATTTGCAATACTAAGACAGGGCGTCTTAGTATTGCCGAAAAGAATACAGCGAAAACTTAATCTATGCAACCTTTTTTTTCGGGGAACTAACCAGTCGTAAAAAAGCCGCCGAGTCCGATCTCAGTCATGTCTCCACGACCCGTGTCGAGAGCCCCAGCCAGGTTCCCGAACCGCTTTTGCCTAAGACATAGACCTGAACATTTGTCTCGCCTATTCTGTACACTATGATGTCTGCGAGGTTATCCCTGAAGGCCCGCACGACATCTTCAAAGTTTGCAGCTCCTGCCCCTTCTTTCGTCATTCGGACCGCAGCACCGTCATGGAAGAATTCGTCAAGCTCCCGAGTCTCGACATCCGCGTTCGCATCCGCACCGGCATGTTCGCGTAGACGCTCAGATGTGGGTTCTTCCATGCCTTCAAGACGCACCGGCTCAAACGGGTAGTCCGATTCGCTCATGTACCAAAGGCCCTCTGTCGCGTGCGTCAGCTCCGCCGTTATCTGTTCATCGCTTTTCATTCCATTATTTCCTCGCTTTGCGGTAATCCGAGTTTTAAGACAAGTAATCCGAATATGGCGATAGGCGAGCTATGAGTCGCCTTTATTTGGATTCATTCGAGCGGCCGCGGAAGTCGTCAGCATTATGACACCTTCAGCGGCCGCATAGGTCAAAGCCGAGGATCACTTACCGGTGTTCACAAACTGGATGCAATCCCCCTGGTTTTTGAATCTCGGAATCCATGTCTGCCAGCCCCCGTTCTTACACTGATCCTTGCTGATAGGGGCCGGAGTATCGCAGGTATCGCCGATCCCATCACCATCGAAGTCCGACTGACTAGGATTCGCCGTCAGCGGGCAGTTGTCCGCCCCATCGAGCACACCGTCGCCATCATCGTCCGTGTCAACGCAGTTAGGACGTCCATCGCCGTCCGTATCGAGAGCCTTATTCCCCGCGTCCAACGGATCGGACCCGCAGGCGAATTCGTCCGCGTCCGTCTGCCCGTCATTGTCGTC
Source organism: Pyrinomonadaceae bacterium (assembly GCA_041749555.1). Lineage (GTDB taxonomy): Bacteria > Acidobacteriota > Blastocatellia > Pyrinomonadales > Pyrinomonadaceae > OLB17. The sequence goes on along the minus strand of JBGTBC010000096.1, from coordinate 884 downwards.
GTCGGCGTCAACGCAATCGGCCTGCGAGTCGCCGTCCGTGTTCGTGAAGCCTTCATCAACGCCTTCATTGAGGTCGTTGTCCACACCGTCGCAAATTTCTGGCGTGGAGTTGGGGTTGAGCGGATCGGATCCAGTTGCTACTTCATCAACATCGGACACGCCATCGTTGTCGTCGTCAGCATCAAGGCAGTCCGCCTGAAGATCGCCGTCGCTGTTTGGGAAGCCTTCGTCCATGGAGCCGTCAAGATCGTTGTCTGCTCCATCGCAAACTTCGGGCGTGGAATCGGCGTTTAACGGGTCGGAGCCTGCCAATACCTCGGCGTCGTCGGAGACCCCATCATTGTCGTCGTCCGTGTCGCAGACGTTGCCCTGGCCGTCACTGTCGAAGTCCGCCTGATCGGTGTTGGCGTCAAAGTCACAGTTATCCGTGGTATCCGGCACGCCGTCCGTATCGGTGTCGAGAGGAGGGTTGGTGCCGTTAGTCCCCGCCTCCACGCACGCCTCTACCGGGTCGGGCAAGTTCGAGTAGAAGTCGTAACCGGTCAGGGCCTCGACCGCGTCGACAGTTGTGATATATTGCTGCCAATTGTTATTTCGGATGCCCTGAGTGTTGGGCATGATTACCGCGATGGTTCTCGTCGCACAGGTCACCCGCTGGGTATCGTCGCCAGACGCCGACGGTAGGACCAACACAACCTTCCACGTTTGGGCAGGAACTGCGACCCTTCCGCCCGCAATAGTCGTTGCGGCACCGTTGCTGCCCAATCCACCTGTGCCTGCGCCGCCCGCGACGATGTACAGTTCATTCGTGGTGCCGGCGATAGCTCGAAGGTCGTTCTCCATGTCTGCCCACGGACCTTGATTGTTGTCTGGGGCCTGAGGAA
>JBGTBC010000095.1:0-1389 GCA_041749555.1 Pyrinomonadaceae bacterium | reverse complement strand
GCCGATCCCCAAATAACCCCAGCCGCCCCTCATTCTCGCAATGTACCAGGTCGTTTCTTCAGGCAAATTGCCGGACCAGATGATCAGGAACTGCGAAAAGTTGAAATATGCCCAGACCATCACCAATGCCAGCATCAACTTTCCGAGATCGTGAAAGTGCCGTTTGCCAAGCACGGCGTTCATCGGAGCCTTATCTGAGAGGTATGCAAGAATCGCCACTACAAAGCAGAAGCAGCTCAATGCCCAGCCCGCAACAAAAAGCAATCCCCACATCGTCGAGAACCAGTGCGGGTCGAGCGTCATCACCCAGTCAACCACAGCGAAGGTAACGACCAAAGCATAGATCACCATCATCGGCCCCGAAAATCTTGACGCCTTCTCGAGCAGTAAACGTGAGTCTTCTACCGTCGTGGTCTGATCCTGTTTCGCTGACCAGGAATTCAGCAGATAGACCATTAAACCAAGAACGGCAAAATAGATCAGCGATCGGGCTATCCATGCCCAGGGCAGCAAATATATGCCTCTTGCCTTAATGATGTGTTCGGTCGGCGATGCATGTGTCCACTCGTATATATTGTGCGTGTAAACTCCCACGGCCAACGGAATGAACAGCAAAAAGAGCAACGGAAGTGTCCTGGACCCGGCTTCGACAAACCGCCTGATGACAAGGCCCCACGCTCCGCCCGTAAGATACTGGAGCATCAAAACTCCGAGCGACCCGATACCGATGCCGCCCCAGAAGATAAACCCGAGCAGCCACGACCTTAAAGCCTGTTCCGTATTGAAATAGGCACCTACCGCCCAGATGATCAGGGCGATCCCACCTATTCCGAGCGCTAGCGGCCGTAGCCTGGATATCTCAGCCGGGGCGTAATAATTGTCGATATTCGCCATCTATCGTTCCCCTCCCTGAGTGTTGGCCGCAGGGACACCCGATGGTGCCGTATTAGACGCTGGATTTGGGCTCATTTTGAGATTTGGGTTAGGATTCTGACTAACCTGAAGGGCTCTGATATAGGCTACGATCGCCCAGCGATCTGCCGGCTGGATCTGCGCCGCATAGCTGCTCATTCGGCCCCAGCCATTCGTCATCACATCAAAGAAATGGCCCACAGGTGCGTTTCTAAGACGGTCGTCATTATAAGTAGGCGGCTGGACAAATCCCCGCCTCACTATCATTCCATCGCCGTTTCCAACCGGCCCGTGACAGACAATGCAGTAAATATTGTAGCGGTCCTGACCGCGGTCGATCAGTTCCTTAGTGACAGGTATTGGAAATTCGTCGATCGAATTCGGAAAGCTCGTAACGAGCGTGTTGCCGCTTGCTGAGATAGTGCTGGCAACCGGGGCATTCAGATCAGGATTGTCGATCTTTCCGGTATAAAAGCC
>JBGTBC010000094.1:0-4912 GCA_041749555.1 Pyrinomonadaceae bacterium | reverse complement strand
GAGGCTCAGGGCATAGGCTCCTGCGTGCTGGAGCGGGTTGGCGGCACCGACGGTCAGGAAATCGTGCACCTTGCGGATCGCTGACGTAATGTCCGGCGGGGCGATACAATATCCGACACGCCAGCCAGTGACCGAATACGTCTTAGACAGCGAATTTACGATCACCGTCCGCCCACGCATGCCATCGATGTTTGCCATACAAATATGCGGCGGGGCCGGGTCTGCTGCAGCCTCGTCAACTGCCGGAGGAGTGTAAATGATGTGTTCGTATATCTCATCGGTAAAGCACAACGCGTCAAACTCTTGGCAGAGTCCGGCAATGAATTCGAGTTCATCGCGCGAAAACACCTTGCCCGACGGGTTGTTCGGATTACAGATGATTATCGCCTTCGTCCTTTCGCTGAACGCGGCCCTCAGTTCGTCCCGGTCAAATACATAACCATCAGCAACAGCGTAAAGCGGCACATGCACCGGTTTGGCGTCCGAGAGTATCGCGTCCGGGGCATAGTTCTCATAGAACGGCTCGAACACAACCACTTCCTCTCCCGGGTCAACGGTCGCCATCATTGCGGCGATCATTCCTTCCGTCGAACCGCATGTGACGGTGATCTCGGTTTCAGGATCGATCTCGAGCCCGAGAAACCATTTCGTCTTTGCGGCGATCGCATCGCGAAAGCTCTTGACGCCCCACGTGATCGCATATTGGTTGTGATCAGCCGCGATCGCCTCCATCGCTTTTTGCTTTATATATTCGGGAGCGGCAAAGTCCGGGAAACCCTGACCGAGATTCACCGCTCCGTATTTGACCGCCTCACGCGTCATCTCGCGTATCACTGATTCGGTAAAACTTGCAGCCTTACCGGAAATTCGTCTCTTAATTTTTTGCGTGCTGGACATACTGAAATTTAACCACAGATTTCGAATTTCGTGTTGTGACAACCGACCGACTGGCAAACTAGCTGCCAACGAAATACATCATAAGGCGCGGTTCCGACTTAGGAAAATAGTTGTCTATGAGGGGCTGGTGCGTTAAACTTTGATGTTACCGTATCCTCGGGAGGGTTTAATTTATGATGTCTAAAGCTTTTGTTTTGTTTGTTCTTTCGGTTTTCCTTGCGGGCAGTAATCTGGCCCAGCAGCCGACCGGAGTCACGGCCGCAAAGGGCTATCTCCTTGGGCCCGGCGACGAGATCAGCGGGAAAGTGGTTGGAGAATCACAGTTCGACTTTGTGGCCGCGGTGAACGAAGATGGAAATATAATGGTCCCGTTCTCCAGTACACCCGTGGCCGCCCAATGCCGCTCCGAAAAACAATTGAGGTCTGATCTCACGGCCCTACTCGAAAAGCAGCTTCGGAATCCACAGTTCAGTCTGAATACCAAACGTAACAGCCGACCTCCCGCAACAGTTTACGGTGAAGTCCGCAAACCCATGGAGTTCGATCTCAAACGCGGACGAGCAACACTTCTCGAGCTTCTCGCATATTCAGGCGGCGCGACCGAGGAAGCAGGCGGCCTCATCGAAGTGACTCGCACCCAGCCACCGCTTTGTCCAGATGATATCGACGCAAACGATTGGGCCGCGTCTGAAAACGGCACAACATCTGTGCCTATGAAAATGTATAGTTTCGCGAGCCTTGGGGTAGGTAAAGAAGATCCGGTTATTTATCCGGGAGACCTTGTTCGCGTCCATAAAGCTCCGCCCGTCTATGTTGTGGGTGAAGTGGTCGCCCCACAGGGCATTTATCTTAGAGAAAGTGGAATGACCTTAACAGAAGCGATCGCCAAACTCGGTGGAGTGCGACGCGGAGCTAAGACGAAGGATATCAAGATCTACAGATTGAAGGATCCGGAAAAACCAAATCAGAAGGACAGGGAAATTCTTACTGCGAATCTGGATCTAATTAGAAAGGGCGTGCAGAGAGATCTTAATCTAAACCCGCACGACATCGTCGAGGTTGATAAAGCGAAAGACAGTATCGCGATGACAATTTTGAATTTTGCTCTTGGCGCCGGCAAAACGGCAATTACTTCCGGAGTGAGCAGTATTGGCTACCGTGTGGTTTATTGAGATCCGAGGTGTTCCCTCTCGGCGTTCCTGTAGATCTCATCAATTAAGGTCCGGTACTTTTCGTCAACTACCCGACGCTTAACTTTGAGCGTCGGGGTAAGGTCCCTGCCTTCCACAGTAAATTCGTTCTCAAGCAGCACAAAAGCCTTAACCTTTTCAAATTGAGCAAGTGACGAAGTAGCTCCTTCGATCTGTCGCGTGAAAAGATCGATAATGCGCGGATGTTTACAGAATTCCTCCGGAGTCGTGATCTCCAGTTCCTTAAGACGCGCATAAGATTCGAGCATTTCGAAATTGGGCACGATCAACGCTGCGGGGAATTTCCGGCCGTCACCTACAAGTACGGCCTGATTCACAAACCTTGAGGAACGAAGCATCTGCTCGATTAGAGATGGTGCGATGTACTTTCCGCCCGAGGTCTTAAAGAGCTCTTTCTTACGGTCAGTTATCTTGAGGAAACCGTCTGCATCCAGATCGCCGATATCCCCTGTCCGGAACCACCCGTCTTCCGTAAAAGCTTCCCTCGTTTCCGCCTCTTTGTGGTAGTAGCCCTGCATCACGCCGGGCCCGGTCACCTCGATCTCTCCATCGGCGGCGATTCTTACTTTGGCGTTTCGAATGGGCTTACCTACCGTCCCCACGCGGACTGCGGTCGGGTTATTGGATGATACAACAGGCGAAGTCTCCGTCAGGCCGTAGCCCTGCATGATCGAAATGCCCGCACCAGTAAAGATGAGATTGATCTCATCCGGAAGCGCGGCACCGCCCGTGATACAAAATCTCAACCTGCCGCCAAAAAAATCCCTCAATTTTGCAAAAACGATGACGTCAGCAATCCCGTGTTTCGCCGCAAGTGACATCGACGGGGCCTGCCCTTCACTGATTGCCACCGCATATTCCTTGGCCAAATCGATCGCCCAATCGAAGATCATTTCATTGACGCGTCCGGACAACGCAGCCTTTAGACGAGCACGTTCAAAAACCTTTTCAAAAATACGCGGCACGCCGATAAAGATCGTCGGCCGCACTTCCTTTAAATTCTCGGGCACTTTTTCTATCGATTCGGCGTAATAGACCCTCATCCCGTAACGTACATAAACATACATCCCGGTGCGTTCAAAAACATGCGACAGCGGCAAAACGGAAAGCGAGATATCGCCTTCTGAGAACGAGTATTTTTCACTGGCGTCATGAACGTTCGATGTGAGATTCGAATGCGTAAGCATTACGCCTTTCGGCTCGCCCGTCGTTCCGCTCGTGTAAATGAGAGTAGCTATATCTGGCGGGCCAACATTCTCAACCAATTCATCGAGCAGGCCCGGCGATTCATGTTGAAGCTCCGATCCCTGTTCTTCGAGATCGGCTAAAGAAAGCGTATTGGATCCGTCCGCATCTCCGCCCTCGAAAAAAACAAAATGCTCCAGAGATCTACAATCACCGATCGCCGATCGTATGCGCTCATACATTTCGCGATTCTGAATGAACAGCACCCGCGCCTCCGAATCATCGATAATGTACCTAACCGCGTCGGGGGCGAGGGTTGTGTAGATGGGAACGTCGATAACGCCCGCAAATTGACAACCGGCATCCGCCAGCGTCCATTCAGGCGAATTGGCGGCCAGAATGGCGGCACGGTCGCCCTTCCTTAACCCTAGTGAATAAAGCCCGAGGGCTATTCGCCCGGCCCTTTCAACCATCAGCCGGGAGGAGATACTTCTCCATTCCCCGTCTTTATTGAAATTCAGGGCATCTGGAAGATCAAATTCGACCGCCGATCTTATAAAAAGATCGGGGACAGTCGCAGGATCCGAATTAAGAAGATCGCCGTATATGGCCTGGCTCGCAGTGTCGGCCAAATTTTCTCGCGCCTGGATCATTTTGCCCGTATACCTCCAAAAAAGATCTTTAGAACCTCACCGGCCAACGGCTCCAGCGGATATGTTTTCTCCGACAAAACCCAATTCGTTACCATTTCATCGAGTGCCCCATATAAAATCTTTGCCGCGACAATAGGCTTTATGTCATTGCGAAAATGGCCCGCGGCCTGGCCATCCGTTATAGTTTTCCGGATGATATCGAGATAATCGTGAAACCCCGCGGCAGAAAACTTCCGCATATGCTTGGTCGAGCCGCGCAGCTCCACCTGAAAAACTATCGCCAGGTCACGGTCAGCGCTCAGACGTTTGAGGTGCAGTTCCGCGACACGTCTCAAACGGTCAGCGGGTTCCGCGATCAACGCGAGTTCACGCTTTCCATCCTCAATGAACTCGGCCATTGCCTGGTCAAAGATGGAATGCAGTATTTCATCCTTGCTTTTGAAGTAAAGGTAAACCGTGCCGTCCGCTATCCGGGCTTCACCAGCGACGTCCGAAACTTTCGAATTAAAGTATCCATTCCGGGCGAATACTTTTATTGCCGCGCGAAGTATGGCGGCCCGTTTATCGGTCACGACACCGACCGATCTTTGATTTTTCTTCATTGCCGGGGAATACATTTTTACACTTCTATATTGCTGAATGAGTGCTCATTCATTTCAAGCATAAACCGAATGGCAAAAATTCGCAATAAAATCCGCGCAGCAAAGCGCACGAGATTCCGACTAGCGTCAGATCGCAAAAGCCAATGATTAAACTAATAGTAAAGAATTACAGGAGACTGATCGTGTGGCGGAGAGGACAGGACTCGAACCTGCAAGCGCTTACGCGCGGTAGTTTTCAAGACTACTGCCTTACCAATTAGGCTACCTCTCCACACGTGCGAGAGCCGAATTCAAAATATACCTGATAGCCGAATGTTAGACAAATCCTAGGCCGCTGCAGAGCGCGGATAAACCGCAATTCCTC
>JBGTBC010000093.1:0-5701 GCA_041749555.1 Pyrinomonadaceae bacterium | reverse complement strand
CGTCGTGGGCATCGCCAAGGGCAAAGGCAGTTTCCTCAGCATGGGCGGCGTCGCCGGCGTGCTCGGCGTCGGGAAGGGCCTCATGAAACCGCTCCGTGCCCCAGAACGTCATGATCATCATCCGCGTCATGTAGATCGCGGTGAGAACGGCCGTGATCGTCGCCACGACCCAAAGGACTTCATTGCCGGCGAAAGGTCCGCCCGGGAAGTAATTGTCGGCGGCAAAGGTCTTGTAAAGTATCTCGTCCTTCGAAAAGAAACCTGCCCAGATCGGGATGCCGCAAATAGCAAGCCAGCCCATTGCCATTGTGATGAACGTAATGGGCATGTGCTTTTTCAGGTTGCCCATTTTGCGCATGTCCTGCTCGTGGTGCATCCCGTGGATCACCGACCCCGAACCGAGGAACAGTAGCGCCTTGAAAAAGGCGTGGGTCATCACGTGAAAAATAGCTACCACAAACGCTCCGACACCCGCTGCCAGGAACATAAATCCCAGCTGCGATACGGTCGAATATGCGAGGACCTTCTTAATATCGTTTTGCGCGATAGCGATCGTCGCGGCAAATATCGCCGTTGCGGCACCGATAACGGCAACGATCCACATAGCGGTCGGAGCAAATTGATATATCGCATTCGCGCGGACAACAAGGTAAACACCGGCAGTCACCATTGTCGCTGCATGGATAAGTGCTGAAACAGGAGTCGGGCCGGCCATCGCGTCAGGCAGCCATGTAAGCAGAGGTATCTGTGCCGATTTACCTGTCGCGCCGATGAACAAGAGGACCGCGACCGAAGTCAGTCCACCGGCAAATATCGCTCCCCAGGTAAAGGGCTCGGCGGCCATTGTATTGACGACGATCGTGAAAACGCTCTGAACCTGTTCGCCGTCGACGACCTTGTCGAAGAAGGAGATCGAACCCGTTAGCGTGAAGATGAGGAAGATTCCAATAAGAACTCCCCAGTCCCCAATGCGGTTCATTACAAAAGCTTTCTTCGCCGCCTCCCTAGCCTCGTCTCGTTTGAGGTAATAGCCGATCAGAAGGTAAGAGCAAAGCCCTACGCCTTCCCAACCGACAAACATCAGGAGGAAGTTGTCCGCGAGAACAAGCGTAAGCATCGCGAACATGAACAGGTTCAGATAGGCAAAAAAGCGATAAAAACCCTTATCGCCGTGCATGTAACCCGTGGCAAAAATATGGATGAGAAGTCCGACGAATGTCACGAAACAGGCATAAATTCCTGAGAGCTCGTCCATACCGAGTCCGAAATCGGCCCTAAAACCGCCCACCTGGATCCATGTCCACAGATGGTCAAGGATCGGCTTGCCCTCAGGGTCGATCAAAGCTCCGGGATGAGAGGTCCCGATGCCAAACGCGATCATAAAAGCGACCACCGTCGAGACGGCGATCGAACCGCAGGCCACAAGGCTGCTGAATAGCTCACTCTTCAACCGCCCGCCGATCAGCCAATTGATCACGGCACCGGCCAGCGGGGCGAAAATAATTATGCTTAAAAGATTGTTCTCAATCATTTAGAAACTTAGATCGTCGTCCTCATCTATTACAACAAGGTCCTCATCGACCATCTCATGCCAGAACGCGAGAACCTTATCGTCGACATCGTGTGAAAGCAATAATCGCTCGACTTCGCCGTCCCTCGTTTTCAGGTCCGGAAAATGTCTTAATAGCGCCGTCAGGTCACGTCGATCGGTCCAGGATTTCTCCTGCCCGTAGCGCGAAATAAATGCCGTTACCTTGCTCGCGATCAGTTCGGGCGGCGTCAATACTCGTATCTGTTCAATCGTCTGACAATCAGGAAATTTTGCCTGTATTCGAACATCGACAAGATGCCGGTTTCCTTCCTTTCGCGTTTGATAGATCCGCAAACCCTTATCGCGAATCTCTCGCACGCGAACCGCGATGTGAAATCTCTCGCTCAGATATTGCAACAGTTCCTCGGCAAACTCGGGAGCACGGTTCGACATGATGTCAACATCCTGTGTCGCACGAGGTTCACTGACATACGCATTTACTGCCTGGGCTCCAAACAAAACGGCATCGTCCCGTCCCTGCAAAAACTCAAGAACAGCTTCCTGAATTCTCGATAGCGGCAGTGGCTCGTGCATCACAAACTCCTGAAATGTAAGGACGTCAGCGTTCAACATCAATTCCTCAAAATACTCGCATCATCCACATCGACTGACCGGCTATTCCGGAAAAAGGCGATGATTATGCCGAGGCCGATGGCGGCTTCCGCGGCGGCGACAGACATGACCATAAAAACAAACAACTGGCCCGTGACGTCCCCGTAATATCGCGAAAAAGCGACAAAAGTAAGATTGACAGCGTTGAGCATCAGTTCGATACACATGAACATCCCGATCGCGTTGCGTTTGAAAATAACGCCGACACAGCCGATCGTGAACAATATTCCTGATAACGCCAAATAACTGGCTAAACTCGGTTCCATTTTATCCGTGGGCGTTGGTCAGAATTGTTTCCAACCTTTGTGCCGCAACTAAACCAAAGGCTTTTCTTCCGACTGACTAATCTCCAATTCGTCCTCAGCAATATTCTCCACCGATCGCTCGTCCGATCGCCGGGCGAGCATTACCGCGCCAATGATGGCCATCAGCAGCATCACGCCTACGATCTCGACCGGGAGCAGGTATTCCGTATACATCGCCCGTCCTATGCTCATCGTGCTGCCCACCGTGCCCGACTCGTCGACCGGTACATTCGGTGCCCGCAGTACGGCGTAGTAAATGAACAGCGTTTGGGTCAAAAACACAAGGCCCAGGCCGCCTCCGAGTGCATACAGGAATCGCAGCCGGTTAAGGGGTTTGTCATCGTCCAGATTGAGCAGCATTATGACAAAAACCACCAGGACCATGATCGCTCCGGCATAGATCAGTATTTGAACGATCGCGATGAACGGCGCTGCCAGCGTCAGATAAATGCAAGACAATGCGATAAAGACACCGACCAAAGATATGGCGCTGTATATCGGGTTTCGGTGATAGACCATTGAGACCGCACAAGCGATCGCAAATCCCGCAAATAAGAAAAATAAGGCCGTTGACACCATCTTTTATCGATTCAGAAAATAAACTATCACGATCGTCAGGACGACATTTCCAAGAGCGACCGGCAACAAAAACTTCCAGCCGAAGTTCATCAACTGGTCAAAACGAAAACGCGGCAGCGTACCCCGAATCCAAATGTACAGGAACAGGAATCCGCAGATCTTGCCGATAAACGCAATATGGCTGACAAGAGCATAAGGGATCGAGCCGGGATCGAAAATGTGACTAAGGCCAGGTACATACCATCCACCGAGAAACAGGGTCGTGCCGATAACGGATACGGTGAACATATTCACGTATTCCGCCATAAAAAACAGGGCGAATTTCAAGGCCGAATATTCGGTATGAAATCCGGCGACCAATTCAGTTTCCGCCTCAGGAAGGTCAAAAGGGATACGATTAGTCTCGGCAAATGCGGCGATCAGAAAAACCATGAATCCGACAAACTGCGGGATGATGAACCACCGGAAAGGTGAGCTGATCTGAGCGAGGATTATGCCGTTCAGGTCGAGAGAGCCGGCGAGCATCACGACTCCAATGACCGACGCTCCCATTGCCAGTTCGTACGATATCAATTGGGCCGAAGAACGAAGGCCGCCCATAAGGCTGTATTTGTTATTTGACGACCAGCCAGCCAGGGCGATCCCATAAACACCCACTGACGTAACGCCGAGGACGAAAAGAAGTCCGACATCGATCCTCGCTATCGTCAGAGGCAATACCCTTACTCCATCACCCAATCCGTACGGCAGAAAACTCCAATCCACCGTCGTTATCGCCGGCCCAAAGGGATAAACGACCATCGGCAGCAAAGCACAGGTCAGCGCGACGAGCGGTGCAAGAAAATATACAAACTTGGTTGATTTATCAGGGATGAGATCTTCTTTAAAGATGAATTTCAAAAGATCGGCAAATGGTTGAAGGACACCCCACGGGCCAACCCTGTTCGGGCCAATGCGGCCCTGTATCCATCCCAGGATCTTTCGCTCCGCGAGCACCGTGTACGCGACGATCATCATCACGCCGCCAAAAGCGGCTCCGATCGCCGCGGCGATGACCACAAAAGGAAATGCAGTTTGTACAACAGATTCCATGTTAGAAATTATTTCCCGGCGCGATCCTATCCGCCACCCCGACCGCGGCTGCCTCGGCGATCTCATCCTCGATCGGCTGACCATCAAGCCCAAATTGGTCAAGCGGCGAAACGAGAAGATTTGCAGGTTTTGGGTTGCCATTGGCCAGCAAGTGAAATTGGTTCGTCTTGCTCGTCATCGTTGTTAATCGATGGAGTTTATGGCCGATCCGCGGCGTTTCAGAAATCTTGCTACCCTCGTCGGAGTTGCTATCAATCTGTTTATTTAGTTCAGCGATCGCCGCAGCCTTATCACGAGTGTCAGAGATCTCATACTTTGCCTGGACAGGTTGTGATTCATCTTTCAGCATCGGGTAGCGAAGTCCGGCGTAGGCCGGAATGCTGTCACACAGCGATCTGAACACGGCCGATGCTGCTGATTCGAAACCAAGGTCCGTTCCCATCTCGCGAGCGATCATGCTCGTGATCATCCAGTCAGGTTTCGACTGGTGAACCGGATCGATCGCCCGGCGGACGCGTTGAACATTGCCGGCGTTGTTCGTAAACGTGCCGTCTACCTCAGCGAAGCTGGCGGCAGGGAAGACCACGTCGGCAAAATCAGTTGTTTCAGTCAGAAACAGTTCCTGAACGATGACAAGATCCTTCCCATCGAGCTGCGCCGGATCCTGAAGGCTGCCGCCTATCAGCAGCGCCTTTGAACTCGCAATAACGTCCTCGACCGGCTTTGCACCCGGCAATATATCGATCGCACCGACAGAGTTATTATAAAGCGGAAGCGGGTGAAGCAGAACGCGACGCCCTTCGCCAGATAGGTTCGAAGCCGATGCCGCGAGTATTGACATTGCACTCGGCGAAACATCATTGCCGACCATGATGATCACGTCGCCCTTTGTGTCCAGGATCGTTTTCCGGAGCAAGGCGATCTCATCAACCTCAATACCCAACTTATGAGCCGTTTTCTTATCAAGCGAAGGGTCGACGGCGGCCAAAGCAATTGCGTCGATCGTGCCTGAATTTACGTGAATGAACTGCGTAGCTATTCGGCTCAGTCGGATCGGCGTTTCGTTCACAACGATCAGCTTTGCTCCCCCGTTTCGAACAGCCTGACGTATCTGCTTTGCGGTGTAAGTCTGCTCTTCCTCAGGCTCTCCGCCGAAAAGGACGATAGTGGCGGCGTATCGAATGTCTTTGTGAGTCGCCAACGGAGCACTCAGGTTGGCGAAGAAAGGGGTCATCGATCGTCTGTCGGAAACAGCGTAGTTTGTGGTACCGACGACGTCGGTCGCGAACCGCTTCAGTGCGTATAAAGATTCATTTGTTAGCCGGGGGCTGGCGACCACGCCTGTCGCGGAGCCAAATTCCTTCAGTTTCTTCGCCGCGTATTCGAGCGCTGCGTCCCAGGTTGTGGGTATGAGCTTTCCGCCCTTGGAATAGCGGATCATCGGCGTTTTTATGCGGTCCGCATGGTTGATAAATTCGTGTGCGAAACGTGCCTTAACGTCGAGAAACTCACCGTTCAGGCC
>JBGTBC010000092.1:0-14887 GCA_041749555.1 Pyrinomonadaceae bacterium | reverse complement strand
TTACAGCCTCGCCAGGCTCAACGAAAATCAAACTCAGAACGAACGTCTCGTTGCGGCGGTCAAGGAACAGCAGGCCGAGATCGAACGCCTAAAAGGCGAAGGTTCAAAGGTGCAACAGCTCTTGACCGAGGATCAGAAGGCCCTTTTGACCGCGGCCCATAAGCTGGTCGCTAACAAGACGTTTGGCTGGTCAAGGCTTTTTGCTGACCTGGAAGCGGTTTTGCCTGGCAGTGTAAGTGCTTCGCGGATCTCTATCGAAAATATCTATCAGGACGCCGGCCGCGTGCGGGCCGAACTTGAATTGAGTGTTCTCAGCCGCGACTATCCGGCCGTAATATCGATGATCGAGAAAATGAACAATTCCGGATTATTTCGGGCCGAGCTTCGCGGGCAGAATCTTCAGAAGAATGAGCGTATAACCTTTACCGAGTATACTTTCAAGCTTATCTACACGCCCGCTTACGGATATTCCGTAGAACCTGCCGCCACGGATATCGCTCAAAACCAACCGGGAGTGCCCAATAATGACTGAACAGGAACCCCGTCCGGTTGAAGAAGAAGTCGTTGAGGTCGAGACCATAGTCGTCGAGGTGCAGCCCGATCTCGATACGCCTTCGCCGCGTCCGCGTAAAGTTTACGCAGGTATGTGGGGCACGCCCGAGATCGCGGCAGTCGCCGTTTCCATGCTGGCCGTCTTAATGGTAATGGTGGTCTACTTCTTTTGGGTGATCCCGTCCGATCGTGAACTGGCAAGAAATCGCTCCGAGGCTGATCGGCTTGAGGCCGAAGTGATGTCGGCTCAGTCGAAGTATGGTGAAATAACGGATACTGAAACGCAGGTCGGAAAGCTTGTCGGCAGTGTTGAGGACTTTGAAGCGAGATTCCTGCCGGTATCGAGAACGGGCCAGACCGCGCTATATCAAAAATTGAATGGCCTTATTGCAGCGTACGGGCTCATCAATTCGTCGGGCCCGGACTATTCGCCGCTTGAAACGACAGATTTTGGCTCGGGTGACGGGGGCAACGAGGAAAAAGGGCGTTCCAAATTTCGGAGTCTATATCCTGGAGTTTACGTATCGACCACGGTCGAGGGCTCGTATCAGAATCTAAGACGTTTTATTCGCGAGATAGAAACGGGCCGGGATTTTATAGTCGTCAGTGCTGTCGAACTTGCTCCGTCGGATAAGCAAAGTGATACTTCGCGAGACGCGGGCCCCAACACGAATACCGGTCCGGTCGATCCAAACAGGAGTTTTCCTGGAGTAAACGATCAAACCGCTCAGTCGCAGGCACCGGGCAGGCCGCAGCAGCAGGGCAAGACACACGGCGAAACGGTCAGCCTGCGTATCGAACTGGCTGCCTATTTTCGCCGGCCCAATTTCGCACCGGTGACTGCACAGTGATTTTTTGAGAGAAGCAATGCGGTTATTAGAAGGTAAAACGTCAACGGAACGGAACAAAATGATCGCCGCGGCGATCCTGGGCATCGCCTCGCTGGTCACACTGTATATGGCGTTTGGCAAGTCCTTCTTTGGCGGGACAACAACGGCTGTAACCGTTAAGGTGTCGCCGACTCCGCGGCCAGGCGTACCTCCTCCTGCGAACCGTGGCGATACCGTGCTGCCTAGCGCGGACGAGCAGAATTTTGTTTATCAGACGACTCCAGTCGTTTATATGCCCGGGAAAGCTTATGCTCCGGATGCCGGTCGAAACATTTTTGCTTTCTACGAGCCGCCGCCGCCTTGTAAGGGAGCAGATTGCCCGCAACCTCCGCCGCCGACGCAGCCACCGATTAAGACACCGACTCCGGCCCCGACCCCGCCGATAATGATAGCGGCGGCACCGCAGTCTGTGTATGCAGGGCAAAAGGGGTTCAGGCTTGAAGTCACAGGAAACGAATTTCCCGCGGATGCCCGCATTTATTTCAATCAGAATGAAATGAAGACGACGTTCGTAAATGCCCAGCGGATGTACACCGAGGTGCCGGCCAATTTCATCACCCAGGAAGGGCCGCGCCAGGTTATCGTGCAGACGCCGGACGGTAAGCTCTATTCAAATCAGATCCTGTTGAGGGTCCAGGCCCCGCCAAAGCCGTCGCTTCAATATATAGGTATGATCGCCAGAATGCGTTATAACAATGACACGGCCTATTTTATTGAGCCCGGCAACGACAAGCCCGTTGGACGCCGACTCAATGATGTCGTGGGAGGCCGTTTCAGGCTGGTGGATATCTCCGCGGAAGAGGTTATTTTCGAAGATGTGAATCTCGGATTTAGGCATTCCATTGCGTTGAATAAGACACCTGCGCCTGTTGGTCCCGGCGGACAACTCCAGAACCAGAGCGGATTCGGGGCGCCAGGGCCGGGCGGGCGTCCGGGTGTAATGCAGGGCATGCCTGGCGGAGCTCCCGGGTTCGTGCAGCCGCAGCAACTGCCGCAGAGGCCGCAGACCAATACTAATCAGGCGAGGCCTCGGCCAAATCAACCGGAAGACGAGGATGACGATGGGCCTCGCTAAAAACGAACGCGGGATGACGCTATTGGCCGTCATGGCCGTAATGGCGGTATTTGCTATCGGCCTGATGGCTGTCGCTCCCTCGATACAGATGGGGATCCAGCGCGAAAAGGAGCTGGAATCCATCCACAGGGGTGAGGAGGTGGCCGAGGCCATCCGCCAGTATGTCGAATTCTATCGAGGTGCCCGGCTTCCGAATTCGATGGATGATCTTCTCGACGGGCTTCCGCAGGGTACGAAAAAGCGAGCCATACTTAGGGCGTCTGCAGCCATCGATCCGCTTAGTGAGGACGGGCGATGGCGTCTGGTCAGACCAGAGATAAGCTCAATGGGCTCGTTTGTCCGTCGTGTCCAGCAGTATAATGGCGGCATCCTGCCATCAAATCCAAGTGGAATTTTTGATCGATACTCTACTCGGCTGCAAGGTGCCCTCTCGGTGGACGATCTCGCCGATGACGAGCCCGAGGACAGTGTCGACCTGGTGACCGATAACACGCCATTTATCGGCGTTGCCAGCCAAAGCCAGAATAAGTCGATCCTCACCTATTACGGGGCGGAAAACCACTCCCAGTGGGTCTACACGCCGTTATTTCGTGGACCGACAAACATTTTCAGGGGAAGAGCTCCGCCGAGGGTCTTCGGCACACCACCTGTTCGATAGAAAGGTTTAAGAATTCAAAGGTGAAAAAGTGAAATCGCCAAAATGGCCGATCACAGCTTTTTCACCTTTTTACTTTTTCACTTCCTAAAATCCATAACGATGTGAGCAAAGGCTTTTACGCCAACATCGAGACGGCTATCATCGATAAAGAAATCCGGCGTGTGATGCGGTGGAGCTTTCTCCGGGTCCATTCCTTTGGGCATGCCGCCGACAAAAAAATAAAACGAGGGTACGCTCTGAAAGAAAGCAAAATCTTCGGCACCGGTAACCCACTCGCCGAGATGAACGTTTTCCTTACCAGCCGCTTTCTGCAGCGAAGGAAGCATCTTTTCTACCAGCGAGGGCGTATTGTGTGTGACCGGGGCCTTGTTGTCGATCGAGACCTCGACCGTTGCTCCCATACTTTCGGCGATGCTTTTCGCGGTCTGCCGGATCTTTTCGTGAACGTCCTTATGCATCTCTGCATCGAGCGTACGGATCGTCCCCGCCATTACTAATTCTTCCGGTATTATGTTTTCCCGAACGCCGCCGTTGATGCGGCCTACGGTGATCACCACCGGAGCCTTTGGCAGATCCGAACGCCGGGCGACTATCATCTGCAAGCCGGTGTATATCTGCGTCGCAACAGCTATCGGATCGACCCCGAGCCACGGATAAGCACCGTGTGTCTGCCGTCCCTTGATCTTGATCTCGAACCAATCGCTCGCTGCCATTACTGATCCCGATTTGTATTTGATCGTACCGACCTCAGTACGCGAATTGATATGGATGCCGAAGATCGCTTCGATCTTGGGGTTGTCCATCACGCCTTCTTTAACCATTAGCGGAGCACCGCCCTCTTCACCGGGAGGCGGGCCTTCCTCGGCGGGCTGGAATATAAAAACGACCGTTCCCTTGATCTTGTCCTTCATCCCGGCAAGGACCTCGGCAGCGCCCATAAGCATTGCGACATGAGTGTCATGGCCGCAGGCGTGCATCACGCCGACCGTTTGACCGCCGTATTCCGCGGTTTCGCGGGAACGGAACGGCAGATCATTGCGTTCTGGAACAGGCAGGCCGTCCATATCTGCCCGAAGCCCGATCACCGGCCCCGGCTGAGCTCCTTTCAGAATACCGACGACGCCTGTCTTGGCAATTCCCGTACGAACCTCCATCCCGAGCCGGCGCAGATGGCCTTCGACATACTTGGCCGTTTTGACCTCGCGATTACCTAATTCGGGATGCTGATGAATGTGCCGACGCCACTCGATGATCTTCGGCATCAACCTGGCTGTGGCCGCGTCGATCTCATCAGAGTTTGGAAGGGCAAAAGCCAAGCTTCCACCGGTGACAAAAACGATACAAATGAACGTAAGAAATCTGTACATTTTACCTCGCAATTAGATCTTATTTATCTGGGAACTTCGCAAATCCTAACTCATATCGAACGCAACATCAATCCTCAGACTGGAGGGCAAACGTCCCTGCTTGCCAGACTGCATCTGAGCAATACAAAATCGGAATACGCGGCTGATCCGTAAGAAGAAGGTTCGGCTATTAAGGGTCCTTATACTTGCCTGCCGATCGCGAACACTTTAACGAGTGCCAATCCGGCGAAAAAGCCCCCTATGTGGGCGGCGTATGCGACGCCGCCCGTTCCTGACGGCGTCATGTACCCAATGATGAGCTGGTAAACTATCCATATCCCGAGAGCTACGAAGGCCGGGACCGTCGTAAGGAAATTAAAGATGATCGCCCGTACCTTCCGCCGCGGAAAAAGCAAGATATATCCGCCCAGAACGCCTGAAATAGCACCGGACGCACCCAGCATCGGTATGACGGAATTCGGGTCCATCATGATCTGCGCGGCGGCGGCGGCGAATCCGCATACAATGTAAAATGCGGCGTATCTGAAATGGCCCAGAAGGTTTTCGAGATTGTCCCCGAAAACAAAAAGAAACATCATGTTCCCCAAGATATGCACAAGATCGCCGTGCATGAACATCGAGCTGAGAAAGTTGAAATAGACGGGCAGCGGCGTAGTATAATGCGGGACCTGGCCGGTGTTTCCCATGCCGTCACGGATAACCTGCACGCCCGAAAGGTCAACGCCCGTCGTGATCTCCTGAGGGACTAGCGAGAAGGCATAAGTGAATGAATCATTGGTGCCTATCTGCTGGAGCAGGAGAAATACCAGGATATTGATCCCGATAAAAATATAGTTAACGAATGGTGTTCTTAAACGGTCCGAATTGTCGTCACCTATTGGAAACATTAGTCTTGCGAATGTAAAGGCTCAAAAATGTCGCCAGCCGTAAAGCTCAAGACGGGAATCTTTTCCGATGTAATTATTTCGTCTCTACGAAAAACTTTTACGATCGAATAGCTATAACCGCGAGGCTGGGAGTGCATCTCGATCGACGAAGTCTGCAAGTTCACAAGCCAGACTTCGGGAATATTGGCCTCCGCGTAGAGCGGTATCTTGCGATTCCGATCATAGTCGAGGCTCGAGTCGCAGACTTCGATCAAGACCAGGACGTCTTCCGCCGTCGGAGCTTTGCGTCTATAAAAATCATCGCGTCTGTTTAGTATAGCGATGTCCGGGATCGGCTGATTGTATTCGTCAAGCCAGACCGGGTCCTGCACAGAGTGAGTAACGGACTTTCCTAAGACATCTCGAAGCAGTTCAGCAAGCGACTTAACGCACCCGGCGTGGGCCCTTCCAGTCGGCATAGATTCAATCAATTCTCCATCGATGATCTCGGCTCGCTCAACATTCCGCAGCAATCCCCAGTCGATCATCTTGTGATAATCGTCTACGCTAAATCGCAATCGTTTAGGGCGGACCGGCATACCTTCGTAATTTTGGAGCATCTGCAACTTATAATAACCCGATTCGTTCAGGCAATGCCAACATTTTTCGGCGTCTTCAGCAACTCGTAACCCTCCGAGCGGGCTACGAATGTCGCTGCAGTCAAATCACCGACCACATTCAAGGTCGTGCGGCACATATCGAGGATTCGGTCGACACCCAGGATTATCCCGATCAGCGCCGGATCGATCCCGATCATGAACAGGATCCCGATAATAAATGGTATCGAACCTGAAGGAACGCCCGCCGTTCCGATGCCGCCGAGTATCGCGAGGTAAACGACCATCAACTGAAGCGACATCGTTAATTCGACACCGGCTAGCTGAGCGAGAAACAGCACCGTCACGCCCTCGTAAAGGGCCGTACCGTTCTGATTAGCTGTGGCCCCTACGGTGAGCACAAAACTGTTGATCTCCTTTGGCACGCCTAGATTCTCATGGGAAACACGAAGGGCCGTCGGCAAAGTCGCATTCGAAGATGAGGTCGAGAATGCCGTTAGGATCACGGTTTGGACGCGTCGGAAAAATTCGATGGGGCTGATCTTAGAGAGAAACCACACCGACAGTGAGTAAACGCCGAAAAAGTGAATGGAAAGCCCGAGCAGAACTGTCACGACGAACCAACCAAGCGACTGAAGCAGTTCAAGCCCGAATTGCGAAATATTGTTGAAAAGCAGGCAGGCGACCGCGTAAGGAGCAAACTTCATTACGATATCGATGATCTTCGCCGTGATCGCAAAAAGTGACTCGCAAAAGCCGACGAACGGCGCGGATACAGCCGCGGGAAGCAGTGTGATCGCGATACCGATTATCAACGCAAAAAACATTATGTGCAGCATGTTCGGGCTCGCAGCGGAGACGGAGTTGAATATGTTGCTTGGCACGATCGTCTTGACCGCCTGCATGAGCGCCGTATCCGATTTGGCCGACTCGGCCGCCTTTTTTTGGGCTTCGGTCGCAGCAGAAGCCCCGCTGCTGAATTCTGCTTTTAATTCCGCCGCTGTTTCCGGGCTTATTCTTTCACCCGGCCGGATCGTGTTAGCCAGGGTCAGGCCGATAACCACCGAAATTGCCGAAATGATCAGCGTGTAAGTAAATGCCTTGGCACCGATCCGTCCAAGCTTGCGTATATCGCCGATACCCGCAACACCAACCACCAGAGAAGAAAAAACGAGCGGCACGACGATCATCAGCAGGAGATTGAGGAACAACTGGCCGATAGGCCGGGTGAAATTCTCGACCGTCCACACGACCCACTCATTGTCGCCCCCCAGCGTCCAGTTGACTGTGAGCCCGCCAAAAACGCCGACTGCGAGGCCGATGAAGATCTTATTATGAAGCGGCATGCCCTTCGGCTTGTCCGGCGTGTCATCATCGAGATCGGTCGTCAATTCTCGCTCGTATTTGTTTGGGTCAAGGGGTTCATTCGCCGGATCATTCATAGCAAAAAGTTCTCCTGAATCAGTGTGTTCCGTCGCACCTTCGGAGGCTGTGGGTGGAGTCAGATGAGCCGGCGAATAAGTAGCGTCGAGAGATTATGGGAAAAATGAAAATATAGTTCAAGCCAAAATTGCATGATTTGACCGCGATAATAAAAATTCTTTCAAAACCGGTGGGTAAGCGTATATCCTCCGCCGCTTAAAATATAGCGAAAGTTGATTTGTAATCGAAAAAAGGCGACACTTCGAAACATGAAAAAGCTGGCATTGCATTGGCGAATATTGATCGGTATGGCCGCGGGTGTTCTTTTTGCGGTGGCTCTCACGCAGTTTGCGTGGGGTAAAGACTTCATCGTCGACTGGATAAAACCCTTTGGAACCATTTTTATAAATGCACTCAAGTTGATCGCCATTCCGTTGATCCTCGCCTCCCTGATAAAGGGCATCGCCGATCTGAACAATCTGACCCAGCTTTCAAAAATGGGACTGAGGACGGTCTTGATCTACCTGGCCACTACCATTATTGCCGTCAGCCTCGGCCTCGCGATAGTAAATATAGTAAGGCCTGGAACTGCCGTTACGGAAGAAACACGGGCGCAGCTGATCTCAAGTTATGGATCTCAGGCTGGCGACCGCATCACGGCCGCAGAAAAGCAGAAATCATCGGGCCCTCTCAAGGCTCTCGAGGACCTCGTGCCCGAGAATATCGTCGCTGCCGCCAGTTCGAATGGTAACATGCTCCAGGTGATCGTTTTCGCTATATTCTTCGGAATCGGCCTGATCCTCATTCCCGCCGATAGGGCGGCACCGGTGAAGGGCTTTTTTACCGGACTGAATGATGTAGTTTTAAAGATGATCGATCTGATCATGCTGGCGGCGCCGTTTGGCGTCTTTGCACTTCTGGCCGCGATCGTTGCTGAGGCTCCGGGCGCGGACCTGTTTGTCGCTCTTCTTTGGTACGCTTTTTCTGTTTTACTTGGGCTCGCGATACTTTATTGCTTTTACGTTTTTCTGGTTTGGGCTTTTACCGGGAAGACGCCCAGATACTTTCTCAGCGGTATCGCACCCGCCCAACTGCTTGCATTTTCGACAAGCTCGAGTGCCGCCACGCTCCCCGTTACCATGGAACGGACGATCGAGCATCTGGGCGTCGATGATGAGGTCGCGAGCTTTGTTTTGCCGATCGGTGCGACGGTGAATATGGACGGTACAAGCCTCTATCAGGCTGTCGCGGCGGTCTTTATCGCCCAAACTTTCGGCATGGACTTGAGCGTCGGTGCTCAGCTCGGTATCATCCTCACCGCCACGCTTGCATCGATCGGGTCAGCCGCCGTTCCGGGCGCGGGAATGGTGATGCTCGTTATCGTCCTGGCACAGGCGGGAATTCCCGAGGTCGGGCTCGCTCTCATTTTCGCGATCGACCGACCGCTTGATATGTGCCGAACGACCATCAACGTCACCGGCGATGCGACCGTCTCAATGATCGTTGCGAAATCGCTCGGTAAACTCGGCGAACCAGTCGAGCAAAAATGGGATGACCGGCTTGATGAGGTGATTTGAGGAATCTTGATTTCATCTAGATTATGTTTGGTAATTCGATGCCGGTGGCGTAAGATTTATTGACCTCGATCATAGAATCAGATAATCTGATTCTATGATAGCGAGGTCCTCGACGATGACAAAGATCCTAACAGTAACCGAGATGGCCCGCGGCTTTGCGGATTATATAAATCGCGTCGCATATCGCGGCGAGCGGTTCATTCTGACGCGTGGAAACAAACCGGTCGCCGAGATCCGCCCTTTGCTTGTCGGCCGAAAGTTGTCCGAATTGCCGGGGATCCTCGCTTCCGTCCCTCACCTGGAACCTGACGACGTGGAGCAATTTGCCAAAGACGTTGACGTTGCCCGTGAGGAACTCGCCGATTTCCCGGTTCGTGACCCATGGGAAGCCTGATCGACACGAGCATATTCATCGAGTCCGAGCGAGGTCGACTTGATCTGGATTCGCATATCTCGGCGCGTGGTGACGAGGATATGTTTATGTCTGTGATCACCGCGAGTGAGCTTTTGCACGGAGTTCATCGAGCCCGGCCTGACCGTAAACTTTCGCGTTCGACAACTATTGAAGGATGGATAGGGCAGTTCCCATTGCTTGACATCGATCTGGCCGTGGCCCGTTCGCACGCGCGTCTATTCGCCGAGCTAAAGGCTGCCGGCCAGGTCATCGGCCCACACGATCTGTGGCTTGCCGCTTCGTGCCTGACACACGGATTAAAGATGGTCACGGGGAATATTCGAGAGTTTGCGCGGATACCGGGACTTATCGTCGAAAATTGGTCCCGAGAGGTTTAGCTAAATAGCGATAATGTTTACCTCGATACATTTCAAATCTAAAGGCCGGATGACTACCAATGCCTCCGATCCTAAAGTCACTGAGAAACTCAAGGAAATCGTCGGCGTTGAAAATGTCGTCGTTGACCCGACGCGTGTTGAACCCTACGGCGCCGATGCAGTCAAAGAAAAATTCCCGCCCGAGGCTGTCGTTTTTCCCGAATCGACGGCTGAGATAATCAAAATTCTTAAGCTCGCAAACGAATTTCTCTTTCCCGTGACAGCCCGGGGCGGCGGTGTTGGCTACACAGGCGGGGCCGTTCCGGTCGATGGCGGCATTGTGATCGGCACGGACCGAATGAACCGGATCCTGGAAATAAACGTGGATGACCTTTACGCCATCTGCCAGCCGGGCATCAGAACCATTGAGCTGCAAGACGCGGTTCTTAAGAAAGGTCTAATGTTCGCCCCTGACCCGGCGAGCTACAAGGATAGCTTTATCGGCGGAAATATCGCCGAGAACGCTGGTGGAATGCGGACACCTAAGTATGGGGTGACCAAGCACCACGTTCTCGGCCTCGAGGTTGTGACCGCGACCGGTGAGATCATAAGAACGGGTGGCAAGACCGTAAAAAATGTTGTCGGCTTCGACCTGACGGGACTGATGTGCGGCAGCGAGGGGATGCTCGGTATTATTACCGAGGCGACGCTGAAATTGCTACCGGTGCCTGAGGCGACGTCGACCGTGCGAGCAAACTTTCACTCGATGGAGGCAGCCTGCCGCGTGCTGACAAAATTCACGCCGCACGGTCTGCTCCCGATGGCGATGGAGGTTATCGACAAGTTCTGCGTCGAAGCCGTAGAGGATAATTTTGCCTTTGGCCTATCGAAAGACGCCGAGGCGATACTGCTTGTGGCCGTTGATGGATCACGAGAAGAAGTGGAGCGAAATGCGGTTTTGATCGAGCGTATTATTGGCGAGAACGGCGGCTTCGATATTTTGCGCTCACGAACCAAAGAAGAGGAAGATAAGCTGTGGGATGTCCGCCGAGCGATCTCGCCGTCATTGATGAAATACGGCACGCTCAAGATAAACGAGGACGTCGTCGTGCCGCGATCGAAGGTTCCTGAGCTTGTCGCTAAGATCGAGGAGATCGGAAAGCGGCACGATACCTTCGTAGCCAATTTCGGCCACGCCGGCGACGGAAATATTCATGTTAATTTTGTCGTAGACAGAGACGATCCAGCTGCGATCGAGCGTGCCCGAAAATGCGTTTCTGAAACATTCCGCCTCTCGGTCGAACTAGGCGGCACCATCTCAGGCGAGCACGGTATCGGTTACGTTAAGGCCCAATACCTCGATTACGCCCTCGACCGCCCGACGCTCGAAGTGATGAAAGGAATAAAGAAAGTATTCGACCCGAACGGGATACTGAATCCGGGGAAGATGTTTGTGTAGATTCTCGTTGGTGGTAAAATTCGAACATGCGTGGAATAAATTTTATAACAAATGATGAAGGCGAAAGAGTAGCCGTGATGATCGACCTGAAGAAATATGGCGACCTTTGGGAAGATTTTTACGACGGTTTGATGGCGAAGAAGAGAATGAACGAGCCGCGGGAGACTCTCGAATCAGTTAGAAAACTTCTTAAAAAGAATGGGAAGATCAATGGGTGATTATTCGATCACTTTTGCTCGTTCAGCTCGTAAGGAGCTTGAATGCCTTCCAAACCTTCAAGTCGAAAAGATCTTTTTAAAAATCGAGAAATTGGGAATAGAACCACGGCCGTCGGGTTGTGTGAAGCTCCGAGGTTCCTCAGACCTTTGGAGAATCCGGATAGGAAATTATCGAGTGATATATTCTGTAAACGACAATGACAAATCGCTAGACATAACTGCCGTTCGTCATCGCAGTCAGGCATACGACTAATATGAGAATAAACAAGTTATTCGTTTTGATCGGTCTGTTAGTGGGGATGCCGTTGCTCTCTCTTCCTTTAAGCGCACAAACCGACAAGACCATCGTCCTTGTCCGCCATGTTGAGAAAGATTCATCGCCTACAGCTGACAAAGTCGATCCGGAGCTTTCTGACGAGGGCCGCCAACGAGCTGAGCGGCTGGATAAGCTTGTTAAGAGATACAAGCCGCACGAGATATTCTCAACGAATTTCAAACGCACCCGTCAGACTGCCGAGCCGATCGCGAAACGCCGAAAGAAAGAGATCCAGACCTACGACCCATCCAAACCGGCCGACCTCGTGAAGAAGATTATGGACCCGGCGAGTAAAACCGTCCATTACCTGATCGTCGGCCATAGCAACACCATTCCCGGACTCGCAAACCTGATCGCCAAAAAAGAGGTATTTCGGCCGCTGCTCGAATCGGAATACGGGGTCATCTGGGTGATACGAATGAAAAAAGGCGCGATAACCCGGATCGAGGTCCAGCCTTACTGACCTCTCAGATCTGCCCGCGTCTAGTGTGGTATAATCCGTTCATTCACGTTAGTTTCCACCGTTTCTAAATCAAAAAAGGGGAGAATTTATGGTTATAAGGACGATCATTCGATACGCTTTCTTAGCCCTGTTGCTCGTATTCGGCGCTGTTGGGCATGCTTCGGCACAAACGCCGGCAATCCCGGCGGCCACACCTGCAGCTCCGGCCGTTCCGGGGATCGAAACCTTTTGGGCTGAGCTGAATAAGCTATGCGGAAAGGCTTTTGCCGGTACGGTAGCAGCCGACACCGCAAACAGCCCCGATTTTGCCGGTAAAGCTCTCGTAATGCATGTCCGTTCGTGTGAAAAGGATCGTATTCGAATTCCCTTTTTTGTCGGTGACGACCGGTCGCGCACGTGGGTACTGACCAGACAGGGCAACCGCATTGAGCTGAAACACGACCATCGCCACGAGGACGGCAAACCGGACAAGGTGACGATGTATGGAGGAACCAGCAATAACGCCGGCGAGGCCATCCGGCAGTTTTTCCCCTCGGACGAGGAAACTACCAGGGTCGTGGATCCTCCGGCAGGCGATGCACCCTCAGCCGCGGCAAATATCTGGTGGATCGAGCTTGTTCCGGGATCACACTATTCCTACAACCTCCGGCGGCTTGGCCGCGGCAGATTATTCACCGTTAAATTCGACCTTTCAAAAGAGGTCCCAGCACCACCGGCGCCTTGGGGTTGGAAGGATTGATCATGGGCTTAGCTGCTGGGATTGATATGAAAAACGTAACTAGATATTCGTTGCTATTTATGGCGTTCGTTCTGATCGGGACGGCTAGTGTGCGGGCTCAGGCAAACCTTGCTTCTCCGGCCGATACGTTTTGGAGCGAGCTGCAAAAGCTTTGCGGCAAAGCATTTGCGGGTTCCGTTGCGGCTGCTCCGGAAAATGATATGACCTTTGCAGGTAAAGATCTAAAGATGCACGTCCGCTCGTGCGAAAAAGACAGAATTCGGATCCCCTTCGTCGTCGGTGACGACCTTTCCCGCACCTGGATCTTTACGCGTAAAGACGGCCGGATCGAGCTTCGTCACGACCATCGCCACAAGGACGGAAAGCCCGATACCGTTACGATGTACGGCGGTTGGTCGACCAGCGTCGGCAGGCCGACTCAGCAGATGTTCCCGGCGGACCAAAAGACCGTTGAAGTAATTCCGGCCGGAGCAAACAATGTCTGGTGGGTCGATCTCATTCCCGGCGGCCATTACGGTTACAATGTCAGGCGTTTGGGTAGCGAGCGGCAATACAGCATAAAATTCGATATCACAAAGCCGATCGAAGCCCCGCCCGCCCCCTGGGGATGGAAAGATTGAAGAACATCAAAACTGATGGTCGATGAATGTTACGGGGAAAATGTCTTAACCAGATTGTTCCGCTTACTTTGACCCTGTTTTGGCAAAATAGCCCTGGCGGTGAGTGATCTTGATCTTTTCCTTCAAAAGGGCTTGGTTTACAAGCTGGATCTCGATCTTTCGAAATGAACCGTCGCGGGATTGATTTGTCGGCTCATACGCGATCAGATATTGTGAGCGCATTTCCTCCTGGATCTGTCTGAAGGCGTCGCGAAGTTCCCGCTCATCTCGCGGATAATAGGCCCGGCCGCCTGTTCGCTCCGAGATCTTATTCAGCGAGCCTTTGTCCACGCCGCTATAAAAATTGTCGCCGATCCCTATCGAATAGATAATCGCTTCAGATCTTAGAGCCGCCTGGACGGCATCGTCAAGCTTCTTCTTGCCCGAGGTATTTACGCCGTCGGAAAGCAATATTATTGCCCGTCGTGTCCTTTCGGGTGCGGGACCGAGGATCTCATCCGCCGTTACCCAGATGGAATCCCAAATAGCGGTCGAACCCTGTGTCATCTGATTGTCACCAGAGATCGGCGGAGTTCCCGCTATTACCCCACCGCCGATATAGCCGGACGGAGGTACGAATTTGACGCGTTCGATCGCCTGCCTGAGTCTCACGAGATTATTGGTCATGCCCTGTTCGAGCGTTGATTCGCCTGTAAACGATATGATCGAAACCTCGTCTTTCGCGGGCCTCATGACCGTCTCGAGAAACGAGATGGCCGCGGCCTTTTCCTCAGGCAGTGTCCGCTGCTGCGAAACGCTGACGTCTATCAAGATCGCCAGGCTGAGCGGCAAGTCCACTTGGCGGGAAAATGCGACGAGCTCCTGGACCTCCCCATTCTCGATAACGCGGATATCTTCCTGCCGCATACTCGTCAGCAGCCGGCGGTTGCGGTCCTGAGCCGTAAACAAGACATTGACCACTTCGCTGTCGATCTTGATCACCTCGTCTTCGTCCATTACCGGAGGTGTGGGCGTCGGTCTCGGAACCATTATTGCGTGATCCGGCATTCCCGTGGCACCCGCTACGTAAAAACCCGATAACGCCGCGAACGCGAATCCAGCAACCAAAACGGTCAAAAATCTATTCTTCGAAAACATTTCCATTACTTACTTAAGGCTATCCTGGATCGCACGATAGTTTGTTTTCGTGCGGATCTTGTATTTCTTGTCTTTTTCACGGTCAACGAATTTGACCTCGACCTTGCGGTTACGGCCGTCGTAATTCTGATTTGCCGGGC
>JBGTBC010000091.1:0-1210 GCA_041749555.1 Pyrinomonadaceae bacterium | reverse complement strand
AACCGCATACTTTCTTTTCACGATTTCGACTCGGCGGGCGATAACGCCGAGCAAGTCTTTGACAGGCTGAGGGTTCGCCAGCCCGCGGTCATCAAATACGCCTGTTTTGCCGATGACATAGTCGATACTCTGCCTGTTTGGAAGTTGCTGCGGCATGCTGAAGAAATTTCTCAGCCGATGATAGCTATCGCAATGGGAGAGGCCGGGAAGATCACGCGCGTCCTCGGTCCGGCGTACGGGTCGCTGTGGTCCTATGGTTCGATCGGCATCGAAACGGCTCCCGGGCAGGTCTCGGCGGATGATCTTACAAACCTCTACCGCGTGCCACACCTGAACCGGGAAACGAGTGTTTACGGGGTCATCGGTGACCCCGTTTCACGATCGCTATCGCCGCGGATCCACAATTCAGCCTTCGTAGACGCAGGGCTAAACTCGGTTTTTATACCTCTCACCGTAAAAGACCTCAGGCAGTTTATCGAGCGAATGGTCCGCCCAGCCACACGCGAGGTCGATCTGAATTTTTGCGGATTTTCGGTTACGATGCCGCACAAACTCTCGATAATGAGTCATCTCGACGAGATCGACGAAACTGCAGCTGCCATCGGAGCGGTCAATACCGTGTCGATCGAAGGCGGGCGTTTGCACGGCCACAATACCGATGCCGAGGGCTTTATCGCGCCGCTGTTATCGAAGTTGGGATCAGTAAAAGATTCACGTGCGGCCGTTTTCGGAGCGGGCGGGGCGGCCCGGGCCTGTTTGTTTGCCCTTAAAAAGCACGGTGCCAACGTAACCGTATTTGCACGCGACGCAGCAAAGGCCGATGCGATCGCGAAGGATTTCGGTGCAGATTCCGACACGATCGGTCGTGAAGACCTGGGGGTTTTTGATATTGTCATCAATGCGACACCGGTGGGGATGAAGGGCAAGGCTGAGAATGACCTGCCATTTGACCCCGCGAGGCTCAGGCCTTCAAAACTGGTTTACGATTTTGTTACATCGGCCGAGCCAACACCTTTGATACGAGCTGCTAATAGTGCCGGAGTCCAAACGATCACCGGAGTCGAGATGCTGGTTGCCCAGGCAGTCAGGCAGTTCGAGATATGGACGGGCAAAAAGGCTCCTGTTGAGATAATGAAAAAAGCGGCTGAGATGCCGCTATGAGAAATATGAGCGTTGAGGCGATGAATTGTCCGAATTGCGGAGCGGGCAT
>JBGTBC010000090.1:0-5716 GCA_041749555.1 Pyrinomonadaceae bacterium | reverse complement strand
GCGCAATGGCTCGTTGCAACCCGATGTCGAGATATCAGCTACCAGGGCATCGTACTCGACGATATAATCATTCGACATACTTTATTGGTGCTATTTTGCACAAACTCAGGTGAAAGCTGTCACGGTGAACGAAGAAAGAGATCGGTGCCCCTGACCATTGATCGATTTATGTTTTTTATATTTGCGGACGCGGCCGTAGTATAGGTCTTGGTCTGGGCGATTCTTCAGCCGCGGTACCGGCCTCACTCCATATCTCCCTTATTTCTCGCAATCTTTCAAAGGTTGCTATCGCCGCCCCAATTTGTTTCTTTGTGGCTTTATAACTGAGCTTCAAGTATTCGCCAGATTTATCCTCGTTGAGCGTGCTCAGCCATTCTTTGTAGCTCAAATCACCCTCTTCGGGACAATCATAAGCCCTCAGTGTTTCAACGGTCATTTTTTCAAACGCGGCGAGCATGCCCCGAATTCTTATCCATCGGTGATTTTCCCAGGTCATCATTTCGTTTTCGGCAGGCGGTACATCAAACCGGTCTATGATCCTAATGGCACCAGCTTCGCCCTGACCTGCAAGGAAATTCACAACCTCGGGCTGCATGTTCAGATTTAATCCACCCTGCTTGGCTGTGAGCGGTATCCGGGTTATGCGATCGCGATAACCAGGCAGACGGCTCTGTGTCGCGTCGTTCCAGTTTTGCATTGTTGAAATTAGCGTGGCTGCAAATCCTATCAGTTTTCCAAAGTTACCTTTGTTTTTATAATCGCCCGCAGAGGAGACCACCAAGTCAAAACGATTCCACCGATCCATTAGTTCGGGTCGATTGTCTTTTTCCATTTTGGGAACAAGTTCTTTTTCAGGAGTGTCATTAGGGACCGCCATGAGGTCTAGGCTAAAAGTTGGCCTTCGTGGCAAAGGGGAGTCGAAAAAATGGAGAGGAAAGTTGCTGCATACGCCGCCATCAGTAAACCAGCACTGTTCCAGATCCTTATACTCTTGGCTCTCGGTGTTATTTGACCAATAGAGCGGCACAATACTTAGCAGAACGGGGAAACTGAGGCTCATACGGGTAGCTACGATTACGGGAAGGTCCCTCGGGTCTGGCAGTGGATAAAAGCCGATTTTCTTCCTTTCTTCTCGTTTCGCCTGCTGCTTTTCCCGAGTCCTAATGTCAGAGGACAGTCCGCGCGGATTATTGACCATCCATTCTACGATCGATGCTGGGAAAAGACGATAAAAATCATTCTTCCTAAAGTAGAAAAGATGATTTTCCCGAAGATCGTCATCGTTCCGAAATGGCAGGCGATATGGCCTACCATGGGTGAGGTTTGTGGTCATCATTTCCAGATTGATCTCACGATTTGAGGTTTGATAGATATCGCACTCTTCTCTCCTACGACCTTTAGACGCCGTTTGATTCCCCTTGCCTTTCGGTTTCCACAAGTCGCCGAAGGTCAACGGCTTGTCACCTTCAATCCCTGCTACGTTGTTCAAATATCCATTAAGCCAGATCGTCAGCGGTTCCGGTTTCGATCGGTTTTTCTCCGCAGGGTTTACCGTGCCACTGCATAGGCCGTAGTTGTTGTCCGGCACTCTCATAACAAACTCATAAAGAAGGGCAACGACCATTCCGACGACGGCTCCGACCCCTGAGATCAATATCCCTATCAGAATCCACATCCATTTAATGACCCAGTCGTTCGACGCGAAAAAACTTATGAGAGCTAGAGTGAGACCGGGCAAGCAACCAACCAAGGCAGCGGCGAAATACTGACGCAGTGCTCGCTTCAAGACCTCGGACATTACTTCCAACAAAGTATCCTGTCCAATAAACCCCATTAGAACCTCGAACACACGTCGTGTAGCGGCTTCTGGTAGAAAAAGAGAATAGAGCTTTGTGTTCGCCGACCCGGCGGGTGTAGCGGATAATTCGTCTCCGAGTTTTTCAAGGATTGCGAACCCTTCTTCGCTACCCGTTCGCACGCGGCGATATTCGGCCGCCGCGGTTGCCGCTGCTGCGATGGCACCCGCAGAGGTGCCGCCCACATTCTTAAACACGAACCGTTTTGATAGCCTAGAAATTGCTTTTGGATATACAACACCACTCGTGATGCCACCTTTCATAACGATGTCGCAGTTGCGTTTAGGATCTTCGAGTTTCATATGCCACAGAGTGTATATGATTCCAAGAAAAATGAGAATACCAATTTCTGCGAGGACTCGTTCTCGGTCGACAGTCTTTAAATGGCTCCGTTCGCGGCTAGATACCCCACCAGATCACGGCTACGCCTCGTTCACTCGTAGCTCACATCTCAATTTCTCCAGCGAGATCCCCCGCTTCACACGCAATACGTCAGAAGTTCAAATCTTCTAGACGGTGCCAATGTTTTCAATAAGTTACAGGCGTCAAGGTGACGCCTGTTTTTCTTTCCCACCCCAATTCACACCCAAGAATTTTCCAAAGATATTCAGTCCCCGGGATTGTCGCACAGCAATGACCTGATGATTACAAATTCTTCTCCAACAACCCGCACTGAGTGCTACCGAGTATCATGAGGGCCGACGGCCCTCGAAATGGCTCTCCTCCGGCGTCCGTAGATCTCATTCGGGAATAATAGCGTCTCGCCTCAGGGCCGATTAGACATTGAGGGTCGGAGGCCCTGGCACACACAAAAACTTCTTTCTCATTTACAAGTCCGGTGATATGCTCTCTTTACTCAGTTCCAGTTTAATGGAGGCATATCAATGGCATTTACTATACGCGTATTGGTTCTACGTTTGGTGTCAATCTGTATATACGTCGCTATCCTTAGCGGATCTGTGTTTTCCTGGAATCGGCCGGGCCATATGCTAGTCGCCGCGGTTGCTTATGCAGATCTCATGCAAAGAGACGCGGTTGCTGCAAAGACCGTGGCCGAAATTTTATGGGGCTTTGAGAACGCTAAACTATATCGACAGGCGGAGTCCCAATATCCTTTGGAGCAAGACCCGAGATTAAGATATTTCATGGCGGCCGCCCGATGGCCTGACGACGTTCGCGGGACATCAGAGCATAGAGATACTTGGCACTACATCAACATACCCTTCAAGCCAAACGGCCAACCACCGTGGGTCCGCACTAAGCCGGCCAAGCCTGTAAATGTGAATGGAATGATCCGAGAACAAATTGCGATATTGAGATCTACAACCGCCACAGCAATCGACAAGGGGCGGGCGATGTGCTGGCTATTTCACTTGGTCGGAGATATCCATCAACCCTTGCACACTTCAGCACTATTCACAACCAACTTTCCAAACGGTGATCTAGGAGGCAATTTATTTTTTGTCAGACCGGGGCAGCAAGAGCGAGGAATCAATTTGCATAAATATTGGGATGATTCGGTTATTGGAACCGATCGAGCCAACGCTATTAAGAATTACGGTATTATCCTTAGGCGCAACATTCCCCGAAGTTCACTTCCGAGTGTTGGAATGTCAGATATAAACATCTGGCAGCGCGAAAGCTACGATCTGGCCGTTTCCGCGGTATATTTACAAGGAGATTTAACGCCGTCAACCACCCAAGGACGGGCTCTGGTCGTGCCGGAAGGATATAACGAAAATATGAAAACTGTGGCGGAAAAAAGAATCATGCTGGCCGGATATCGATTGTCGGACATCTTGGCTCAGATTTACTGAGGATAAGGCAATCTGCACTTAGGCTTCCGATTTCGGAAGCAATTTGCGAACAGAACTTTATAGGTTTCGATAAGAAGAGCGAAGAGGTTGGTAACGTCATAGAAACTTTATTCATCGGTTCAATTCCAATCGCGGTATCTAACAAAAACATTCGATGCAACACTCAATTTTCGTTTGTCGGTTAAACAATAAATAGATTTGGGAACGTGTCGAGAGGAAATTTAGATCTGCAGCCGACTCTAACGAAACTCCATCACTAGCCTTTCGAACGATGAGATCCTCCGTGAAAAAAGCCTGCCTCGTATGCTAAGAAAGAAGAAGATCGCTGCTTTCAAAGCACGCCCCAGGCTTCACCGGATATTAGATATTTTTCTGCCGCGCCTCATTACGGTATCGCGGACATAGGGGTACTGACGGTTGTCTATGTATCCGCAGGTATCCTCCGACGAACTTGAGGAGATGAGTTTTATTGAACAGGAGAGAAGCGGTATTCGGAAAGACGAGGATAGGATCTGAACGCCTACAGTCGAGGGAGAGGCCGTTCGATCTTTACCGGGCCGATACCATAGCCAGCAAAACCTATTTCGCCTTCGAGTGTCACTAAACATTAGTTTTCTGACATCCCATCCTCGTGCGACGTTGGGCAGCAAATAGTGGGGTATCAGAGCAGATTTTTCAGGGGCTTTTTTGACACCAGCATGAGTTCAGTTTTCATGCCAGTTCAGGCTGCCACTCGAACCGACTGCTCGACGTTTCGAATGTCGGGCTCGAAGCGACCACTTTCGTTTGCTAAGCCTAAACACGCTCTGAGCGTCCGTGTCAATTCATATTTAAGCCGTTAACTGGAGGGCACGGGGTTAGGTCGTAAGAATCGAATACCATTGAAGTAACTCGGGAGTGTCGGCGACTCGGCCCCATACCCCCACCCCCAAGAAAACTTCTCCGATAACCCCCGTAAGATCCCGGCTGTAGAGGGGCTTGAGGTTTGGAATATGGAGATTTTAGAGAAGTTGCACTAATCCTAACGGTTCGCTGCAAACTGCGAAAGATTCATCGCTAAATTATACGTAAACCATCCGTCACCAGTGATGAAAATCTGCGGTTTTGCTGTCGCCGCGTCTCTCATTATCCCTATGCCATCGGCAAATGGCTCGAACGATACTATCTTAGAGTAAGGAACACGCATGCTTTTCTGTGGTCCACCGAAATAGATGTTCTTATTCGTAAGTCCTAACCAGCCTCTGTCTATCAGCTGTCGTTCAGTATGTTCTACAGGGTGCCCTTTGAATGAGCTGGTTCGGTAATACACCCCCTTCATCACTCGTACACTGATCCCGTGGCTTCGGCCAACAAACTGTCTTTTCGTTCTATCCTCCAAATATGTCGTGTCCTTGAACGCCCATATGAGTTGCTCTCCTGCTTGATAATTGAATGGCAAAGTGCCTGTCACGGATATTCGATTCGGTAACTCACCTTCCAGAATATCGCGTAAGATTCCCGCTTTCACAGTTTTCTCGAGAGCTCCGTACTCATTGACCTGTGACTGGGAAAGACCAAAATGCTCCGTGAACGAGAGCAAACTGGCTTCCTCGTCCCGATCAAGTACTCCGTCCTCTAAGAATGCGTCCACAGCTCTCGACCATCCTTGCGCGAGAAGCGATGTGCGTTCATAAGAAGAAACCCCTTTCGTTGACTCAATGGTATTAATATTATTCAGAAGGGCTGAAAGGTCGGTCTTAGAGCGGATGGCATTCTCGACATAAAGAATGATCTGCTGACGCCCATCCAATCGATCTGCCGATTTACGTGCTTGCGTGTTCTCACCCACTGACTTTCGCGAGTCCAGTTTTTCGCATTCTCTATGTGTGTTTCGAAATAAACCGGCCGAGTTTCCACAGTAAATGCACTTTCCCACGATTTACCTCCTATTTTGGCAAATAGATTATATCAGCTTTACCGACACCAATCTCATCGATAATTTCTACCGAATTTCAATTTTTTCTTGCGCAGTTTGTTTTTCAGGCGAGCGCGTCGCATCTGTTT
>JBGTBC010000089.1:0-6344 GCA_041749555.1 Pyrinomonadaceae bacterium | reverse complement strand
GACCGATTCGGAAAGGCGTTCGCGAACACCTTCTTTCATCAACAGGCGGTCAACAACGATCTCGATCGTATGATTCTTACGCTTGTCGAGAATTATCTCTTCGTCGAGTTGGCGGATCTCGCCATCGATGCGGGCTCGAATAAAGTCTTTGGAATGCTTTTCTATTTCCTTCTTAAATTCGCCCTTGCGGCCTCGAACGATCGGGGCGAGTATCATCACACGTTCGCCGTCGGGAAGATCGAGGATTCCGGCGACGATCTGGTCGAGTGATTGCCGCGTGATCGGAGCATTGCATTGATGACAATGCGGCTGTCCGATCGACGAGAATAACAGCCGCATGAAATCGTAAATTTCCGTTACCGTACCCACTGTCGAGCGGGGCGAGCGTGACACCGTTTTCTGCTCGATCGAGATCGCTGGGCTTAACCCCTCGACCGAATCGACATCAGGCTTTTCGAGCTGATCGAGAAACTGACGGGCATAGGCCGACAAAGATTCGACGTAACGCCGCTGACCTTCGGCGTAGATCGTGTCGAACGCCAGCGAAGATTTGCCGCTGCCGGACAAACCGGTGATCACGACAAATTTATCGCGGGGAATATCGACATCGATGTTTTTTAGATTATGCTGGCGTGCCCCGCGAACACTTATCTGCTTGATACTCATCTAGGTGGCAATCTCTGGCGTCACTCGAAACGAGTATTATATCAAGTGGCATCAGCCAAAGCGAAGGACCGCTGCCAGCACCGCCGAAGCGATGATCACCCACAGGATCGCACCCAGAGCAAACGGCCGCCAGCCAACGGAACGCAGGGTCTTCATAGAGAGGCTCAGCCCTATGAGGAAAAGTGTCACCGCAAGTCCTGCTTTCGCAAGATTTACAAACGAATCAAAGATGCTGGGAAATATGATTGACGATCCGTAGGTCCTCGCAGCGGCAGCTCCGAGGAAGAAAAAGATGAACCATGGCAGAGTAACCGTCGACTTCGCCCCTTCCTGACGATGATATAACGCAAGGGCGATCGCGAGAGGAATGATAAAGAGTGTTCTGGCGAGTTTCACTGTGGTAGCCACGGCAAGTGACTCAGGCCCAAATGACGTAGCCGCACCAACGACACTACTTGTATCCTGAATGGCAACCGCGGCCCAAAGCCCGAACTGCTGCTGAGACAAACCCACCGAATGGCCTATTATCGGAAAAGCAAAAAGAGCGACTGCGTTCAGCACAAATATCGTGCCGAGCGAGACCGTCATTTCGTCGTTATCAGCTTTTATCGCCGGCCCGATAGCCGCGATCGCACTGCCGCCGCAGATCGCAGTACCGGATGAAACTAACGTCCTAACGCGGGAGGACACGTTCAGAGCCTTACCGATGAAAAATCCGAGAATAAGAGCTGTGGCAACAACAAAGACAATGAATCCGATCCCATCCTTTCCTGCGCGATATACCGAGCCAAGGTCCATTCCGAAGCCCAGCATAGCAACCGAGATCTGAAGCAGATACTTGGAAGGTCTTCCTGTAAGCGCGGGAAAAGGATTGCCTATGGTCAGGGCCATTGCCAGCCCCAGGGCAAGGGCATAAACCGGCGAACCCCAGGGTGAAAGAATAAAAGCGATCAGAAGAAAGAAAACGGCTTTTTGCCACATAGAGTCAGAACTACCTTTGGTAGAGACTATTTCGCCTTTCCCTGATTTGCTACTGCGTCCCGTGCAGCCTTGATCGCCTCGGCATCGCCCAGATAATAACTTTTGATCGGCTTCAATTGATCATCTAGTTCATAAACCAACGGCACGCCCGTCGGAATGTTGAGGCTGACAATTTCATCATCCGAAATACCGTCCAGATGTTTCACAAGTGCCCGCAGGCTGTTGCCGTGAGCGGCTACGATCAGGCGTCGGCCCGCTGCAACTCTCGGACTAATCACATCTTCCCAGTAGGGCACGACGCGAGCGACCGTGTCCTTAAGGCATTCGGTCTTAGGAAAATTCTCGATGCCCG
The DNA here is from genome assembly GCA_041749555.1 of Pyrinomonadaceae bacterium. Lineage (GTDB taxonomy): Bacteria > Acidobacteriota > Blastocatellia > Pyrinomonadales > Pyrinomonadaceae > OLB17. The sequence continues at coordinate 4,345 of JBGTBC010000089.1, read as the reverse complement.
CATATCGCGGATCATTACCAAGCCAACGCTCGTCATCCGAGTCTAGCTCCGGCGGCGGCACGTCGTAGCTTCGCCGCCATAACAGCACCTGCTCATCGCCATATTTCGCCGCGGTCTCCGCCTTGTCGAGGCCCTGCAGGCCGCCGTAATGACGCTCATTGAGCAGGTACGATTTCGTTTCCGGGATCCACATCAGGTCCATTTCGTCGAGGATGATCCACAACGTGCGGATCGCGCGCTTTAGGACCGAGGTGTAGGCCTCATCAAACGAGTAACCTTCAGCCTTCAGCAATTGCCCCGCGGCCTTCGCCTCTTCCCTGCCCTTTTCGGAGAGATCGACGTCCTTCCATCCCGTAAACCGGTTTTCCTTATTCCATTGGCTTTCGCCGTGGCGAATTAGAACGAGTTTATACATAAATCTATTTAGTGATTTTAATTGAATTCACCAATCTGTCGAACTCAGCCGAAAAATCGTTAACACCCGGTTCGTCAACGAAACTGATTTGAAAAAAATAAGTCCCTCGAGGAATAATATATGTCCGGCTTCGAACACGGTGCTTCGCTCCGCTTTGCATCTTAATTGAAAACTCGGAGATGTGATAAACGGAAGCAATATCGCCTACCTGTATTTCGGAGGGTTCGACAATATATTTTTGCTCGCTGAATTCCTTGGCGATAGCCCTAAGAGCGGCCTCGGCCGCCGGCTTGAATGCCCTGAAAGTGACAGGAGTGGCCGCCATAATCTTTATCACACGGGCCTCGATCTTCGGATTAATACCCGTGAACGAATCTTGCTTATACCGAACGTATCCGAACAGGAGTTGTTTGCCTTGATTCTGTTCTAAGTAGCGATCAAGTGACCCGTCACTCAGCTCGATCCTTTTAAGAGAAGCCGTTATCTCTTCTTTTCCGATTGAAAACCATTGCTCAGGTTGATTCATCACAAAGCCGAAGGGATTCGTCGGTATTAGATCTTGCGCCCACACATTGCCCACGCACAGGAGAATAAATACCAGAGATAAGAATGAGTTCAACATTTCTTATGAATTGGCCGTCGTCTTACTTTAATTCGGAGAAGAGACATGTGTCAAAAGAATTTTCCGTACGTCACCCACCAAATATAACGATCCCGTCACCAATATTATGCCGTCACTTGAAGCCACCGTTTCAGCGATCGTCACCGCATTTTCGACCCGATCGGTCACAAAGACGTTCAATCGAGAAATATTCAAAGGCATATACTTAAGTAATGATTCACAGCTCAAAGCTCGCAAATTTTCGGGCTCAGTCAAAACAAACTTCTCGGCAAGCGGAAATAGAATTGACGCGATCTCACCTATCTCTTTGTCACGCATCGCACCGAAAACTATTGTGATCGGTCGCCTTTCAGATTGCGCCAAATAAGCGGCCAGTGCCTTCGCCCCGCCAATGTTATGAGCTCCGTCGAAGAGATATCTTCCCTCGTACTCAAGGCGGCCCGGATGACGGGCGGTTTCGAGGCCCTCTACAACGGCGTCATCGCTGATTTGAAAATGATCACGCAGAGTGAACGCAGCTAGCATGGCGACCTGAGCATTTTCGACCTGATGCCCTCCTAACAGGCCAAGTTTCGGAAGGCCAAATCCTTGTCCGAAAAACCCCGACGTCGTCCGTGCTTCGGCACCAACTGCCTCACACCACCCGCATATCACCTTCATCGCCACCTGCGACTGCGCACATACGACGACCTTTGAACCCGCATGGATGATCGCCGCCTTTTCCGCCGCGATCTTCTCGATCGTATCGCCTAAATACACCTGGTGATCAAGATCTATCCGGGTGATTGCCGCTATTTCAGCATTTGCCGCTGTAGTGGCATCCAGCCTTCCGCCGAGCCCCGTTTCTAGGATCGCGAGTTCGACCTTGGCTTCGGCAAAGGCTAGCAATGCAATCGCCGTCATTTGCTCAAAAAACGTTGGACGGTACTCAAGACGATTCTGCGATAAGAGTGTTTCGCTTGTTTCGCGAACAACGTTTGCGATCTGAGCGAATTCATCCTCGGTGATATCAACGCCATTGATCCTGACCCTTTCGGTGATCGAAATGAGATGTGGCGACGTATAGGTTCCGGTCCGTATTCCGGCCCTGTTGCAGATCGAATCAAGAAATGCGCATACCGACCCTTTGCCGTTCGTGCCGGCAACCTGGACCTTAAGATATTTATTGTGAGGGTTGCCGAGTTCGGCGAGGAGCGTTCGAATATTCTCGAGCCCCAGCTTCATCGCCGAAACTTCGTTTCCGAGCGAGAGCAAATATTCGACCGAATGCGAGAAATCCATTGTCGGCGGCGAGACTATCAGCCCGGTGTCGTTTCACCCTGTAGTTGTTTCGACAATAAACGGCGGTGGTAATTTATCTGGCCCAGATGGTAATTGAGATGGGTAGCCAGATGAACAAGGAAAAAGCCGGTCGTCATCGGTTCTCCAAATACCTCAATTGAGTAGTTTTGTGATAGATCTTCGTCAGTTAACGCTTCCAGCGTACTTTTAACGGTCGCCCGGGTTTCGTCGATAGCTGAAACAAGATCTTCACGCGGTATATCCCTGTCTGAAAATTCTCGATCCCGGTCCCGAATGTAACCCGAATTGCCGAGAACTGCACCGATAAAATGTTCCAAATTACCGATAAGGTGCAGCGTGAGATTCCCGGCTGAATTTGCAATGCCGCCTTCGACTCGCCAAAGGTCAGCGGCATCAGAATATTGCTCGATCTCGCTTTTCAGCTTTGCCAGGTCGCGTTCGTAAAGATCCAATAGAATTTGAGTAAGCATAGTCAGGCAGCCAGGGACTTGTTCATCATAAACCCAAGAATTCGCACAATTATGTTGCGGATCTCACGGCGGTCGACGACCATATCAACCATTCCATGTTCGAGGAGAAACTCACTCCTCTGAAATCCTTTCGGCAGCTTCTGACGGATCGTTTGCTCGATCACACGCGGGCCCGCAAATCCGATGAGAGCTTTAGGCTCGGCAATGATAACATCACCAAGCATCGCAAAACTCGCTGTGACGCCGCCCGTTGTCGGATCGGTCAGGACCGAAATGAAGGGCAGCCGTGCGTCGTCGAGCCGTGATAAAGCCGCTGATATCTTGCCCATCTGCATCAAGCTCAGGGTACCTTCCTGCATTCGGGCACCGCCTGATGCCGAATAGATCACCACCGCGCCGCGATTCTCGACGGCCCTCTCGATAAGCCGTGTTATTTTTTCTCCAACCGCCGATCCCATCGATCCGCCAATGAATGACATATCCATCGCACCCGCAAAAACGAGATAGCCGCCAACCGTACCTTTACCGGACACGATGGCCTCAGGCAGGCCTGAAACCACCTTCGCCTGCTCCAGCCTGTCCTTATACGGTTTGGAATCGACAAAACCGAGCGGGTCGCCTGACGTTACTTCTTCGTCCAGCTTTTCGTACTCGCCGTCATCAAATAGGTCGTGAAGGCGGCCGACAGCGGAATATCGAAAATGATACCCGCAATGGGTGCATACTTCGTGGGATTCGGTCAGTTCACGCTTGTAAAGCGGATTTTCGCATTCAGGGCATTTAACAAAAATGCCCTCTGTCCGGACGATCTGCTCCTCGTCGTCGCCCTGCTCGTCGATCTTTGGTCTGTCTCTGCGAAACCATGACATAAATTCAGTGGTCGGTCGTCAGTTGTTGGCGATCGATTAAATTCGTCACCTGAACAACCGTTTTGTTCAATAAAAATTAAGATTATCACACGGCAAGAGCGTTTGTCGCGAATGAAATTATCCGTTTAGGATGCTGAGCATCTGCGCATGTACCAGACCATTACTGGCCACGATCGGAGGCCGGTAAATGCTAAATCTTGAGTTGTCATAACCGCTGACCTGCCCACCGGCTTCTTCGATCAAGAGTACTCCGGCGGCCATGTCCCATGGGTTTAGGCCCTCTTCCCACATGCCGTCAAACCGCCCGCACGCAACATAGGCCATATCGATCGCCGCGCTGCCGTCTCGTCTGACGCCTCGGGATCTGAGCAAAAACTGGGTCAAATGTCGTGCAAAATCCTCGCGCCTTTTGAAATCGTATGGGAAACCTGTGACGAGTAGGGCTTCACCGAGATCTTCGGCTGCCGAAACGCGAATGGGCTTGTTATTAAGACTCGCCCCTTTTCCGCGTTCGGCTGCAAACAACTCGCCGCGGGTCGGGTCAAAGGTCACGCCGACGACGATCTCGCCGTCGTGCTCGAGTGCAATTGTGACCGCAAAACACGGATAACCGTGAGCGTAATTCGTAGTGCCGTCGAGCGGATCGATGATCCATTTCCACGTATTT
>JBGTBC010000088.1:0-1895 GCA_041749555.1 Pyrinomonadaceae bacterium | reverse complement strand
GTCAAAGGAACTGCAAAAAGCATACGACGCTTTTCTTTACGCATTCCTGTTATCGTTCGTATTTATGTATCTTATTCTGGCTGCTCAGTTTGAGTCGTTTATTCACCCTGTGACGATACTTCTGACGTTGCCGCTTGCTATCCCGTTCGCGTTGCTTTCGACAGCGATCGCGGGGCAGACCCTTAATATTTTCTCGGCGTTGGGGATCCTACTGCTGTTTGGCATTGTGAAGAAGAATGCGATCCTTCAGATAGATCACACAAATACATTGCGCGCGCGCGGAATGAACCGTTATGACGCCATCATCCAGGCCAACCGCGATCGCTTACGCCCGATCCTGATGACGACGCTCGCGCTGGTTGCTGGGATGATCCCGTTGACGCTCGGTTCGGGTGCAGGGGCCGCGACGAATCGCTCGATCGGCATACTGGTCGTCGGTGGACAGTCGATGTGTTTGGTTTTGACGCTGCTAGCGGTGCCGGTATTCTATTCGCTCTTTGATGACGCCAAAGAAACGACCATTTGGCGAACCATGTCGCAGGGCATAAGAAATATTTTTGCTTCGTTCAGGCGGCCCAAACCGGCAGTCGACGTAGAATAGAGGCTTATTGCTTTTTTTTGATGGTTTTATATTCTTTAGCGGCATATTTACGTTCGATCGCCCGGTTGTTACCGGGCGGTATTTTGTTGTTTTTATTGATAGCGTCGGGAAATGGGCAAACGCCCACGCCATCTCCGACGCCTGATCCCGGCCCGGATCAGCCGCCTCCGGTTCAGCCGACATTCAACATACCTCTGCGGCCGATGCCGAATGGCGAGCGGGTCGGCGTCACCGTCGATAATCAATTGCCGCTGACGCTTGATCAGGCGATCGAACTCGCTCTCGGCAATAATAACGACATCGATGCGTCACGAAACACAGCGCAGATCAGCGATTTCGGACTAACCGGAGCCCGCGGCGTGTACGATCCGCTGCTTTCAGCCGAAGGGTATTACGAAAAGGTCACCATCCCGACTGCGTCGCTTATCGGCGGTGCCGTCAACGGAGCTGTGACACAGACACGTTTTTTCGGCTCGACCGGGGTAACCGGTTTCTCGCCCTACCAGGGCGGCAGCTATTCGGCGCTTTTCAATTCATCCCGTACGACCACCAGCAATACTAACTCCTTCTTAAACCCTCAGTTCCCGTCGTCACTTGTCTTTAATTATGTTCAGCCTTTGTTTCGGAACAGGTCGATCGACAATAGCCGCCGCACCATCGAGATAGCGAAAAAGAATGTCGAATTGACCGATGCACAGCTCAGGCAAAGGGCGATCGAGGTCATTGCGGGGGTCGAGCGGGCTTATTGGGATCTGGTGTTTGCCTTGCGTAATCACCAGGTGCAGATCGAAACGCTCAGCCAGGCACGCGAGCAGCTTGAGAGCAACCGTCGACTGGTCGACAATGGCGTACTGGCACCCATCGAGATCGTATCCGCCACGGCCCAGGTCTCCACCTTTGAGCAAACGGTTTTTCAGGCGCAGGAAACCGTAACGCGGGCAGAGAATACTCTTAAGACCCTTCTGCTGCCCGACCGACGGTCACCGGAATGGTCGCGTGCCTTGACGCCCGTTTCCCCGGTCGATCTTGACGTGCCGAGTATCGGGCTGGAGGTTGCCGTAACCGAAGCAATGAAGAGTCGTCCTGAGATCGACCAGCTCGAAACCTCCGCTGAGATCAACCAGATCGACCAGCGTTTCTATCGCAATCAAACCAAACCCCAGATCGACCTAGTGGGCAGCTATACCGCCCAGGGCCTGGCCGGAACCGAAACGGCCGCAGCCATAAATCCGGCGACCGGCCTTAGCCGCGTACCGCCAAATCTAGTCGGAGGCTATTTTACATCGCTCGGCAA
>JBGTBC010000087.1:0-11352 GCA_041749555.1 Pyrinomonadaceae bacterium | reverse complement strand
TTGCGAGTATATGGGAAGGTTTGCGGCCCGTCACCAGAAAAATGCTCGTCGGCGCCATGCAGTCCAGCAATCCCGGCTCCGCTAATAGCAAAACTACAAAATATTCTTACGACGCCCACGCAGATTGGGAAGTCAGTAGGCTACTCTCGGCTCTCGACGAAGAGACAAAGTCGTTTGAAATTCGGAAGGACCCGGCAAAGTTTACGGAGATATCTCAGCTTGCGGACACCTGCGTACGCATACTCGAATCTCAGTCTGCTTCCGCCGAGGTCTTTATACAGCTTGCGGAACGGGCGATCCTGGAGAATAACTATAACCGCTTGGATTCCCTCGCTGACACGCTGGCAGAACGCTATTCGGCAGCCGAGATAGCTGAGATCGTCAGACAGACCGATCGCCCGCAGATCAGGGCTATTGCCTACGAAACGCTGGCGATGCTGCCGATACCTGCCCTCCTGCCCTTGCTGGAAGACTCGCTGTATGCGGGCATCTCGGCCGCCGCATTGGAACAAAAAGCGTACGAATTTGATTCTGACGAGGCCCGGGAAATACTCGACCAGTTCGATTCAGCCAACGACTTTAACGACCAGTAGCCGATTTTGTTTTTGGTTTAGGCGGTTCCTTATGGGGATACTTATTCCCAAAACCCCAACGGAACGGCGTCGGAAGGAATGATACTCCACCGATCCTTACGCCGACAAATATCATAGAAGCCAGGAATTTTCCGTTTCCCTTTGACCGGACACACCGGTAAAGCTTTTTGTCCGCGGTCCTCCTCTCCTTCAATGATCCGCCGATAAAATATGCCTTGTCATGCTCCACACAGCATTCGCGGTAGTTGCCGTCGGGAAAAAGGCTGCATCCATCGCTCTTGAAATCGGTCGGAACAGCCGAATCCTGCTTGACCTGGGAATAGATACCCCCGGTCAAAAGGCAGATCAATAGTAGCGATAAACAATATCTGAACATTACCAATTTAATCGTCAGCCTGCGACGCCGATCTCATCCGTCGCCTGCTTGAACCTGCCGGGATACATTGGGAATCGGGAGGCGATCTCTTTCACCTGGCCCCTGACCCGCGTTTGAACCTCTTCGGACTCCGGTTCCCAGATCACCGAAGCGATCATCTCGCCGATCTGTTTCATTTCCGCCTCTTTCATTCCGCGTGTGGTTAGAGCGGGCGTGCCGATCCGTATCCCGGACGCGATAAAAGGCTTGTTCTTGTCGAATGGGATCGTATTCTTATTGACCGTTATATCGACATCTTCCAGGGCCTTTTCGGCCTCCTTGCCGGTAATTCCCTTCCCATCCATAAAGACATCGACAAGCAGAAGATGATTATCTGTACCGCCCGAAACAAGCCTTAATCCAGCTTCGGAAAGAGTCGCCGCCAATACCTTTGCATTGTCGATTATCTGCTGCTGATACGACTTAAAATCGTCCGTGAGGGCCTCACCGAAAGAAACCGCCTTGGCAGCTATGATGTGAATAAGCGGGCCTCCCTGGACTCCCGGAAATACGCTTCGGTCCACGTCCTTTGCAAATTCCTCACGACACAGTATCAGCCCGCCACGCGGGCCCCTCAGGGTTTTATGCGTCGTTGTAGTAACAAACTCGCAATGCGGGACCGGCGATGGATGGAGCCCGACAGCTACCAATCCTGCGATATGTGCGATATCCGCCATTACTTTGGCACCAACGCTACGGGCGATCTCGCCTATTCGGGCGAAATCGATCGTTCGCGGATAGGCCGAAGCTCCGCAGATCAAAAGCTTCGGACGCGACTCTTCCGCCTTTCTCTGAAGATCGTCATAGTCGATCTGCTCGGTCTCGGGGTCTACCCCGTAGTCTGCGACCTTGTAATTGATGCCTGAGAAATTTAAAGGATGCCCGTGAGTCAGATGCCCTCCGTGTGAAAGTTTCATACCCAAAATCTGATCACCGTGTTCAAGGGCCGTCATCAAAACCGCCATATTCGCCTGTGCGCCTGAATGAGGCTGGGCGTTGGCATGGTCTGCCCCAAATATCTCTTTTGCGCGATCGATGGCAAGCTGCTCGACGACATCGGCAAATTCACACCCGCCGTAGTATCGTTTTCCCGGATAACCCTCGGCATACTTGTTCGTAAACACGGTGCCCATCGTCTGCAAAACGGCCTCGGACACAAAATTTTCCGACGCGATGAGTTCAAGCCCGTTTGTTTGCCGCCGGACCTCATCGTCGATCGCTCGGCTGACCGTCGGATCTGCTTCGGCTATGTTTGCTGTAAAAAACTTATTCATATAACTCTTCAGTATCAGCCTCTATCAACCAGCTCTTGAGGTGCCAAGCCATGGATCCGTCTAAAGATAAAAGACTCCTGTTCGGAGACCGATAATCCTTGGGGCATGCCAATACGGGCAAATTCTTTGGCGTCCTCGTACAACTCGGCGCACATCAAAACTCTTTCTTCGACAGACTTGGACATCACTACTCGCCAAACTAATTCTCGAGCGGCTTGTGTTGTGTCCTCCATTTCTCGACCTCGGCCCATATATCCTTCAGGTCCAGCTCAGCGACCCAATGACCAACATAATCGGCATCATAGCTGGTGCTCGTTAGATTAGCAATATCACGGATTTGCATTTCAGAGTGCGTATCTTTTGCCCACTGAAGCTTCGCAACGATCAGGTCTTCCTTTGTGGTATTCCAGTACTCGATTCCTGCCACCGACACTGTGTATCGGCGAGCAAAACTTGTCCGTGCAAAGTCTGTATTTTTCTGAATGATACAGTCGATCTTCCCTCCGTGTTCATTACTGACCACGTTGAACATAGATCCCCGGTCAATCGCTCGTCTGATCGATACGTCACTAACATAATATCCATCGTTGAACAGACCATAAAATGAGGTTACATCCTTCGATGAAAGTTTTACGACTACATCGATGTCTTTCGTCATTCGAATCTCGCCATATGCGCTCATAGCGTACGAACCCGTCACCATATATTCGATGCCCAGGTTGTTCATCTTTTCGACGAAATCCCGGAGCGTCTCGATCATGGAAGTTCCTTTTTTCATTACTAACGTACAAATATTACCAGAAGAATTCTCTGGTGCATCGTCTTACAACATGCTCCCCGGCCGCCGTTCCGCTGCGAATCCATTTCCATTCGCTGCGCGAAAGCACTCAGTGAATCAATTAAGCGTATTTTTCAACTAAATTATGAAACTCGAAAAATCAGATCTCTTTATACTCGCTGCAGCATTCTTATCATTTCTCTTCTCCGTCTCTCTCTGGTTCGGACTATTGGGTGAGGGAAATCGAGATACCGCTATATTTGTCGGGATGTGGGTCCCGTCGATCCTTGCATTAGGACTATACGGAACAACGACGCGTAGGAGAATATGAACAACCTAAATTTAATCGTATTTTGCGTCGGCGTGCTCGTGAGCGTTCTGGTCGTTTATGGGATCTTCACCCAAGTCGTGTCGGAGATGTATCGGGCACGCAAAGGCGATGAGTCCGATTAGTTCGACTATACGCCTACCCCTACTCGCCGATTAGGTCGAGCATTTGACCGAACGACACTTCGTCCAATACCGAAACCCCTAAGCTTTCCGCTTTCGTAAGTTTAGACCCTGCGTCACTTCCGGCGACGACGAAATCTGTATTTTTGCTGACAGATGAAGCGACTCGGCCGCCGCGCTCTTCGATCAATTTGGCAGCTTCGTCGCGTGTGTAGTTTTCGAGTTTGCCGGTTAGGACGAATGTTTTACCGATGAAGCGTTCGTCGCGCATCGCAGTGCTCGAAGCGTCAGTTTCGGTTTTGACCCCGGCGGCCTTTAGGCGATCGACAAGGTTAATGTTCCGTTCATTGCGAAACCATTCATAAACGCTTTCGGCCACGGATAGGCCGATCTCGTGGATATCGTCCAGTTCCTGGACGCTGGCCTCGGCGAGACGGTCGAGCGAGCGAAAATGATTGGCCAGGATCTTGGCATAACGCTCGCCGACGTGGCGAATGTCGATGCCATAGAGGAGCCGCTGAAGCCCGCGTTGCTTGCTCGCGGCGATCTGGTCGATCAGATTTGTGCCGGATTTCACAGCCATTCGATCAAGCGACGCGATCTGGTCGACGGTCAAGTTGTAAAGATCGGCCACATCCTTGATCGAACCGTTATTGACCAGCGTCTCGACCAGCACCTCGCCCAGGCCCTCGATATCCATCGCCTTTCGCGAGGCAAAATACAGAACGCGAGCCTTCACCTTCGCAGGACAAATGTCATTCGTACAGCGGCGTACAGCCTCGCCATCGGGCCGAATGGCGGGCGAATGACACGCCGGGCAGACCGTCGGAAACTCAAATTCAATCTCGCTGCCATCACGTTTCGAAACGACGACCGATAACACTTGTGGGATGATCTCACCGCTTTTCTCGATGATTACATAGTCACCGATCTTAAGATCGAGACGTTTTATTTCATCTTCGTTATGCAGCGAAGCCCGGGCGACCGTTGTGCCCGCGAGCAGAGTCGGTTCGAGATGCGCAACCGGTGTCAAAGCACCTGTGCGGCCAACCTGAATTCCAATTCCCAGCAGCCGCGTCGTCGCCTGGCGGGCCGGATATTTATACGCAATGGCCCAACGCGGGGCCTTTGTAGTCGCTCCAAATTCATCTTGCAACGCGGTTGAATTCACCTTCACAACTACTCCGTCGATCTCATAATCAAGCCCATCGCGGATCGCTTCCATTTCGGCGATGAATGCCGAAAGCTCGTCAAAACTTGCACAAAGCCGGTGATGCGGATTGACGTTAAAACCATTGCGCTTACACCATTCAAAAACCTCCAAATGCGTCGCAAACATCTTCGACGCACCCGTAAAAGCATCATACGGGAACATATCGAGCCGCCGCGAAGCAACGATCTGCGAGTCGAGCATTCGCAGCGTTCCGGATGCACAGTTGCGTGGATTTGCAAATGTTTTTTCGCCCTGCATCTCAAGCTCGGCGTTGATCTTCGCGAACTGCGATCGCGACAAAAAAACCTCGCCGCGAACTTCGGCGTGTTCCGGTGCGTCGGCCTTCAGTTTCAACGGGACCGACCTTATCGTCTTTACGTTCTGTGTGACTTCATCGCCCTGCGCACCGTCGCCGCGTGTCGCCCCGACGTTGAGAATGCCGTTTTCGTAATGAAGGGAAACACTGAGCCCGTCGATCTTAAGCTCGGCGACATATTCGAGCTTTCGCCCCTCCGCTAGCCTCTCACAGCGCTCCGTAAATGCTTTTAACTCATTGAGATCATAAGAGTTATCGAGCGACATCAGCGGCACCGTGTGGGTAAACGGCTTCAAACTCGCCGCCTTTCCGCCAACCCGCTGCGTTGGACTGTCGGGCGTGATCAGTTCCGGATGCAAGGCCTCAAGAGCCGTGAGTTTTTCGAGCAGTTGGTCAAACTCGAAGTCCGATATTTCCGGTTCGGCTTTTTGATAATAGAGATCGTTGTGTCGCTCGATCTCGGTGCGAAGTAGCTCGATCTCTTGATTTACATTCGGTGAAAAAGTAGTGGTCATCGCACTAGCGCTTGTACGGTAAGTTAAGAACGAGTCTTAATCCATTGTCAACCAGATTCATTTCGGAGGCAGTAAGCATGCCGATCGGCTCCACAAGATCGGCTTTGTTAACTGTATAGATCTGGGTCACGTTGACTACGGACGGCTCTCTCAGTCCGTTCGCCCCAGGCATAAGAAGTACGTTTCCATCCATGTTCGCAAGCCTCAGGTTGGTTGTGAGGAGGGCAACTATGACAGTACGAAGATTCGTTCGGTTGAAATCTTTATCCTGAATTACAAGTGCCGGGCCCTCGTAACCCGGACTCGAACCGCGTGGCTGGCCAAGATCGACCCAGTAAAGCTGGCCACGCAGAATCGTCATTCAATTTATCGGAATCTTTGCTTAGTGTATTCTCTTAGGACAGGATCGACCGATGTATCAACTTCTTCGCAGACCTTATTGATGCGTGCGATCATCGCTTTCCTGTCGTATTCTTCATTTAGCTTTTCTACACCCATGGCAAAAACAGCGCTCCTGGAAACCTTTAGCTTTTTTGCTAGTTTCTCGCTAATCCTAAACACATCGTCGGAAACCGAAATTGCAGTCTTCATATATGCTAAGTATAACCCTGGTTATACCATTGTTCAACCCATAAATTCCGCGATCAAACGATGAAAATGGTGGGTTCCCTGCTCGCGTGTTGGCGAATAGCGCCCGCGGTCATAGTACCGCGATCGAATTCCCTTTTGCACACTTTCCACCACCGCTTCGTCTTCCATTTCGACGCCGTGAAGATCTGCTCCGGCTCCTTTATCCACTAGCGATTCGTTACCGACATACGTCAGAAACTCGACTGTGGTCTGCGATGGCGAAACCGGCCGGACAACGTTTACCGAGATCCCCCACGGATAAAAATTGAACATCAAGTTTGGGAAAATAAACAGATATTTCGCCGCGATCTTGCCTTCATCGTCATAACCGGTCTGCAAGCTCGAATATCGAAAGGTTTCAGTCGTGTAACTACCATAATCCACAACGGCATTGAGTGCCTGGTGCACGTACGGAATATGAAACCCTTCGAGATAGTTCTCACAATACAGTGCCCAATGGGCGTTAACCTGATACTCCGCTGTCGCCGTCAGCCTCAAGATTTCCGGATCATAAGTATCCCCGGCAAATCTCGCCGCTACGTCCTCGACAAAAGCTTCAAAAGTATCAGCAGGGTCGAGCGACGCAAACATAAACCCTTGTCTTGTGGCGAACGGGACCTGCCTCAAATTATCGCTTTCACACGGGAAATCCGCGACGCCTTCAAACTCAGGCATCGACAAGAACTTGCCCTCAAGCGAAAATCGCCGCCCGTGATACCCGCAGCGTATCAGATTAGCCTTACAGGGCTCCTCGACCAGGATCTTGCCGCGATGCGTACACACGTTTGAAAAGCACTCTAGCGATCCGTCGTTTTTGATCAGCAATACGGGCTCGTCCAGCAACTCCGGCAGAATATTCGCGGGTTTCAGACATTCGACTTCATCCGCCTTGCCCAAGAAATGCCAGCTTCGGGCAAATATCTTCTCCCTGGACAGTTCGAAATATTTCGGATCCGTATAAAAATCGGCTGAAAGCGTCCGCGCCTTTCGAATGTCGAGGTCGATCTCAAAAATCCTCATCTTCAATCCGCGTAAAGCAAATACGAGGGACGCTCCGCATCCCGCTGAAAACCTCGGCCTATCATGCCCGCTGCGAAGGCGACCTCGAACTCTTCACGGATCCTCAATTGCTCCGCGAGCGCCGCCTCCGGCTCGGCTTTAACCAGAGCATTCCAGTCATTCGGAACCTCGATCCTGGCTGCCGGGGTACGAGTTTCACGGAATGCGTCCCCCGCCGCAAGGCATTGCACCTTTTCGCTTTCAAGTTCCCATTCAGCAAAAAGGCGATCGCTCGCCAAGCCTATTTGGCGATCGGGCGTCCCGGCGGTTGCGTAATCGATACCATAGAAATTTCGCTGCAATTCTGAGACTATCGCGCCAAGTTTCTCGAGATTGAAATAAGCGTTCTTGGCCTTGAACGGCTCAAACGTCCATTTGATGTATTTGACACCCTCAAGAAGGGCACGTTTGCGTTGGGCCCATTTCAGTTGGGCTCCAATACCGGTGCCTTGATATTCTGCCCGAACCCCGGTCATGTGAGAATAAAAAGCCTTCTCACCACGCAAAAACGCTGGCACGCTCAGAACGTATCCCGCCAAATGTTCCCCGTCATAGGCTCCCAGTGTGAATCCGCCCGCATTTCTAGTCACAACAAAATGTCTGACAGGGGACAGTTCCACCTCCGGCAGGGCAAAGACCTCACGCTGCAGTTGAAGGCACTCAGCGAGCGAGTCCAATGTGTTGCATTCCTTTATCTCAATATCTTTTGTCATCGTCTCCCGCGAACATCAAATGCTAACAAATCACGATGTTAAACGCGAAAAAAAGCCCTTAACTTTTTCTACCTGCTTCTGTTATCATTTATTCGGGCCTTCGCCACTCCCGACTCACCTTAAATGACCCCGCGACCCGAGCTAGAGGTAAAAGGAAATTTCCTGACCCATCCGTTTGCAGAACTTTTGACGGAATGTGCACGGGCGCGTCTGAATGGAAGTCTCCGCGTTACTGAACGCGATAAGAAGTGCATTTTTTATTTTAAGAACGGCAATCTCGTCTTCGCTGTATCAAATGCAAGGTCGTCGCGTCTATTCGATGTATTGATCAGACGAGGAAAACTCTCAAAGGATGATATTGCAAAGATCCCGAATTTCAGCAATGATTTTGAACTTGCTGCTTTCCTTCAAAGCAAAAATCTTCTTACACAAGCTGAATGTGACCGCCTGTTCATCGATCAGATAGAAGAGATCTTGGTCGAGGCCCTTACCTGGCCGTCTTCCGACTGGATCTTTAGCCCGCTTGCTCGTGTTAGAGACGGCTTGGCGTTTCCGATCAATACCACATCTCTGCTGGTCGAGTACGGACGATGTTTGAGCACCGAAAACGTGCTCGGCCAGTTTCGAAGCCTCGACGAAGGGTTTAGCCGATCAGGCGTTCAGGAGATAAATATTGGCCTCAGCCCCGACGAAGCTTTCGTCCTTTCACGTGCCGACGACGACGTCCTTACAGCCGCGAGTTTGGTTAGCGTGTCTGCCATGAGCGAGGCGTCCGCCCTCAAGGCGATCTACACCCTCTGGCTCGGCGGCTTGCTCGACAGAAATGATTGGCAGCCGGCGTTTTCAGCTGAGCATATAGCTGTAATGAAAAACGCAAGGCTTGAGATCAGATCAGAGGCCAAGATTCCGGGCGTTCTGATCTCCGAAAAAGAGGAGACAGCTGTTAAACCGATGGCCGCGACACCGGCAACGCCTGAGGCGGAAAAAGTGATTTCGACCGAAGAATATCTGCAGCGCGTCGAAAGTGCCGAAACGTTTTACGACGTTCTAGGGGTCGATTCGAAGGCCGACACCGACACGATAAAGCGGGCTTACTTTGGATTGGCCCGTAGTTTCCACCCCGACCGTTTTCATGCCGAGGGCGGAATAACGTTCCAGCGGATCCAACAAGCGTTCACCGAGCTTGCTCAAGCAAACGAAACTCTGAAGAATGCGGAAACCCGAGAGCTCTACGATTATCGTATGCGTAAGGAGTTGGCGGACCGCGACAAACGGCGAGCGGCGGGAGATTCAGGACAAGATGCCATTCGAAAACAGCAGGCCGCCGAGAACTTCGAACGTGGATTTGACCTGTTGATGAACGAGGAATTGAATGACGCGATCCAGTTCTTTGCCAGGGCAGTACATCTTGCACCTCAAAACGCTCGCTATCACGCATATTACGGTAAGGCACTATCGTCAGACCCGTCACAGCGATATAAGGCTGAATCCGAGATGCAATCTGCCATCAAGCTTGACCCTGACAATCCGACCCTGCGGATCCTGCTTGCCGAATTCTTTATTCAGTTTAACCTCATGAAGAGGGCTGAGGGCGAGCTAAACCGGCTGCTGGCCATTTTCCCAAGCAATGAAGAGGCCCGTGAGCTTCTGAAATCGCTGAACACCTAATTTTGCTGGTAAGGGTAAGGTGGACTTGAAACTTACCCGTAAAAGCCCGAAACTAGTTTGGTGCAAAGCGTAACGGGCGAGGCCGCCGAAATTGATGAAAAACTGCTGACCTTATCGGCCCGGATCGATGGGTTCGAAGGTTATTCCAGCGCTCACGGCCGTCGTATTGCCTCTATCGCTGATGCTCTCGGGTCTCATTTCAACCTTGCATCAAGGGACCGGATTTTTCTTCAGCAGGCGGCTCTACTCCACGACATCGGTGAAATGTCGATGAATCGTGAATACATTGGTTCTCCGCGTGTGCTTGCAGCGACTGAGCGTATTGACCTTCAACGCCACCCGGTGATCGGCGAACAGGAGGCGGCAAAATTGGGACTTTCGCGGGGTGTTCAATTGATCATCCGATGGCATCATGAGTGGTGGAATGGCAGCGGCTATCCTGACTGTCTCGAGAACGAGCAGATCCCGCTGGCCGCCCGGCTGCTTCGCATCGCTGACACATATGCGGCTCTTACCGCTGACCGCCCTTTCCGCACGGCGATGAGTGTCGATCAGGCAAAGCGTTATTTGATCGAATGGGCGGGTATCGAGTTTGATCCAACCGTTGTAAAGGCATTCCTCATGGTCGCAAATGCAGCCTCCGCCAGAAAGCAGCCTGTCGAGGCCGTGGAATCAACTTAAAACATGTATAGCCAGACAAAGATCTCACCAAAGAGTTGGCTTGCCTTTGACCTGAATGTCTTGCGGCGGCTTCGTTTTGCTAACGTGGCCATGCCATTTACCGATCAGCCGGCCCTCGGAGCCTACCTTAAACGCTGGAGCATTCGGATCTTTGCAAATGATCCCCTCCAGTCGGTCTGGACCAAGGCGGTTTCGCGGATCTCGAATAATGGTGAGCGTTTGTCGACTGATGATGTAAACACGGTCCTCGATGATGCCTATGTGCCCGGCTACCGGCTTCAGAATCCATCGCTGATGAATTGGTTTTCTGAGACCGATTCATGGTGGTTCGACAACGTGCGGCGCAACATTGAGCGGCTTCAGTCTCCCGTCTCGAGGGCCATCGCTTCGTCGATCGTCATAGATGCGGGCGACTATGTATTTTCCTTCCGCGATGACACCCGCGAATTCCGGCAGCCGCTCTCTAACGTCTTCAGGCGTTTGTGGTCGACGCAGCCGGAGCCATTCGATAATGGACAGAATAACGCATCTACTAATAAGAGCGCAGACGACTTTATCGCAGAGACCCCGGCGGAATTGATGTTCCTGCGGCTGCCGTCTTCGCATCCCCAGGTCGTGAAAACGCATCTCGGACGCCTCGCATGGCGCGAAGAATGGGTACGCGGAGGGAATGATTTCTGGGACGATCTTGAGATCAGCGTCAGAGGTAAGCTAGGCGCCGCCACCGAAACCAAGTCTCAATACCTACACCTGCTCGACGAAACTCTCAAACGGGCATCTCACATGCGTACCTGGGCTATCGCACACGTCGAAAACGGATTTATCCAAACCCAGGATATAGTCGAGACCATCAGCCGACACCGACGCGTGGAAACGATCTATACAAAAGATTTTACCGAATTGACCGGCACCAAAGCCGTGATCATCGTTGCCTGAGTCGCTGTTCGTTTTGCAGGTTTCAGTCAGAAGAGCCGACGTCATAATTGCAGAACTAGATTCCGAACCGTCGAAGACCGTGGCATAAGTTGCATGACTGGCCTCGATTGC
>JBGTBC010000086.1:0-3764 GCA_041749555.1 Pyrinomonadaceae bacterium | reverse complement strand
GTAGATCTTCGCTATCCTTGTCGCCATCAACCCGGCGTTGCCGGTCTCGCCTGTATTGGTAAGCACGATGACGGCGAGAGAATGATCGGGATAACGGAAATTTGCCGATGTGAATCCGGCGGTCTGGCCGGTGTGGCCGGTCAGCTTGTGTCCGCGGATGTCTGATATCCGCCAGCCAAATCCATAGACGGACGGCATTCCGTCTATAAAAACAAACTGTTTCCACAACTCCGCCTTACTGGACTGTTTCAGGAATATATCGCCGTTCAGGGCAGTATTCCACTTGACCATGTCGCCAATGGTCGACACTATCGAGCCCGCACCCATTAGGTCTGTCAGATCCCAGTTTCGTCCGGCGTGACGCGTGCCGCGCCATTCGTAGCCGCTTGCCCTGTTCGAGATAACATATTCCGGATCGCGGTCGTCGGTCTTTGTCATTCCCAAGGGCCGGAAGATCCGCTCACGCATAAACTCGATATACGGCTTGCTTGCACGGCTCTCGATGATATAAGCAAGCAGATTATACCCGCTGTTGCTGTATGCATTGCGTTCGCCGGGCGGGAACTCGAGCGGATGCGGCGAGAGCTGTTTGATAAATTCGGCGACCTTTAGCCGCCGCAGCAGGGCAAAGCCATCAAGGCTCGAATAGCTCTTGATCCCCGACGAATGTGTCAGCAGGTGCCTAACGGTCACATCGCGCCAGGCTTCAGGCGTATCGGACAAGTATGCCGAGATCTTCTCATCGAGCGAGACCTTGCCGTCCTCGACCAGCAGCATGATCGCTGCCGCGGTCATCTGCTTTGAAACCGAGCCGATCTCAAAAACGGTTTCAGTTGTAACCGGTACGATGTGCTCAAGGCTGGCGAGTCCATAGCTCTTCATCTTTACAACCTTGCCATTCTTCATCACCGCGACTGCCGCACCAGGAATGTGCCGCTCCCTCATGAAGGTGCGAACCTGGTTGTCGATCTGGTCGGCAAAGACAGACAACGGCGCGATCAACATCAGGAAAAGAACCGCGGATTTTATACTGTTTCTTCTCATCTATTCTTTGTTTCTCAAATATGTTTGATCCGAATCTCAACATCGATCGACTGCGTATGAAAGCGTGCAACCTTAATCATATCAGTCTTTTACGTATTTCTGCATCCCATTTTGCGACGAAATAGCATCCTCGGTCCTGTCCCACGTGGGACAGAAAATGGGACGGATAACCCATTGCCAATCAATAACTTAACCCCTCCTGTCCCATTTTTCAAAAAGTGCGTAACGTGTTTCATCAAAATGTCGTCCTGAAAAAAGCTGTCATTCGGTTTCTTAGTATTGACGTAGGTGGTCATTTGTTTCTTGGTCCTGTATGACGATCCTGAACGCTTGGCAGAGATATCCGCCAACACAGGCCGAAACATGATAGCACGTGTTGCGTGTATGGTCAATCATATTATGTACAGGACACGAGCTCCCCGTTACGGCAGAAGCCCGTACCTCGGTAAGGGACGACGGAGGGAGATTATATCCCCGACGCTTTACCCGCGTCATCTGCGTTTATCCGAGGCCAAATGCTCGGCGGATCTTCACCGCGCGCTCGATCACATCGACGTTCTCAAGGACCTTGAGCCGCAAGTCGCGGTCGAGCATCGGGTTATCGGCGAGGAATTTGTTGACGATCGCAAGGGCCTCCTCGCTCCGCTGGCCGCCGATGAAAGAGGCTAGCCAGCCATTTACGAAAAAGATCTTGCGTTTGCTTTTGTGATTTGGCAGCTCCTGCAGGGCACGTTGGAGGTAGGGCAGCGTGAGTTCAGCGTGGCGTGTGGAATTGAAGGAGCCAAAGGCCGCCTCGATCCAACTTTCGCTGATCTCCTTATTGTTTACAAAATCGTTCCAGTATTTTTCTTTGTTCTCGGCGGTCGCAAAGCCGGCCCGAGCGGCGTAGGCGTAGCGTTTTGCTTCGTCAGAGGTCTCGGTCTTTTCGAGATCCGCGAGCAGCTTCGGAGCTTCCGGATCGCCGAGGATGATCAGTTTGGAGACGATGTCAAATTTGTCCTTCGTCGTCTGGTATGCCGGCATTTTGCCGGCCGGCAGGATGCCGGCGTTCCCACGGAGGATCACCTTCATTATACGTCTTGCGTTCTCACTCGATGCGATATTTAGGAACGCTCGATAGTATGTGATCCGCTGCCCTGGTGTCGAGGCGTTCTGCATCCGGTCGATGAGGAGGGCCTCGACGCGGGTTTGGAGGTCGTTCAAACGTGGAGTGTTTCGCCCTTGCTTACGCGCGGGCTTAGGCTTCGTGTTCGTTCCGCCCGCCGGTGCGTCCTGGTCTGACAGGTAGTAACGCATCGCCGTTGAGACGCGGCCGAGCAGCGTCTGGATCGTGCTCTCATCGGTTTCCGCCAGGTTCTGAGTCCCGCCTTCAGGCGGCTTCTTCCCGGCGGTAGGCCGGCTGAAGCCGGGACTCAAAACTTTGACCACCAGCTCGACATACTGTTTCGGATCAAGCTCGCCCTCGCGGACGCTGTCCCACAGAGCACCCCACATCATCGACCGCAGGAACGGGTCCTTTTCGTACTGGATATTCTCTAAGACATATTCGCGGCTCGTGGGGTCGAGGAGGAAAATGCCGTAGCCGTAGTCTTGATAATTGGGAAATATGAGGGCAGGTTGTCGTTTGTTTTCTAATTGAGAAAACTCAATCTCTTCTCCTTCAAAATCTAAGAACTGATCTTTGACCTCGACGTGTCCATTAGCGGATTTCAAGAACAGTCTAAACTTGTGCGTCCATAAATCACCGTCGAATCTAGTCCACTGGACTTTCATTGGATCATACTGCCTCATGCCGAACCCGAAAACAGTATTATCACGAAGCATTCTTAAGTATCCTGTGCGTATGACTGGCGCGCCCCGTTTTGTTACCCAAGTTGTCGCCCACTGCTTCAAATTCTGGTTACTTATGGTCGAAAATTCCGACACCAAATCTTCCCAGCCCGCGTTCCCGAACTCATGCTTCTTCAAAAACGAGCGCACAGATGTTTGGAACTTGTCTTCGCCAAGATAAAACTCGGCCTGACGCAGGAACGCCGGGGCTTTGTTGTAGACGATGTTGCCGTAGGCGGATTTGGCGGCGGAGAGGTTTTTTATCTCCTGGTAGATGGGCGTGGTACCTTTCGTCGAATCGGTCTGGTAGGCGGCCTGTTTGACGCGTTCGTAGAAGACCTTCCACGCGTTCATTTCAGGCATGATCTTTTCCATCGCCTTGTACGCCGTAAAGGTTGCAAAGCCCTCTTTGAGCCACAGATCGTCGAACCACCGCATCGTCACCGTATCGCCAAACCACTGGTGCGACGCCTCGTGAAAGATCAGCAAAGCCCGTGAAATATGATCATTCTTCGTCGGCTCCTGCGGAAAGATGATCGAAGATTCCCGCAAAAACGTCGCCCCCGCATGCTCCATCCCGCCGAATGGAAACTCCGGTATCAAAACCAGATCGTACTTGGGAAACGGAAACTTGTAATCGAAGTACTCCTCAAAGTATTTGATCGCCGCTCGGTTGAGCCGAAATATTTCGGACGTGTGACTACTGGCTTTTACGTACTGTGATTTTCGAACGTAAATATGAGTATCAACCGGAGCATCCTCCTTTCGAATCAGTCCGTATTCTTTCTCGAGGTCTGAAAATTGCCCCCACGGACCAACCGCGAATGCAAAAATATATGTACTTATTGGTCGCGTCTCCGCAAATTTGTAGTTACGCTTTCCGCTCGGCA
>JBGTBC010000085.1:0-5352 GCA_041749555.1 Pyrinomonadaceae bacterium | reverse complement strand
GTCCATATGCGAGATAAAACCGATCGTCGGCACCTTACTGTTGTCCGGCAAATTTCCGGGCACAAGTCCATAAACAATGCCCTCTTTGCTCATCCGAACATTTTGAACGCCCAGGGCCTTTAATTCCGATTCCAAAAGCCTGGCCAGCACCAACTGCTTCTCCGTGCTCGGAAACTTCCCTGCCTCCTCCGCCGACTGCGTATCGATCTTGATGTAGCGAAAAAATCGATCCATGGCCGATTCAGAGGGCGGTTTGACCTGAGAAAAAGCCGAGAATGCAAAGAGTAACAATACGACGAACGAAGCGAGTAAATTCATAGTTAAATTGTAGATGAAAACCAGAGAACTCGCGATGCCGCAAAATCGACGCCCCCGAGAGCCATTAGAATTAAATCTTTACACAAACATTCTTCTCTTCCTTAAAGAATCTCAGTGCCTCGAAGCCGCCTTCGCGGCCGATGCCGCTGTCTTTCACACCGCCGAATGGAGTGCGGAGGTCGCGGAGCATCCAGCAATTTACCCAGACAATTCCTGATTCGAGACGTGATGATACGCGATGGGCACGCGAAAGGTTTTGGGTCCACACGATCGATGCAAGACCGTAGCGGACGCTGTTTGCGAAACCCAGGACTTCTTCTTCTGTCTCGAAAGGCATGATCGTCACGACCGGGCCGAAGATCTCTTCCTGGTTGGTGCGGCAGTCGTGCGAGAGACCTTCGATCACGGTCGGCTCGATGAAATAACCGCCGAGAGACTGGCCGCCCGCTAACGCAGGCGGTTCTGACAAGAGGCCGCCGGTCAGGATCGTACCGCCTTCGGCTTTTGCGAGTTCGATGTATGACAGGATCTTTTCAAAGTGCTGTTTCGACACGATGGCGCCAACGTCGGTCGCAGGATCAGTAGGATCGCCGACCCTTAGGGCCGAAACGCGGGCGACAAAATCAACCTTGAACCGTTCATATATCGGCCTTTCGACAAATATCCGCGAGCCGCACAGACAGATCTCGCCTTGGTTTGAGAACGACGAACGCACGGTCGTCGCCAGCATTTCTTCGTAATTGCAGTCTGCGAAGATGATGTTCGGATTTTTGCCGCCGAGCTCGAGCGAAAGCTTTTTGAACATCGGTGCGGCGATGCGTGCGATCTCTTCACCTGTTTTCGTGCCGCCGGTAAATGAGATCGCTTTGACGTCTTTGTGAGCGACAATCGCCGAGCCGACTTTCGGCCCGAGGCCGTGGACTATATTCAAGACTCCGGCGGGCAAGCCCGCCTCTGAACATAATTTAGACAAAAGATAGGCCGTCATAGGCGTTACTTCCGACGGCTTAGCAACAACGGTACATCCTGCCGCGATTGCCGGCGCTATCTTCCATGTAAAGAGATAAAGCGGCAGGTTCCACGGCGATATGCACCCAACCACTCCCAGCGGCTGCCGTAGTGTGTAGTTGATCGCCTGCCCGACCGTCTCATGCGATTCCGACGCGGTGTGCATTGACGCCGTTGCGTAGAACTTAAAATTCGACACCGCCCGCGGGATGTCGACCATCCTTGCAAGCGAAACCGGTTTTCCGTTATCGATACTCTCTGCGAGTGCGAGAGCCTCAATATCGCGCTCGATCAACCCGACGAGCCGCATCAAAATGTCGTGTCTCGCCTCGGGCGGCGTCATCGACCACGACGGGAATGCGGCCGCCGCGGCTTCTACCGCAAGGTGAACATCGCGATCGTCCGAATCGGCGATCTGCGAATAAACCTCGCCAGTTGACGGATCAAAATTGTCGAGATATTGCCCCGAGGCCGGCTGCACGATCTCACCTCCGATGTAGTTGTCTATTTTCTGCATTTTGGACCTAAAAAATGTTCGCCCCTGTCTAATTAAAGCGTGAAAAGACGTCCTACCGAAAATGGGATGCAGGCTAAGCCTGAAAGTAGTAATTTCGGTATTTGCTAAAGTTACGCTATATTATCAAAAAACAGTTCACATGACGGTTTTCCCTCAGGCGATTCCCTGCAACCGGGAACGGAAAGACAAGTTTCGATGACAATTTTAGGTGCGGGGAGAGTTCGAATTAAAACAAGGATGTCTTTGCCTTAAAAATCTATGCAATGTCCAAAGTGTAACCAAATGAACCCGCCCGAAGCGGCATTCTGTTTGAATTGTTCATCGAGTCTTGCACCGGCACCGCCTTTTATTGGCCAACAACAGGGGCAACCGGAGTTTGGAGCTCCTAACTACCCTATGTCCGCTCAACCAAAAACAAATGAAGCGGGAGAAGCCAGCCAGAAACCGTTGATCGCACTTATCCTGGCAATCTCAGCCTTCTTCTGCTGCGGGCCGATAACCGGTGTGCCGGCAGCGATCGTCGGTTGGATGGAGCTCGACGCCATTAAGAACGGGCGCTCGCCAGTGAGCGGAAAGACGATGGCGACTATCGGTTTTTGGGGCGGTATCGCTGCAACCATCATTCATAGCATTCTATTCGTGCTCTGGATACTCTTTTCGGCTCTTACGGCCGGCGGTTCGGGGTTCTGATGCCCGGTTATTGTGATGAATTATGACGCAGAACCCTTCTAACAATCCGACTTGTTCAAATGGGCATCGACAGCCCGTTTCAACCTCAAAATTCTGCATTTATTGCGGTGTTTCGATCATTTCCCTTCCGCCCCAGCCCGTGTGGCCCGAACCTGCCAACGTCCAACCGCTGCCGCCTCCGGTCGCACCGCCGCCCATTATTCAGAATTTGCAGAATAACGTCAATGCCTGGGCATCCTGTTCGACCTGCGGAGAAAACGGCAATGGGCTGCCTGATAAGACAGTAATGTGCCGCCAGTGCCGTTGGCTGCGTCCTTTGGTACCGGGATATCAGGTCGACTCGTCAGCATTTGCGTGGGCCGCTGATGCAAAGGCGATGGCTGCGCTAAGAGCAATGAAGCCGCTCAATGCGGCTGCCAAAGCCGTATCGGAAAAGGTCGGGCGTCGCTGGATCGAGGTGACGTTCAACGGCATCCGTCTCGGCGAACGACAGATGCCTCAGATCTTCGGTCAGGCGGTCCGGGCGGCTAGAATTCTCGGGATGGACCATATGCCCGATATTTATCTGTCGGGTGAAAGGCCATGGGACATGCTCACCTTCGGCAGCGAGAAGGATTCCTTTATCGTGGTTGGTTCAGCAATGGCCGGGAATTTCCAAGGCGTCGATATGCTCTATCTGTTAGCCCGCGAGCTGGGGCATTGCAAATCCGGACATGCGTTATGGAAGACTGTGATCCGCTTCTTCCTGGGCGAACAGGGTCCGCAGCGGGGAGTAATGGCTGGAGGGATCTTTAACGCCATACTCAGCCCGTCAGCCCTTATAGGTGGAGCTATCGAGATGCCGCTGCTCGCCTGGGCACGGCAGGCTGAGATAACTGCCGATCGTGCCGGCTTGCTAACGGTCGGCAACGAAGAGATCGCCCGTCGCGTGTTGATATCGTGGTCGCTGAAATCTTCGTTTATGTATCAGCAGATGAACATCGAAGCTTGGCTCGAACAACAAGGGCTCGACGATGGCGATATGCTGCGGCTTTCCGAATTGACAACGACCTCGACTCCGTACATCGGCCCGCGGCTCAAGCTTCTCTCTCAATATGGCAAGAGCGAGGAACTAAAGGGATATCTAAAGATCATCGGCGAATCTATCCGCCGCTCATCGCCGCCGAAACCAAAGCCGGTGGTAAAATCCGATCAAAACGAACTGAAAGTTAAGTGTTCGACCTGCAGCACCCCTATGCGTGTGCCGATGTCCGTTCTTGCCGGCAAGCAGCAGCTTTCCCTCAAGTGTCCGGACGAAAAATGTGGAAAGCTCACATTGATACGAAAGAACCCGAAGCCGCAAGCCCCGAAGGGCCCGCAAAAACCCAAACAGGAGAATCAAAATTATGCAGAATGAAAACCCCGTTATTATAACCGAAGAAAACGCCGACGGCTCTGCATCCGAATTTGAGATCACGACCGAATCGCCTGGTGAAGGTACGCTGATCGAAGAAGTCGTCGAGGCTTTGTTCGACGACACGACTCCGGAAGTGACAGCAACATTCTCGGATTCGGATGGAGATGGAATGCTCGATACTGCCGCGGTTGATTCCGACGGCGACGGTACCGTCGATACCGTTCTTTTAGATACCGACGGCGACGGTAATCTTGATACCGCAGCAGCGGACGTAGATGGCGACGGCAAGGTCGATCTTGTCTCGGCCGACACAGATGGCGATGGAAAACTGGACATGGCCGTAGCAGATACGGACGGCGACGGAGTGGTCGATACGGTGATGGAAGACCGGGACGGCGATGGCGAGTTCGAGATCGTGGAGGAGGTCGGAAGCGAGCAAAGCTTTATGGGCGAGGCCGACGCTGCATTGCCGACCGATGAGGAGCTTTCTATGAATTCTGTCGAATTCAATCTGGGCAGCGAAGCCTTTTCTGAAACGGGCGAAACCACGACCGAAGGTCCCGACACTTTTTATTCCGCAGACTACAGTGCAGCGGAATCGGGCTTCACGGCAACAAGCAATCCTTATCAGGAAACCGGATCAACGACAGAAGCCGCCCCCGACCCCGCGATCGCCGAACAACAGGCTAACGCCGACGCCGCACGCGATGCTCAGACTGCCGCGGACGAGTTCGCCGACGCAGGTGATTATCGTGCAGCCGCCGACGCTCGTGCCGACGCTGAAGCCCTGTCGGGCGAAGCTGGCGATTCGAGCATGCTCGGGGCGTATGACGCTCAGGATTACTCTTACGCCGCCGATAAACAAGATGAAGCCAGCGCGTTTCAAGCTGATCAGGCCGAGAAGATCGCCCAAGGGGATTATGAAGGTGCTCGCGATTCAGCATTTAATGCAGAATGGGCAACCCGGGACGCTGATATGACGGCGGGCGGAGCCGATCGTACTGGCCAGGCGCAGGGCGATCAGGCGAATCTTGAATGGGCAACTTACCATCAGGAGATCGCTGATGACAATAGGCAGAATGCGGAAGCTTATGCTGCCGAAGGCGATCTGGAGACTGCGCAAATGTACGCCGATAACGCCGAAGGCTCCCAGGCCACTGCAGGCAACTATGGCGAGCAAGCCGATCCCGGGAATATCATGTACGATGTCGACCACTCATCGGCCGTGGACACAGGCGGAACCTACGATGCTTCGGTTGCATCTGTCGATACTGGATTCGATGCCTCAGTGGATACCTCTCCGACGAGTTTCGACACGTCAACAGACGATACTTTGTAGGTTTTCGAATAGTCTAACTAGTTCTGGAAGGTCACTTGGCCTTCCCGTATTTGCGCATTATTTCGCGGACGCGATCGACCGGTA
>JBGTBC010000084.1:0-1936 GCA_041749555.1 Pyrinomonadaceae bacterium | reverse complement strand
CTCTCGATATGTGCCTGCACACGCTTTCGCATCTCCGTGATCGCCCGCTGTGCGGCCACGCCGAGTATCTGCGATAACGCAAAGCTTGTGACACCCTGCACCAGCGTTGAGATCCCAATAGCCAGAGCGATCCACTTGATCAATTCGTAGTTACGATTTGTGAAAACCTCGTCGCCGATATACTTGGTCGATGCCGGCAGCACCATTCCGGCCAGACGCGAGATCAGCATCAACACACTGCCGAGCGCAAGGCGCCACCGGGCATTCCAGATGATCTTCCTCGCCTCGCCCCAGGCACTTTTATAGTTGACTTTTTTCTTCTCTTTTTTCGGGTCGGACATGTTATTCCAATCTTGCAGTGCGCTAACGCAACATTCCCTTCACGCGGGCGAAGTCACCGTCGTTCTTTGCCGGTTTGAGCTTTAGGATCCGGCACATTAGCTCGTAAATGTCGACGTTTGGAAAGGGATCGACAACCTTCCCCTTTTTAAATGCCTTGCCATGTGCAACCAACATCGCGCGCATGGATTCGAATTCATTGTCATAGCCATGGGCTCCGGAAGGCGATCCGTAATCAGCTCTCTTCTGCCGATCAGCACGTCGCTCTCGGCTGGACAGAACCGCACCTTCGTCCGCGGAGCAAATAATGGGAGCCACCCGTTTGCCGGTACTGTAATTGAGCCGTGCCGGAATGTCCTCCTTCTTCCAGCATCTGGCGTGCTTTATGTTTCGGAGTTTCTCCGCGATCTCGTCCGTTTTGCCCGTTTTCGGAAAGATCTGCACGATCTCTCCGGTCCATAGGATCCTTTCTGTAAGCTCAAAATCAAAGTACTCGTCGAGAACAGCGGTCCGGCTAACATCAACTGGAGCCATGCCGTGATCGCTGAAAAATATCAGGTTGGCCTTTCCATAGATTCCACGTTGTTTGAGTCCGTTTACCAGCCGGCCGATCGCTTCATCGACCTTCCGCACGGCATCGCGGGTATCAATGGCGTCGGGCCCATATCGATGCCCTGCCGAATCGATATCGCTGAAGTACATAGTGTAAACTGTGGGCCTTTCCTTTACGGGAAGGTCCAGCCATCCGAGGACCTTGTCGACGCGTTGGTCAATAGGGAACTCGTGTTCATACGGGCTCCAGAATGTCGGCCGCTTACCAGCGATCTCAGCCTCGGTCCCGGGAAAGAACATCGCCGCCGCACGCTGGCCCTGTTTTTCGGCCGTGACCCATATCGGCTCGCCGAGCCACCAGCGGGGATTTTCGACCTCTTCGCGTTTGCTCATACCAAACACCACGCCGAAATCCCAGATATTATTCTCAACGATCCCATGATTCTGCGGATAAAGGCCAGTCGCAACCGTATAGTGATTTGGAAAGGTTTTGGTTGGAAATGACGGTATCATCCACTTCGCACGTACTCCTTCTTTAGCGATCTGATTTAGCACACGAGGCTGGTGTTTTTCGCAATAGTCGAAGCGAAAGCCGTCAACGGCTATCAGGATGACCGTGGGCCGCAGGTCCTTGATAGGCTGCTGCCCCGGAACGCTACAGGCGGTAAATACAAGTAACGTTATTGTGAAACATCGTATCAGGTGGTGAAATGTCATCATGGGATTCAATCTTAGACTCAGAATGTTAAATTTGCATTTCATTCTGGGAACAATGTTCATTCTGTTAACCCTCGGATGCGGCTCGCCTCCTGATCCGGCGGTCAAACCTGTGCCGAATACCAGTTCCAACACTCCTCCGCCTGAGCGTGCGATTTCCGGTGTCTATAACGTAAGCGGTGCGATGGGCACTGACGAGTATTCTGGCGTCCTTACCGTCACTAATCAGGATGATGCCTATAATTTTCGATGGATCACCAACCAGGGCAGCCGGATCGGCGTCGGGATCCAGATAGAAAATACCGCGGCTGTCAGTTTCGCCCGGATC
>JBGTBC010000083.1:0-3615 GCA_041749555.1 Pyrinomonadaceae bacterium | reverse complement strand
GCTGTAATCGTCAGCGGCGCGTCGGTTACGTCGAGCACGCCAAACGGCCCTTCGCCGCCGGGGATAAAGAGCGGGTTTGTAAAATTCTCCGCCCGCACCGGGTCATGCGGATAGCCCGCGAACGGCTTCCCGACCTTGTTTTCGAGTGGTCCCTTGCCACACGCGGTGAGCAACAATCCCGCGCCCGTTGAGCTGAATGCTGCCGCGCCTAAGGCGGACTGTATGAATTTTCGACGCTCCATTATTATCTTCCCACTAGTTCAAGACAGAAACCCCAATAGCGAACGCAATGTTATACGCTCCACTTCAAAACTGGCGTTGACGCCGGATATTACATCGGCGTCATTGTCTTCTTCTTCTACATTCCCATCTTTTTGCCCGCTTTGGTTCCGCCATTCATCTTCGACATCATTTTGAAGTGTTTGAGCAGAGCATTGGCATGCATCGCCACTTGCTTAGAATCCGGCTGATCGGCCCGGACGGCGGTTTCAAGCTCGATGATATGTTCCTTTGTCGTCGCCTGGCCCTTTTCCATTTTGTCCATCATCATCTTCATCTTTGCTTTCATCTCATCGCTCATCGTCGCCATGTGTTTTTGGTGAATGGCTTCCATTGCATCGAGGTTATGTCTCAACTCGGCAACGGTCGATCGAGCGAATTCAACGTCCAGAGCTGTTGGTTTCACGGCCTGGTCATGGAGAGTTTTTGCAAACTCGGCCATGCTCTTTTGGTGGGCCATCATCAGCATGTGATCCGGCGATTTCATCATCATCGCCATGTCCATCGGCTTGCTCATCATCTTGTCCTGGGCCTTGATTCCAATGGCGGTTCCGAACAGCACCGCCACAGTTAAGACCGAAATTAGTAAATATGATTTCGTTTTCATGATTTTTCTCCTCTTGTTTAATCCGGTCCAGTAAAGTCAATTCAACTCACTGGACAATTCCAACCATTCCGCCGCCTTCTTATCTTCATGTACCTCATGTACCTCAAAGATTGCTGATCACACGTTGAAGGCGCTCGTTGACCTCACTGGCGACCTGATCGAGCGTCGCGTTGTTTCCGACGACCGAGAGCATGGCTTTTGCATCGACGGCTGAGACCACGGACTTATTGGTATCGTCGGCCTCGTAAACGATCACGTTGCAAGGCAGGAGCAGTCCGATCTCCAGTTCCTCCTGCAATGTCTTGTAGGCGAGCGGCGGGTTGCATGCGCCCAAAATCACATAGCGGCGAAAATCCACGCCGAGCTTTTCCTTCAGCTTCTCATCCAGACGAATTTCGGAAAGAACTCCGAAACCTTCCAGTTTCAAGGCTTGACGAGCGCGTTCCGCCGTTTCTTCAAATGCCGCATCGATCGTGCGACTAATGCCATATTTATGCTGCTTTGCTTGTTGTGCTTTCATTTTTTGCCCCCAAAAATTATCAAATAAAAATTATCAAAATTACTCTTTTTAAATTGAGTACTACTTCTTCCCGAAGATAAGCCAACCGAGAACTATACCGATGCCCAATGTGATCACCGTCGGTATCCACATCCAACCGTAGCCGCCAAAGCCAGACGGGCCCATAGTTCCATCGCCCGTCATCCCGCCGCCCATCATCCCGTTGCCCCAGCCTCCCATCATCCCGCCGCCGAAGATCAGAAACAGTATAATGACGACCACAAAGGCTATGATTAGACCTGTCTTATTCGATTCGGTCATTTCTCTACCTCCTGCTTGCTAAACCCCGTCGGATTCGCGTCAAATTTTTCCTTACATCCGGACGAACAAAAATAAATAGTTTGTCCCTCATATTCAGATTGTCCCGCTACATCGGCCGCTTCGATCTGCATCCCGCAAACCGGATCTTTGTGTTTTGTCTTATCCATATTGGTAAACTCCTGCGGACCGTGGTTTTCGGCCCTGCTCAAATTTATTCAGCAAAGTAAGTCTGATTTTAATTCTCACCCATATGCGAGCGGATGACTGTGCGTTGTCGCACGGAGTTGAGAATGATGGGGTGGTGGTTTATCGTTCCTATCGCTAATCGGGAATTTTACGTCGCAAATTTGCAATGATTTAGTAGAATTTATTCTTGGCGGAGATAAAGCTTGTGCTCGCAGATGCCCTGCAGGTCACAGATCTATGAACGAATTGATGCAATTTGTCGCCGAAAACGGCTATTTGATCGTATTTGTCGGCATATTTGCCGAGCAGGTTGGCGTACCCATACCGTCAAACTTTTTACTGATCGTCGCCGGGGCACTCGCCGGACGCGGTGAACTCGAACTAAGCCTTATCATCCTGTTGGGCATTGCCGCCGCCCTGCTTGGCGACACGATCTGGTTCTATATCGGACGCCTTCGCGGCTTTCGGGTTCTGGGATTCTTATGCCGGATCTCACTTGAACCTGATTCCTGCGTGAGCGGCGCGAAAGGAATGTTTACGCGGCACGGCGAACGATCGTTATTGATTGCAAAGTTCGTCCCCGGTTTCAGCACCGTCGCGCAGCCGCTCGCTGGGGCGACCGGTATGCGGCTGTCGCGATTCTTTATTTTCGACGGCTTAGGCTCAGCGTTATGGGTGGCTGTATTCGTTGGATTGGGTTACATATTCAGCGATCAGTTTGAACAGGTGATCGAATATGCAACGGGTTTCGGGTGGTGGTTCGGGGTGACGTTGATCACCGCGCTTGCTGTTTACATCGGTTGGAAATTTCTGATACGCCAGCGTTTTTTGCGAAGCCTCCGTGTTGCACGCATTATGGCAGTCGACCTAAAGGAAATGCTCGACGCGAATAAAGAAGTCCTTATTGTAGATCTTAGAGACCCGCTCGATTTTGAGATTAACCCGCAATTAATTCCCACTGCGCTGCGAATGCCGCCCGCCGACTTTGAAGCCCGAAACCTCGAGCTTCCGCGAGACCGCGACATTGTTCTTTACTGCACCTGCCCGAATGAAGCAACGAGTGCCCGTGCCGCTCTCCGGCTTCATCGCCGCGGACTGAAACGCGTCCGCCCTTTGCACGGCGGATTTCAAGGATGGATCGACTCAAAGTATCCGACGGATAATCATATTAAGCCGGACTGAGAGCGATGCAAGATTTCGCCACAATAGACGAATAACAGCAGACATGGATTCGATTTCTGCGGAAAGCGTAAATTTCAAGAGTATGTCTCGGCGAGATTCTCCGGGATTCGGCGCTCAGTATTTGTATCCGCCGCTATTTTGCTCGAGTTCGACCCCCAATCCCAACACGATTCGATTTACAAAATTGAAATAAGCTATGACCAACGTTGCATCAAGAATGCCCCTATCCTCGAGACCGGCTTCACGCAGCGGCTTGATATGAGCATTCTCAGTTTCCTTGCCGGGATGTAAGGTCAGATCACGCCCATAATCACATAGGAGTCTATCAACGATGGGGATGTCGAGTGTCGTATGATCTGATTTTAGTTGCTCGACCTTTGCATCGTCCTTCCAATAATGGTTTACGGCGGCCGCGTGATGGGCCTGACAATATTCGCAATTGTTTGCTCTGGAAACCACCACGGCGATCATCTCCCGCTGAACACGTTTCAAGGGCGATTGACCGAACATAATGGTCATATATAGATCCATGTGGTTTACG
>JBGTBC010000082.1:0-15597 GCA_041749555.1 Pyrinomonadaceae bacterium | reverse complement strand
GTGATCGTTGATCGTTGGTGGAGGGCATCCGCCACTGACTGCGCGGGTGTAATACAGATCCTGGAAAATTGCGTGGTACATGGTACAAGTCGGTAACTTACTGTGATAGCATGGGTTACGTCATAATCGCTGTACCAGGCGTGGTACAAAAACAGGGGGTCTAGTGAGTGCGGAGCGGCGAGTTCGGAGTGCAGAGTGGGGATGCGGAGTGACGATCCCGAAGGAAGAACCACCCCATCACCCAAAAGCGGCTCCGACCACTGACCCCTCGCCACCGGCCACTGACTGCGCGGGTGTAATACAGATCCTGGGAAAATGCGTGGTACAAGGTACAAGTGGGTAACTTGCTGTGACAGCAAGGGTTACGTCATAATTGCTGTACCAGCCGTGGTACAAAAACAGGGGGTCTAGTGAGTGCGGAGTAGCGAGTTCGGAGTGCAGAGTAGGGATGCGGACGCGGAGTGACGATCCCGAAGAAAGAACCACCCCATCACCCAAAAAGCGTCTCTGACTACTGACCACCTACCACTGCTCACTGCTCTCCGACCACCGACCATTGCTCCTGTATTACACCACGCCCTCAAGCGTGGGACAGTACAGCAACCTGTAACTAGTACAATGCAATACAGTTACCGCGATTTTACTGTCCCAGCGTGGGACACTTACAGGCGGTTTGTAAGTGGAAATTGGAAAATGAAGAGGGGAAATGGAAAGTGGAAAGTAAAGACGGAGAATGGAGATGCGGCCTTCCCGTCACCCGTAACATGTCACCCGTCACCTGTCACTATTCACTGTTCGCTCTTTACTATTCACTATTCACTGCCCACTGTTTCCTGTTTACTATCTGCGTCCGATTGTATATACTGAGCGGAGTTTGCCGTGGGTTGCGATATGGGTCGTGACAGAGAGAGCGAACGTCAGAAGGATTTTTAGAAAGACGAGAGTCTTAACAAGATCGAGATTTTACCGGGTCTGAAGCACGATCTCAGTATATGAGATTTGGTGCTCCCCAAAACGGAAAGAACAAAAAGTTTTCCGAACAGAGATTCCTGCGTGAACACAATTCATTACTTGTCTAAGTGGAAGCTACTTCCAGTTTCAAGCTATAAAACCAGAACGCGCGTGATGCTCACCCTCGAGTTAAGGCCCTAGTCTTACAATTTTCCCTACAATCTGACCTCTCTGGCGAGTCCTCGCAAAACGGGCAATTCGAACCCAATTTGAGGAAGTAAATATTTTTGTATGGCCAAGGAAATGATCGTAAGCGTCAACGGACGCGAAAAAAAGATCGCCATTGTCGAGAACGGCAGGGTAACGGAATTTTATATTGAACGCGGCGAGGAAAACTCGGGCGTCGTAGGTAATGTTTATAAGGGCCGCGTGATGCGGGTGCTGCCTGGTATGCAATCGGCATTTGTCGATATCGGGCTCGAGCGCGATGCCTTCCTTTATGTATCCGACTTTTTCGACGAGGAAGAAGAGATCGAGCGGATCGTAATGGAAAAGGGCAAGAAAGGCTCCCCCGAGGATGCCAAACGAGAGGCCAACGATCGGATCGACCGTTCGCGAATCGAGCGTGAAAAGCAGATGGAATCGGTGCAGGAGATCACCGAACCGCTCTCAGAAGCTCCGGGCGACGACCGCGAACCTCGTGAAGAACGTGAGGAATCGACAAGAGAGCCAGAACCTGAACAGGACAAAACCCGTCGCGGGCGCGGCCGTGGACGTCGCCCCGAAAAAGACGCTCCAAAGGACGAGGCGTTTGAGCAGCAACCGGAAAAACAAGAAGAAGAGCCGCGTGAGCCGGCATTTGAGATCGAATATGACAGCTTCGGCTTTGAACGCATCAGTGACGACGAGGATACGGGCGAGATGTTTAAGGATGCGTATATGCAGGAAGCGATCGTTAATCAGGTCCGCGCGATAGAATTCGATATGGAAACGATCGCTGAGGCTGAGGTTGGTTCTCTGCTCTCCGAGGTTGCCGACGACGGCAACGGTTTTGAGAGGATAGCGGATGACGATGATCCGCCCGCCCCAGCGAAAGGCCGCCGCAAACCGAAAGCCGCCAAAGACAAGGAAGAAGAAAAGGCCCCAGCCAAGCGAAAAACGCCCGCTAAGCGTGGACCAGCCGCCAAGGGTAAGTTCACTAAACCAAAGAAATCAGCCAAATCCGGTGACCAGCTGGAAGATTCTGAGGCAAGCGTAAAGGAATCTGAAGATAAGGCTGAAATGGCCGTCAGACGCGGAGGCCGGGGCCGACGCCGCGGCGGAAAGCCGGGTGACGAAAACGGTGAAGAAGGCAATGAAGTGCTTGAGCAGGTTGCCGATGCTCCGGAAGCCGAAGAAACGTCCGAGAAAGAAGCTCCGCCACGCAAAGAAGCTCCTGCACGAGAGGAGAAGCCCGCCGAAGCCGAACCTGAAGCAGAGGCCACGACGGACGACCGCGGCCCACGCGGCCGTGATAATCGCGATAACCGTGATACACGCGGCCGGCGAGATCGCGGCCCCCGCGGTCGTAATGACCGGCCGTCTGGTGATCGTCCTTCGGGCGACCGCCCGCCTTCGGACGGAAAACGTTACGACCGCAATGACAGAGGCCGGGACCGTCCGCCGCAGCTCGCTATTTCGGACCTGCTGAAAGAAGGCCAGGAGATCCTGGTCCAGATCGCAAAGGAGCCAATAGCGAAAAAGGGAGCACGCATCACATCGCATATTGCGCTTCCCGGCCGTTATTTGGTTTATATGCCGACGATCGAGCACCTCGGAGTTTCACGCAAGATCGAATCGGCGAGTGAGCGCAGCCGTTTGCGTACCTTGATCCAGCGAATTCGCCAGGATACTGAGATACCGTCGGGCGGCTTTATTGTCCGCACGGCCGGGATCGGTATTTCCGAAGAGGACCTGCGTAACGATGCGAAGTATCTTGCCCGAATGTGGGCGGATGCCAAGAAAGGCTCGGAAAAGAAGAAATCGCCTGCAATGGTTCATCAGGACCTCGACCTTGTGCAGAGGATACTTCGCGACCAGCTGGCCGATGATTTCACCGCAATTCGCGTGGACAGCGAGGAAGAATACCTGCGGACTGTAGAATTTATCAATCTGATCCAACCGCGTTCGGTAAATCGGATCAAGCTTTACACCCGCGACGAGCCGATCCTGGATTATTACGGCGTCCAGGAAGAGATCGATAAGGCGCTCAAGCCACGCGTTTGGCTGCGCTCCGGCGGCTATCTCGTGATCAATCAGACAGAGGCCCTCGTGGCGATCGACGTCAATACTGGCAAATTCGTCGGTAAAGGCAATGCCCGTCTCGAGGACACGATCACCCGGACCAATATGGAGGCCGTCGACGAGATCGCACGCCAGATCAGGCTTCGCGACCTGGGCGGTATCATCGTTCTCGACCTCATTGATATGGAGGACAGGCGAAACCGCCACAAGGTCTCACAGGCGCTTCAGGAAGCACTTTCATCTGATAGATCGCCCACCAAGGTCTTGTCGTTCAACGATTTTGGCTTGATCATCATGACGCGAAAGCGGGTCAAGCAATCGCTCGAGCGGACGATGTGTGCCCCGTGCGATTATTGCGAAGGGGCCGGTTGGGTCAAATCACCGACTACGGTGTGCTACGAGATACTTGTAGAGGCAAGACGGCTCTCGAAAAACGTCGAGGACGTCCGCCGTACAACGTTGCGGATCCACCCGGATGTGGCGAACACACTGAGAAACTCGGAACGCGCGGTGCTCGACGAGATCGAAGCATATCTCGGCCATATCGACATCGCTTCAGACAAATCAGTCCATCAAGGCCAGTTTGACTTTGCGTTTGTTTGATCTTTGACCGCGAAATACACGAAAAGACGCGAGAGGTAAACTTACTTCTCGCGTCTTTACGCGTATACAAACTTGACGAGTCCTTGACTCACTTGCCGCTCAGCTTAATGTCCTTTCGTGCCTCCTTGGGTGTAGCCGGCTTATCGAAGACCAATTCGGGGATCGACTGGTTTACTTCGACGGATTCATAATTGATGCGCGAGAGGTGGATGCCATTGGTAAACCGGTCAACGACGAATGGAAACTGAATGCCTTTAAATTCGATGAACTGGGCATAACGGTCCTCTTCAGCCGATTCCTCACCATTCGCATCGGTACGCTTAAATATCGCCTTTTGCGGAAGACCGTCGTCGGCAGCAAATTCGAATTCAACGGAGAAACCGTCCTTGTATGTCAGCTTTACAACGTCATTTCGCTTACCGAGTGTCGCGGCGCGCTTACCCACATACGTAAGTTCGGCGTCACCTTTCCAGTATGAGCGGAGAAGGCTGTCGAGGCTTGTCCGGATCGCCTGTTTGAAATTCGCCACCTGACTCCTGGTCTGGACCTTTACCAGTTCCTGATCGCCGTCATAGACCCAGCCCGTTTCACCGGTATTCACCTGAATATGTTTCGTGCCGCTGCTCTTGAATTCAGTGCGCTGGCGATCTGGAAAAACGACGACATCCAGAAATGTTTGGAACGAAACCAGCGTCCCGGCCTTCATAACGGTAAATTTTCCTTTGCTTACCTGAGTTTTGATCTGTAAATACCGGTCGCCTCCCAGACGTTGGATCGCACGAGCCAATATGGCCGAAGCCCGCTCGTCCGGAGCTTCATTACTCCCGGAATATTGAGAGAAGCCGACGATTGAAGCACTCAGCAACAGAATTAGAGTTGCGAAGACCTGGGTGCCTAAAGATCTGTGAAATTTCATAAAGAAAAAGACCCGGTGAAATCTTATCATCGAGCCTTTGATGCGAGAAATATTAGGTGAGTTTAATTAAGGCTAAAAACATCACCCGGTTTTACCGTGATCTCGCCGTCGGCGACATCCACAATGAACTTGATCGCTGCCTTCCATTCGTTTGTAATAGGCAGCTTTACCTTCTGGTCAATGTGCCGTTTGAGGAAACGAGCGCCGTATGCCTGACTGAAGCCTTTTTCGGTCAGCAGGTCGAGCGCGGCCTCGGTCACCTCGACGAGTTTGCCCTGACGCTCCATGTTCTTTTGGATCTTACCAAGGTAGATCTTAGCGATATCGCGGACCTCATCCATTGTGAGCGGGGCAAAAATGATGATCTCGTCGATCCGGTTGCGAAACTCAGGAGTGAACCGCTCCTCAGCGGCTTTCATCACATCGCTTCGGATCTGTTTCATATCACCTTGGGATTTCTGGCCGAAACCCAGCGGCTGCTCGTATTTTTTGAAGTTGTTCGAGCCGAGATTTGAGGTCATGATGACGATCGCGTCAGAAAGGTATACTTTCTTACCGCGGCCATCGGTGATCCAGCCCTCATCGAAGGCCTGAAGGAAGATATTCATCAAATAAGGCGACGCTTTTTCGACCTCATCCAGAAGCAAAACCGTGTATGGGTTGTCCCGAAGCTGTTCGGTCAACAGGCCACCGCGTTCCGATCCGACGATGCCGCGCGGCATACCGATCAGTTTCTCGATGCCTACCGTGCCCTCGCCATACTCGCTCATGTCGATGCGGACCATTTTGCTTTCGTCGCCAAACATAAATTCCGCGACAGCCTTTGCAAGCTCTGTTTTCCCAACACCTGTGGGGCCCAAAAAGAGCAGCACACCGTCGGGAGCATAATGATTTTCTTTTAGCGGTCCCTTATTAAGCCGCAATCGCTCGGCCACCGCCCTTACGGCGTCCTTCTGACCGATCACGCGATGGCCCAACGACGCTTCCATTACCGAGAAACGATCAGACGTATCCCGATAGATCATGTCCTTCGGAATACGCGATTCCTGAGAAATGACATCGATTATATGCTCCGGCCGCACGATCAGCTCGGCCGGTGAATTGATCTCGACCTTGACCGATGCCGTATCAAGCCATCCGATCGCCTTATCCGGCAAATGGAGATTTCGAATGTATTTCGGCGACATCTCGAGGGCTGTATTTATTGCCTCATCTGAGATCGTGACCGAGTAATTCTTTTCGAGTCGAGGGCGAAGTCCC
The DNA here is from genome assembly GCA_041749555.1 of Pyrinomonadaceae bacterium. Taxonomy (GTDB): domain Bacteria; phylum Acidobacteriota; class Blastocatellia; order Pyrinomonadales; family Pyrinomonadaceae; genus OLB17. The sequence goes on along the minus strand of JBGTBC010000082.1, from coordinate 9,584 downwards.
AAAAGGATCTCTTTGGTTTCATCGATAGTCGGTTCGTCGACCTTTACAAGGCGGAACCGACGGGCAAGCGCCTCATCCTCGCCAATATATTCTTTGTATTCGGTAATGGTCGTAGCCCCTATGATCCGAAGTTCGCCGCGTGCCAGCGCCGACTTGAACATATTAGCCGCATCGCTGGTCGTGCCGAGAGCAGCACCTGCGCCGATTATCGTATGGGCTTCATCGATAAAGAGGATGATATTCGACTTTTCCTTGACCTCATCAATGATCCCTTTGATCCGTTCTTCGAACATTCCGCGAAGCATTGTACCGGCTACAAGACCGCCCATCTGCAGCTGCACAATGTGTGCATCACGAAGCCGAACAGGAACCTTTTCAGGCTCGAGTTCGACGAGGCGGGCCAGGCCCTCTACGACCGCTGTCTTTCCTACGCCCGGTTCCCCAACGAGCATCGGTGAATTTGAACGCTCACGATGAGAAAGGATCTCGATCATCTGAAGGATCTCTCGTTCGCGTCCGATCGTCGGCGGGATCTTATCCTGTCGAGCCAACTTGTTCAGCGAAACCCCAAAATGCCTCAGAAATGACGGAAGCTCATATTTTTGCCGTGTGCGTTCCTCTTCCTTTTCAAGCTTCCGTATACGGGTACGAGCGGTTTGGGCTACCTCGTCGGACGGCACTCCCAGATTTTGTAGGACTTCATTTAAGACGCTGCGTTCATCGTTAGAGAGGACATAAAAGATATCGCTCGCATCGATCACCCGACGGCCCTGCGAGCGGGCACGATCCATCGAGCGCTTAAACAGCTCCGTTGTTTCCGGCGCGATCCTAAAGCCTTTTCCGCTGTGCTGCCGCCCATCCTCCATTCGTTTTTCGATCAACAGCTTGACCGATCGCGGATCCACCGACAGGTCGCGCATCGTTGCCGAAAAAAGATCTTCCTCTTCAAAGGATATCGCGTGCAGAATGTGTTCGATCGAAACATAGTTTTGATCCCGCTTTTTGGATTCGCTCAGAGCGGTTTCCAGAATGCGTTGCCCACTTTCACTAAATTTATCTTTGTATGCGTCTATATCTGCCATATTACCTGCTGCGGAAATCAGAAGCTTTGATGCGGTCGGTGCGAGGGACTATGTCCAAAAATCAGTATAACATTTGACCGCTCCTGACTGAAAGAACTTTCCCACGAACGGCTACCGAGATCATTCCCCAGCAGATTCCGCGATCGCCTTTCCTACCTGGACACGGGCGGGCCGAAGAAGTCGGTCGCCAAACTTATACCCGCTAGAATACTCAGCAACTATCTTGCCGACACTCTCGGCATCAGCGGGTATCATGTCGACCGCCTCGTGTAATTCCGGGTCGAACGATTCACCGATAGAGGCGATCGGCTCTACTCCGACATCGATCAGAGCCCTCTCAAAGCTTCGGGCTGTGCCTACAACCCCTTGACGCAGGTTCTCGATCGATGGGTCGGTTTCGCTTGCAGCCACAGCCAGATTCAGGTTATCGAGGACAGGCAGCAGCGTAGTTAGAAAATTAAATTGGGCCTGTTTGCCGCGATCCTCAAGTGTTTTCATCAGCCGCGACCGCATTTCAGATGTCTCGCGTTCAAGATCAGCTTTAGCCTCTTCGAATTTGGTCTGGACGCCAACGAGCTTGGCCTCGGCAGCTTCTCGGCGTTCGGTCTCGGCCTTAAGCTTTGCTTCCAATGCCAGTTCCTGCGCCGGCTTGATTGGCTCGGAAGGGATGGGATCCTCAGCGATCCGCTCACCCTGATCGTTAAAGCGGCGTTTATCATTGACCGGCAATACAGGTTCGCCGGACGTCTCAAGATCTTTTTCGTTCATTTTCTTTTTCTTAAACACTTTAATAAAGATAGTAGTTCGCCGACGCAGATTAATAAACCCGAGACCGGCGAACTAAATTCTCACCGTTAGACTTTTGCTGTCTTTTTTTCCCCTTCAGACGGTGAAAACTTCATTTCACCGTTTTCTGCTGATACCTTCACCGTTTGACCACAGGAAACATCGCCATTCAACAGGCTAACTGCCAATGGGTTTTGTACGAGGTTCTGGATAGCCCTTTTCAGCGGCCTGGCGCCATAGACCGGATCATATCCTTCCTGAACAAGCAGCTCACGCGCTGAATCGTCGAGTTCGATCGTGATACCGCGTTCCTCAAGATTCTTCCGAAGCTTTTCAAGCTGCACGTCGATGATCTGTGCGATCTGTACCCTGTCGAGCTGTTTGAATACGACGATGTCGTCGATGCGGTTGAGGAATTCCGGTTTGAAGTGGTCACGCAGGACCTGAAGTACTTCAGTCTTTATATTTCGATCCGCCAACGGATTTTCTGTCGCCGACTGAATCTCGCGAGAACCAAGGTTCGATGTCATTATCAGCACGGTATTCTTAAAATCAACAACCCTGCCCTTCGAATCGGTAAGTCGTCCATCATCCAGTATCTGGAGCAACACGTTGAATACATCAGGATGGGCCTTTTCGATCTCGTCAAAGAGAACAACGGAATATGGCCGGCGCCGTACCGCTTCGGTAAGCTGTCCGCCCTCGTCGTATCCGACATATCCCGGGGGCGCTCCGATCATGCGTGCGACCGCATGTTTTTCCATGTATTCAGACATATCGAGCCGCACCATTGCTTTTTCGTCGTCAAACAGAAATTCAGCAAGTGCCCTGGCGGTTTCCGTCTTTCCAACACCAGTTGGGCCTAGAAATACGAACGAGCCGACAGGCCTATTCGGGTCCTGAAGCCCGGCACGCGCACGTCTGACGGCATTTGAAACAGCCTCAAGCGCCTCATCCTGGCCGATGACGCGTCTGCGAAGATTCTCCTCCATCGAGATTAACTTCTGCATCTCGCCTTCAAGCATTTTCGATACAGGTACGCCCGTCCATTTGGCAACGACCTCCGCCACGTCTTCTTCATCGACCTCCTCTTTTAGGAAAACGCCGTCTTTCTGAAGTTCAGCCAGACGCTGTTGTTCTGTTTCGAGTATCTTTTCGAGTTCCGGGATGCGGCCGTACTGAAGCTCCGCCGCTTTGTTCAGATCGCCTCCCTGCCGGGCACGCTCGAGTTCAAGCCTGGCCTGCTCCAGCTGCTCTTTGCCGGTTCGCATCTTTTCGATCTCTTCCTTTTCAGACTGCCATTTGGCCTTCATCGCGGAGGATTTCTCATTCAGATCGGCGATCCTTCGCTCGATGTCATCGAGCCGTGCCTTGGACTTTTCGTCGGTTTCGCGCGTCAGGGCCTGCCGCTCGATCTCGAGCTGCAGGATCTCTCGTTCAAGAACGTCAATTTCCTGAGGCAGTGAGTCGATCTCGATACGGATGCGTGAAGCAGCTTCATCGATGAGATCGATCGCCTTATCCGGCAGGAATCGGTCCGTAATGTACCGGTTCGACAGCGTGGCGGCCGCGACGATAGCCGCGTCTTTGATCCTCACACCGTGGTGGACCTCATACCTTTCCTTAAGTCCGCGAAGGATCGCAATAGTGTCCTCGACGTTAGGCTCGCCGATGTAAACCTGCTGAAAGCGGCGTTCCAGGGCCTTGTCTTTCTCAATATACTTTTGGTATTCGCCAAGAGTTGTCGCACCGACGGCACGCAGTGTGCCCCTTGCGAGGGTCGGCTTGAGCATATTAGACGCATCGATCGCTCCTTCGCTGGCTCCCGCGCCCACCAATGTGTGCAGCTCGTCTATGAAAAGGATTATCTGTCCCTCGGCCTTTTCGATCTCCTTTAGCACCGCCTTTAGACGATCTTCAAATTCGCCTCGATATTTAGCTCCCGCAAGCATTGCCCCAAGGTCGAGCGAAACCAGCCGTTTGTTCTTGAGAGTCTCGGGAACATCACCTGAAACTATCCGCTGTGCAAGGCCCTCGACGATCGCCGTTTTGCCAACGCCAGGTTCGCCAATGAGTACAGGGTTATTTTTAGTTCGTCTTGAAAGGATCTGGATAGTGCGGCGGATCTCATCGTCACGGCCGATGACCGGGTCAAGCTTGCCCTTGCGAGCGAGATCTGTCAGGTCCTGAGCATATTTATCCAGTGCCTGAAAATTCTCCTCGGCGTTCTGATCGGTTATTTTCGAACCGCCGCGCATCTCGGTTACGACCTTTTCCAGATCGTCGCGAGTAACCCCGTTGGAGCGAAGTATACGTCCGGCGTCGCCCATCTTTTCCTCGGCGATCGCCAAAAGCAGGTGCTCAGTCGACAAATACTCGTCCTCCATCTTCTCCGCTTCTTTCTGCGCATCCTGAAAGATGGTATTTGTCCGCGAGCTGAAATACTGCTGCCCTCCAGTAACCTTGGGAAATTTCTGGATAACCGCCTCCAGCTCGGTCATGATCGTCTGAGCATTTGCTCCGATCTTTCCAAAAATTGGCTTGACGACACCTTCCTTTTGATCAAGCATAGTGGCGAGCAAGTGTTCAGGCTCAACCTGCTGGTGCTGGTTCTTTTCGGCAAGGCCGACGGCTTCCTGCACAGCCTCCTGGCCGCGGATCGTGAATCTATCGAATCTCATATTGTTATTGTAAATGATTAGCGGTGAACGATGAATGTTTTCACTCACCATTCACCGCTATCTAACTACTTCCAGATATTACGCACCAGCCGTTTTAGACTGATCATGTGCCTCGATGGTTTTCGGCTTAGCATGCCCGCCGGTTACTTCGATCTTACGGGCCTTTGTCTCTTCCCGCTTTGGCAGGCTAACCCGAAGAACGCCTTGGTCGAATTCGGCTTTTGCACCCTCAGCAGTTACCGTCTGGGGCAGTGTGAAGGATCGTGTGAAGGCTCCGTACGCCCGTTCCACCCGGTGATAGTTTTCACCTTCCGTGTCTTTCTCGAATTTGCGCTCGCCCTTGAGCGAGATCACATTATTCTCGAATGAAAGCTCGAAATCGTCCGGGTTCATGCCTGGAAGTTCGGCCTCAAGCACCAGATTATCCTTGTTCTCAAAGATGTCGACCTTTGGGCTCCAGGCTCCGTTGAGCATTTCCTCTCGGTTCATTCCCGGAGTGCCGGCAAATAGCCTGGTCATTTCATCCTGTAAATTGCGTATATCCCTAAATGGGTCATATTTGATTATATTCATGATTGTTTCCTCCTTACCTAAAGGTGAAATAACTAATTACTTAGTCAGTAACCATAATAAAATATGAGTGTCTTCTTGTCAAGCCTTCTTAATAAAATATTATAGCTGCCTTCCGACGGCATTTTTCGCCTAATCAGGTGACACTCGCATGTTTCTCAGTTATATTTGTTGACGCCTCTTTCCAACAAGAAACAAGTATGTGTGCGTCTAGAAAATGAAGCTATTTCGTGAAGTTCTATGGCCTCTGGTGGCGGTATTTGCAGCCTTTATCGTTGGGGGCATTATCGTCCTGCTAATCGGCGACAATCCTTTTCAGACTTTCTATCAACTGATCGGCAATTCTTTCGGATCACTTAACGACATTGGATACACACTCTTTATCGCGACGCCGCTTATCTTTACCGGTCTTGCAGTGGCGGTCGCCTTTCGGTGCGGCCTGCTCAATATCGGGGCAGAGGGCCAGCTTTACGTTGCGGCTTTTGCCACCGCATGGGTCGGTATCAAATTTGGCGGGGCAATGGTCAATGTCTTTGGTAAGGAAGAAAATTGGTCTTGGTACAGCCTTCCTGCCGTCCTTTTAATTCTACTCTGTATCGTGACGGCAGTAGTCGCTGGAGGCATCTGGGGAGCGATCCCGGGGATCCTGAAGGCAAAATTCGGTTCGCATGAGGTGATCAATACCATCATGCTGAATTTTGTCGCGATATCGTTGGTCAGCTATTTCACTCAGTATTACTACAAGATACCGGGCGACCCGATCATGCAAACAGCGGAGATCGGGCAGAATGCCCACATACCGAGGATCAGCCAGTACATTCCGGGAATGCCTGACTTTGTTCCGCTTAGTGTGGCTTTTTTGCTGGCGATCCTGATGTGTGTGCTCGTCTATATTTTCCTTTGGAAAACAAAATGGGGCTATGAGCTGAGAGCTGTAGGAGAAAATCCTACGGCCGCTGAATACGGCGGTATCTCGCCAAAGAAGCAGATCGTTATCGCAATGACGATCTCAGGCGGGCTTGCCGGGATGGTCGCGATCGGCGAAGTGCTCGGTTACCGCCATCGCTACTACGATGGATTCTCGGACGGTTGGGGCTTTTTGGGTATTGCCGTTGCGTTGCTCGGACGCAATCACCCTCTGGGTATTTTTATCGCGGCTATATTTTTCGCCGTACTGAAACGCGGTGAGATCTTCGTTGATATCGAGACAAAATACGTTTCAAAGGACCTCGTCGAGGTGCTCCAAGCCATAATCATTATTTTTGTCGCATCGTTACAGCGGTATACGAGGAGATAAGATGAGCGAACTACTGACACCTACGTTTCTACTCATCCTGCTCTTTTCGACGATCAGGCTGGCGACGCCGCTGATCTTTGCAGCGCTTGGCGGGATGTTCTCTGAGCGTGCAGGTGTGATCAATATCGCGCTCGAGGGGCTAATGCTGGCCGGGGCATTCACAGCCGCGGTCGTTACTTATGAGCTTAGCAATCCCTATCTCGGATTTTTGAGCGGAATGATCGTTGGAGCACTTGTTGCTCTGGTATTCGCCATCGCCGTGATCAAGTTTGAAGCTGATCAGGTAGTCACAGGATTCGCGATAAGTTTGCTTATGCTCGGGCTGCCGGCAGTTATCAGCAGCCGTCTTTACGATTCAGCCGGCTCGACACAGCAGATCGCACAGGAATTTCTCCTTCCCGATTATTTCAACCGTGTTTCGCTTGCTTCGATAGTCGCGATCATCCTGGTTCCCATCTGCTGGTACGTTCTTTACAAGACCCCATTCGGGCTTCGTATTCGGGCTGTCGGCGAAAATCCCGGCGCGGCCGACGCGGCTGGTGTGAATGTCATCAAGCTCAGGTATCTTGCAGTTGTGCTCTCCGGCGTCCTTGCGGGTGCCGGAGGTGCCTATCTCTCGATCGGGCAATCGTCGTTATTTACACGAGGAATGACCGCAGGCCGCGGGTATATCGCTCTCGCTGCCTTGATCCTGGCCAAATGGCGTCCGGGCTGGGTACTTTTTGCCTGCCTTTTCTTCGGCTTTACAGAGGCTCTTGCGATCCAAATGCAAGGCGTGATAAAAATGCCGTCGGGCGAAGATGTTCCCGTTCAATTCATCCAGATGATCCCCTATGTACTGACGATCATCGTCCTGGCGGGGTTTATAGGGCTATCCCGAGCCCCTAAGGCGCTTGGAATACCTTACAGAAAAGAGAATTAGGCTGCCAACTGATTGTTTGCCGCGTTCTGGTTAATGATCTGCGCCCGTCTATGCTAATCTGAGTTCCGTTTCCTATGAGTTATGAAAAGGCGTCTGCGGCCGCTAACTATATAAGTTCAAGGTTCGGAGGCGAGGTCAGGACCGAGGTCGTCCTCGGCAGCGGTTTGGGTGCGTTTGCTGACTCCCTAACCAACGCCGTCCGAATCCCATACGAAGAGATCCCTGGATTCGCGCGTTCGACTGTCGAGGGACATGCTGGCCAGCTTGTGCTCGGCGAAATAGAGGGAAAAAAGGTAGCCGTCCAGCAGGGCCGTTTTCATTATTATGAGGGCTACGACATGGATCAAGTTACGCTGCCGGTCCGGGCCTTCGGTTTGATGGGTGTAAAGAATCTTATCCTCACGAATGCCGCCGGCAGTCTCAACACCGACATGCCGCCAGGAAGCCTGATGCTGATCTCGGATCACCTTAATTGCCTCGGCGTGAACCCGCTTCGAGGCCCGAATGACAGCCGCTTTGGGCCGCGGTTTCCGGATATGAGCGAGGTTTATGATCGAGAGTTTCAGCAGATCGCCCATGCCCATGCTACAAATATCGCACAGGAAAGGTTCGATCAGGGCCGCGATAAAGAATTAACTGACTTTTTGCATCGGGGCACATACTGTGCGCTTTCCGGGCCGACCTATGAAACGCCCGCCGAGATCCGAATGTATCGCATGCTAGGTGCCGACGCGGTCGGGATGTCCACGGTCCCCGAAGCGATCGCGGCGCGTCACCAGGGCACGCGTGTGCTCGGCATATCGTGTATCACAAATTTTGCAGCGGGTATGAATGACGAAGTAATAAATCACAACGAAGTGATGGAGACCGGCCTACAGGTCGCCGGAGTTTTCGGAGAACTGCTGAAGCGAACGATCGCCCAGATCGGCTAGGCGGGAAATTTTCATATGATAATTGGGATCTGCGGAGGAACAGGTTCGGGAAAAACCACGATCGCTAGGGCGATCGTCGAAGCAGTGGGCGAAAGAAATGTCGTGCTCATTGAGCAGGATTCGTATTACCGCAACCTTTCGGATATGCCGCTTGATGAACGTCATCAGGCAAATTTCGATCATCCGGATTCGATTGACAGCGATATGCTCGTCAATCATATTATGCGGTTAAAACAGGGCCTCGTCGTCGAGATGCCGCTATATGATTTTAAGACGCATACGCGCAGCGATCAGATCGAGATCATCGAACCAAAGCCGGTCGTTATCGTCGAAGGAATTCTGATCTTTGCCGAAACGCGTGTATTGGATTTGTTGGACGTTCGCGTATACGTCGACACCCCTGACGATATTCGTCTTATGCGGCGGCTTAGACGGGACTTTACCGAGCGCGGCCGATCATTCGAACGGACCCTCGAACAATATGCCCGCACTATTCGGCCGATGCATTTCGAATTTGTCGAGCCGTCAAAACGGCATGCGGACATAATCATCCCGGAGGGCGGCCAAACAGGTGTGAGCGTCAAACTCTTATGCGGCCTGGTCCGTGAGAAACTCAAAGAGGAACAAGCTGTAGAGAAGTAATGAAAGAAAACACTGACCAGGAACTGATCAACGCTGCTCGTGACGCACGCGAAAATGCGTATGCTCCGTACTCAAATTTTAAGGTCGGAGCCGCGGTCGAGGCCGATAACGGCGATATTTACGTCGGCTGCAATGTCGAATCAGCAAGCTACGGCCTGACCGTCTGCGCCGAGCGCGTTGCCATCTGGAAAGGGATATCGCGAGGCGAAAAACACTTCAAACGAATAGCCGTCGTAGTCGATACCGAGGAGCTCACCCCTCCATGCGGGGTCTGCCGCCAAATAATTTGGGAATTCTGCGGCGACGTGCCGGTGATATTATCTAATCTGAAAGGCCTGACGGAAACAATAACTTCCGGTGAACTGCTTCCCAGGGCTTTTGATTCTAAGTTTTTGAAATGAGCAAGATCGAGTACATTTTTACGATGAATAAGTTGAAAGTTCTGCTCTCGGTTCTCCTCCTTTTGTCATTTTCAAGTTCAGGCGTTGGGCAGACCACGGGGCGTTCACGTGTCACTAATGTTGATCTGTTGATCGTCGGCGGCACCATCGTCACGATGAACGCTAAACGCGAGGTCATTGAGAACGGCGCGATCGGCATTAAGGACGACAAGATCGTAATGGTAGGCACGCGGGCCGAGGTTCGCAACGTCAGGGCACGACGTATGCTGAA
>JBGTBC010000081.1:0-2790 GCA_041749555.1 Pyrinomonadaceae bacterium | reverse complement strand
CGACGAAGCGTCGACACCCCTCCTTCGTAAGGAGGGGAGCCAGGAAGAAAGGAGTTGGCTGAGGACGAATCCTGATCTTGCGCCTTTGCGGGAGCTGTTGGCGTCGAAGAAGCAGGTCAAGATCGCGCATAATGCGAAGTTTGATACGAAGTGGGTCCGGCATCATCTCGGTGTTGAGGTCGGGGCGGTTTACGACACTTATCTGGCGAGCATATTGATCGCGGCGGGCGAGGGCGAGCGGCGGCATGGGCTGGCGGATGTCGTGCAGTTTTTCCTGGGGCAAACGCTCGACAAGAGTCAGCAGGTGAGCGATTGGGGGGCGAACGAGCTTTCGCATTCACAGATAGAATATGCGGCACGCGATGCCGCGATCATGCCGGAGGTCCGCGAAAAGCTCGACGAACGGATCGCGGCAGATTGTCTCGGCGATGTGCTCGATCTCGAAAACGATTGCGTAATGCCGATCGCCGAGATGGAGCTGAACGGCTTTTATCTCGACAAAGCCAAGTGGCGCGATCAGCTCGAAAAGGTGACAAAGGCCCAGGCCATATACGCCAACGAGCTGCAGGACATGCTGGCGGCGGGCGTGGCACAGGCATCTTTATTTGGGCGGACCGAGATAAATCTCGATTCGCAGGCGCAGGTTACCGATGCCCTCGTTGGCCTCGGCGTTCCGGTCCCGAATACAACTCGTGCGTGGGAGCTGCAGCCGCTTGCGGATAAGTATCCGGTCGTCGGCAAGCTGCTCGAATACCGCGGCGTGGCCAAGGCCAGCCAGAGCTTTGGAGAGAACATACTCGAATTCATCGAGCCCGCGACCGGCCGTATCCATGCCGATTTTCGCCAGATCGGAGCTCCGACCGGCCGCTTTTCCTGCTCAAAGCCGAACCTGCAGCAGATCCCCCACGAGGCCGAATACCGCCGGTGCTTCTGCGCTCCCGAGGGCCGCACGCTCGTGATCGCCGATTATTCGCAGATCGAGCTTCGCATACTCGCGGATTTTTCTGAGGACAAGAATTTTATCGACGCCTTTGTCTCGGGGCAGGATTTTCACGCGACGACCGCGGCACAGATCTTTGGCGTAAAGCCGGAGAACATCACGGCAGACCAGCGTTCGTTTGCGAAGCGGCTGAATTTCGGTGTGGTTTACGGCATCGGGGCGTCACGCTTTGCGATGATGACCGGGCTTACGCAAACCGAGGCCGAGAACACGCTGCGGCGGTATTTTGCGACATTTCCGCGGATGGACGAGTGGCTGAGAATGCGTTCGAAGGACGTACTGACCGAACGCTCGGCCCGCACACGCTCCGGCCGCCTCGCCCGGATGAATTTTGACGCCAGCGACCGCGCATCGATCGGGGCGGCACAGCGTTACGCCAAAAATATGCCGATCCAGGGCACCTCGGCAGATATTCTCAAACGCGCGCTCCGTCTGCTCCACGACGATATTCGCGATACTTCTGCCCGCCTCGTCAACATCGTCCACGACGAGATCGTAGTCGAATGCGATACCGCAAACGCCGAAGAAACCGCCGCCATCCTCGAATCCGCCATGGTCCGCGCCGGCCGGCAATACGTAACAAAAGTACCCGTCAAGGTCGATGTCCACACGGCGTGCGACTGGGCGAAGATGTGAGCTAAGGCCGTGCCGATCGAAGATCAGTTGCGACCCTTGCGACTTTACTGCGGGCTTATTCCGAATGGATAATAAGGTAGTAGGCAGCTCCGTAGGCTTCGTGCTGGTATTTGGCTATGGGCAGCTCGGCAAAGTCGATGTTTGCTGCGGCCAGTGCCGTGCGGATCGATGCGGGTGAGATGAGCCTCACTTCCTGGCGGCAGGTCTGGATCAACCCCTCAAGCTTAAAGGTTATTGTGCCGCCTTTCATTCGGCCCTTCGAGAGCCGCTCGCGAATAGCAACAACGTCAATCTCATTCTCGTCAAAAAAAGCCTGAATAGCGGAAGAAAACCCACGGACCTCGTCCTGGTCCTTCGGGTCGACCAGTCCGACGCGGGTGATCTCGGACGGAACGATCTGGAAATTACCGGCGCTGCCATTGAGCAGGACGAGCCGCGCCTCGTTTTTGTCCAGGTCGATTCCGCAAATGGTTGGCATAGCTATTAAGATACATTGTACGAAATACCCGCCGCCTGTGAGATTTTTTACTCCTGTTTGTTCGGAATCGGGACGCTACGTTTGTGATTCTGCGGAGCCCCGTTTTTGCAGACCCATTCGCCTACGCGGTTTTTATAGCAATCGTATTCATTGGTCCACTCTGAGCGGAATGTCGAGTTCAGATCCTTTTCGCATAGAATGATCTTTGTTTTCAGCGGGTAGATCATTGCACCGACAGCTGCCGGATCGACGTCCTTGCGGCCGTTGCCGCGGGCTCGATTCTTGTATGCGGCTCCCATTTTGAAATCCTCAAAAACCAGGCCGAAGTCTTTATATTTATTGATCGAATTATGCCAATCGAAGATGACCGTTTTGAAGAGGCCTGCGGACGGGCTGGCGGTGTTTGAGACTTTTTGATAATTCTAATAAAACTCGCAGGACGGATATGCTGGCGGAGCGCTCCCGTCATTAAGGGGCCGTATCCAGATCTTTCCGGGGCGGATCAGGACGGTCATTTCGTTGAATTCATCCCTGCGTACTACATACCGCCCGCCTTTTATGTCGACATGGGTGACCGTTGCCTTAACCCAATGCGCCCCGTTCGATTCATTGGCCATGATCGAGTCGACCTCAACACGATCGCCTACCCTGAAATCTCCGTGTGTCTGACTCGGAC
>JBGTBC010000080.1:0-3919 GCA_041749555.1 Pyrinomonadaceae bacterium | reverse complement strand
CAGGAATCTTAGGTTAAATGACTTCGAGATTCCAAGAAAGCTGGGGGCGCCGGATGCCGTCGGCCGGCTCGCCGCAAAACGATAGGCTTCTCCGCTTTCCTCCGTACTCTCCTCGGTATCGGGCTGCGTCGGAAAGCCGGTTCCCAGCGTGGAGTGCACTTTCGACCCGGTGTCCGCTTTGCCGGGTCTTCGCTCTTCGGGCGAGGTGCTCCGGTCTCCGCGATCCTCCACCGCCCGCTTTACCTCGATTAGCTCGGCGCGAAGTTCGTTTGCACTCTGATGCCTTCCACCTACGTCCTTTGATAGAGCTTTGCAAACTGCCTTCTCTAGCTCATCGGGATAGGCGAGCGATTCAGCAAAAGGCGGAGGATCGGCTGAAAGCACTGACACAATCGTGTCTGCCCGAGTGTCTCCCCGGAACGGCCGCTGGCCGGTCAGCATTTCGTAAATAACGACGCCAAGGCTCCAAATATCGGTCCTCGCATCGATCTTCAATCCGCGCGCCTGTTCGGGCGACATATAGGCTTCGGTACCCATGATCAGCCCCGGCTCGGTATCCATTAATGCCCGCGTCGGGTCTTCGGATCCTGAACCGCTGCTTTTGGTTAAGCCTTTTCCATGTTTGGCAAGTCCGAAATCGAGCACCTTTACGTAGCCATCCGGCCTGATCATTATGTTCTCAGGCTTAATGTCCCGGTGGGTTATTCCTGCTTCGTGGGCCGCCGCTAATGCCGACGCGATCTGTATAGCTATATCCAGCGTCTCATCTATCGGCAGGGGGTCGTCCGCTGCAAGCTGGAATCGCAAAGTTCTTCCCTCGACATACTCCGAGGCAATGTAATGCAGATCGTTCTCTGCCGCGAACTCGTGAACGGTCAGGATATTCGGGTGGTTAAGCGCCGACGCGGCCTGGGCTTCCCGCTCGAAACGCCGTAGACGGTCGGCGTCGACAACGAAACGGTCCGGCAGGACCTTCAAAGCAACGCGTCGATGAAGCCGCATGTCTTCGGCGAGATAGACCTTGCCCATGCCTCCCTCGCCCAACAGCCGTTCCACGCGGTACCGGCCGATCTGCCCGACCGCGAGCAGCGGGTCCGATTCTTCATTGGAGAATATCTCAGCAGCTAGCGAAACCGGCGGAGAATCGAGGAAAGCGGGCTCCGACGTCTCATAACGAAGGAGCGACTCGATATCGCTTCTCAACCCGATGTCATCACCGCACGAATCGGCAAGAAACCCATCGCGCTTGTCGGCGGGCAGCTCGACAACAGCCTGAAACAGCCTCTCGACCTTTTCCAAATGCATTCTGTTCATCATTCAGCTAAACGTAAACGCTTCGGGAAAAGGGTCATTTTGTTTCCGAAGTTTCTAGCTGGCGGAGAAGCCAAGCTCGCGCGAAGTTCCAGTCGCGCTTGACAGTCTCGACAGAGACCTCGAGCACCTCGGCAGTTTCCTCATTCGTGAAGCCGCCGAAATACTTAAGCTCGACGATGCGGCTTTTTCGTTCATCCAGCCGCGCCAGCTCTTTAAGTGCCTCATCCAGGGCAACGACCTGCGCTGACTCGTCGTCTCCATCAGGAAAGTCATCGGGCAGGGACAACTTTTCTTGCCAGCCGCCACGTTTCCTGGATTGTTTTGCACGTGCGTAATCCACGAGGATATGACGCATGGCCGTGGCGGCGACACCGAAAAAGTGGGCGCGATTCTGCCACTGCGGCTCATCGTTTCGAGCGAGCTTCAGGTAGGTTTCATGGATAAGCTCGGTCGTCTGGAACGAGTGCCCTGGATGGCGCCGCAGTTGGCCGCGGGCCATTCTGTGAAGCTCGTCGTAAACCAACGGAACCAATTCGGCGAGAGCGGTTTCGTCACCCTTACCCCACTCGCTCAAAAGAAGCGAGATACGATCCGACGCACCATTATCCATTGCATTATGCATAGATTTGGGACCGATTATAGAACAATCCTTGTCCATAGAACATATTATGTTTGACCCTTTTTCGATCGTTGTTCCGTTTATTAGATCATGAGGCATCTTTCGGGTATTGCACTGGCGTTTTGTAGATCGATAAAAATGGAATATATTTGCTGGGAATCTACGCTTTCAAACATCCCCAGACACTTCGCGGCTATGCCATCCGCGAGACCACGGAATGCAGTTGCCGGCAAAAGGAGGCCGACGGAATGAACAATAAAGAATGGACCATCATGATCTATATGGCCGGCGATAATAATCTCGCTGTCGACATGGCGTACGCTTTGGAGCAGATAAAGCAAGTTGCCGGTGACGCAGACGACAGCCCTAACCTATTCGTTTACTATGACGGAAACTCACCCGCGATCCCGACCCTTTATTGTGATTTTTCCGAACGCGGAAAGCCGAAATATGTGCGGTCCTTTAAGGCCCCGGACAAACTGTATCCGGTGCCGGAAAAGCAGAATGAGAACGCCGCAGACGACAAATCAGTGCTTAATTTTGTTAACTGGTGCGTTAACCAGGTCGAGGTCGTAAACGATAACGGCGAGATCACGAATGGCCGCCGTGCTAACAAATATGCGTTGATCTTTTCGGGCCATTCGCTCGGTTTTCAGGACATCGGGCTGTTCAGGGATGAGACGTCAGGCAAGGCAATGAAAATGAACGACCTTTATTACCTGCTTCGGCGTTTGGTGGGCACAGAGCGAAAACTTGAGGAGGATATTAAAGGCCATGGTCTGCGAGGAGAGGACCGTGAACGAGCAACTAGAGTGCTTCTCGGGCAAAAGGTCGACATCCTCGGATTCGATAGCTGTGTCATGGGAATGCTGGAGGTAGGATATCAATTCAACGACGTGGCAGACGTTATGATCGCCTCCGAAGGCAGCGTGCCAAACGCCGGCTGGACCTACGCGAAGCTGCTCGGAAAACTGGCGGACGGACGATCAGACAACCCCAGCGCGGCAGCCGTAGCGGAGGGATTCGTTCGGGATTTTATCAAAACCCAGGATTCATATACGGTGGGCGGAGTTTCGGTAGACATGGCGGCTTGGGACCTAAATCGTCTTAGGCATCTGGCCGGCGCCTTCGACGGCCTGGCCACAGTCCTGATCGACTGTTTTGCCGACCCCGAAGGCCGGATCTACCGGCAAATGCAGAGGACGGTCCTGCAGGTTCATTGGAAGTGTCAATCGTATATGTACGATCAGAACGTCGACCTCGGCGACTTTTGCGAGCTGCTCGACCGCGAATGCGGCCTCGTGGCGGAAGAACTTGGCGATGGTGACGATCTGGTTCTGCTGCATAACGTACAGGACGCCTGCCGAACCGTGCTTGGCGAATTGAAGAAAGCCGTGATACTCAGCGGGTTCAGCGGCGGGCATTACCAGTATTCGAACGGTATATCGGTCTTCTTTCCATGGTCGCGAGAGTGCTATGAGGCGTCGCGAAAGAATTATCAAAGCCTGTGGTTCGCGAAAGAGAGCGGCAGCCGTAAGTTCTACTGGAATGGCTTTCTAAAGAAATATCTGAACGAAGTGGCGCTCCGCCGGTCCGCACCGCTTACGCCCGATGCATTGCCCGGATCAAGATACAGATACAATTCCGGGATCATATACCATGAATCTCCAGCCGCATTTTCCGTCGCGGCAAACGGGGCAACAAAGATACCGGGCCATGAAGGTTCTAAGATACCGGGGCAGGAGGGCTCGAAAATACCAGGTCAGGAAGGTTCAAAGATACCGGGCCAGGAAGGATCCAAAATACCGGGCCAAGAGGGCTCAAAGATTCCCGGTCAGGAAGGATCGAAAATACCGGGTCAGGAAGGATCAAAAATACCAGGTCAGGAAGGTTCGAAAATACCGGGTCAGGAAGGTTCGAAGATTCCCGGTCAGGAGGGCTCGAAAATACCGGGCCAGGAAGGATCCAAAATACCGGGCCAGGAAG
>JBGTBC010000079.1:0-1765 GCA_041749555.1 Pyrinomonadaceae bacterium | reverse complement strand
GGTAGTACGGAGATCGGCTATTGGATCGATAGATCGTACGAGGGCCGCGGCATCATTTCGAGGTCTTGCCGCCTCCTGATAAACTATGCCTTTAGAGAATTACGAATGAACCGGATCGAGATCAGGTGTTCGACAGAAAATGCCCGAAGCTCCGCTATTCCGAAACGTTTTGGATTCACCTTAGAAGGCACGCTCCGGCAAAGCGAAATGCGGAACGGACGTTTGCATGATTTTGCCATTTACGGCTTGCTGGCGTCCGAATGGAAAGCGTGAAGGTTAAAGTGGCGAATGATCAGGATCAGGGAGACTGGCCAAACGGAATCAACGAATGATTCTCATCTTTCAATTCTCAATTCTCAATTCTAAATTCTAAATTCTCAATTAGTCTGTATGATTATCGTCATTATCGGAGCCCAGTGGGGCGATGAGGGAAAAGGAAAGGTTGTCGATCTGCTGGCGGACCGTTTTGATATTGTTGCTCGTTATCAGGGCGGCCATAATGCAGGGCACAGCGTTTACGTAGGTGAAAAGGCTTTCGTCTTACGGCTTTTGCCGTCTGGCATAATTCATCCTGACAAGATATGCGTGCTAGGCAACGGTATGGTGATCGATCCTAAGGCCTTTTTCGAAGAGGTGGATCAGATCGCCGAGAAGGGAATTTCGGTGACACCGGAGCGGCTAAAAGTGTCGTCGCGGGCCCATCTTATAATGCCGTACCACCGTGCCCTCGACCACACATCGGAGGAACGGCTGGGCAATGAAAAGATCGGCACGACACTTCGCGGGATCGGTCCGGCTTATGAGGACAAGGCTGGGCGCCGCGGTATCCGGGTAGCCGATGCAATGTCGCCCGAGATCTTAAAGCTTCGTATCGAGCGTAATCTGGAGGAAGCAAATAGGATAATTGTCTTATTCGGCAATCAACCTTTGCGGTCTGATGAGATCCTCGAAGAGATCACGCCGCTTGTTGAACGCCTCAGGCCCTTCGTTTGCGAAACGTCACATTTTCTGTCCGAAGCAAAAAAAGCCAACAAAAAAATCCTGCTTGAGGGTGCCCAGGCCACGCTTCTTGACGTCGATCACGGTACCTACCCATATGTTACCTCGTCCAACCCAACTTCGGGCGGGGCCGCAGTCGGCGCGGGTATTCCGCCTCATCATATTACCGGTGTTCTCGGCATCGTCCGTACCTACGCAACGCGTGTTGGCGAAGGCCCGTTTCCGACCGAGATGATCGCTGAAGAAGAAGATATGGCGAACCTTATCCGTCAGCGAGGCAATGAATATGGCTCCGTCACCATGCGCCCGCGGCGATGCGGATGGTTCGACGCGGTCGCGACCCGTTACGCGGCCGAGCTGAATGGGTTTGATTCGGTCGCACTAACCAAACTCGATGTTCTTGACGCCCTCGAGGATGTTAAGGTCTGCGTTGGTTATGAGATCAATGGTGAATGCATAGATACATTCCCCGCCGTTTCGAGCGAGCTGCGGGCAATAAAACCGATCTATGAAACGCTTCCCGGCTGGATGGCCGATACCGTCGGTACCACTGACTTCGATAAGTTGCCCGAAAAAGCCCAAAATTACGTCCTGTTTCTTTCAGACCAGATCGGCGTCGAGATCGGCCTAATCTCTACCGGCCCGGAACGGGACCAGACGATCATTTTACAGGACTCGATCATGGAATCGTGGTTTGCCTAGTTTGACCGGCAGTTCAACAGATAATCCTTAAAGACGGCTGAAAAGGCCGTCTTTTTCGTGCAAA
>JBGTBC010000078.1:0-23233 GCA_041749555.1 Pyrinomonadaceae bacterium | reverse complement strand
GAGTATTTGGCCATTGCCGCGGATCGAGCCCTATTTCCGCGATCGCGAAGATCTTCGCGATGTTCGGAGATATACTTAATTATGGTATAAAGTGCGTCAGGGTCACCAGATGTAACCCACCAACCCATATCTTCTTCGTCGATCATTCTAGCGAGCTCCGAGCCGGGCTCTGTCAGTGCAAGGATCGGCTTTCCGGCGGCCATGATGTTATAGGTCTTGCTTGGCATGGCGGCCCCTTTCATCCCGTGTATTAAGGAAACTAAGCCGACGTCGCAGGCATTCAGGAATTCCTGTTGTTCGCTGCGGGGACGTTCGTGGAGAATCGTCACGTTGCCCAGGGCCTTAAGGCGGACACGATCTTCGAGCCATTTTCGCTTTGCACCGGACCCGATGAATATAAAATGGATCGTCGGTGTGTCGACAAGCCTTTCGGCGGCCTCAACAAGCGTTTTAACATCGATCGGATGTCCAAGATTGCCAGCGAACATGAAGACAAGATTCTCTGAGAGCCCAAGATCACTAAGAAGCTTGTTATTTTCACGTTCAGCCGGATAAACGGAATCAAGTTCGGCCCAATTGGGTATCGTGACGATAGACACATCCAAGCCGGCCGTTTTCTGTAGAAAGAGGTCGTTCATGTCGCGGCCCATTACTATGATTCTGGCCGCGTGTTTTTAAACCCAACGTTTTATTAAGTTTATTGTCGTGACGATAAGCGACTCGGGCTTTAGGGCCCCGACTGCGATAAGGATCTCGGGATAGCTGTCGTGGACGAGCAGACTGTAGTTTGCTCCTCGCAGCAATGCGGCCAACGCGGTCGTCACTGGCAGGCTCTGGGGATTGGTGACGACAAGCACTTGATCACGCAGTCTGAACTGAAAAAGAGCCTTAATAAATATGGATATCGCTAAGGTAACCATATTTAGCAAGCGGAATGGCAGGACATTCTTGTCGAGGGTTGTGCCCCAGGCCCGAATGATCTCGACGCCATTCCTCAATTCATGATTAGGAGCGTGCTGGCCCCGAGCCGAATAGGTCGGCTGTCCTGCCAATACCTTAACCTTCCGGTCAACCGCCAACGACTCGGCAATAGTAGTTAGATAGTATCCAGTTGACGTCAACTCCGGATAATAAAGTTCAGTAACGACCCAAAGGGTGTTCTCGCGGCTGACTTTACAGCCTTCTATGGAGGAGCTATTCATTCGATGCACCTTGTCTGGAACCCTTGAGTGCCCGTTCCAAAACTGAATCCATCGCCTTTTCGGAGAAAGGATCGGCCAGCCATTCGAGAGCGAATCCCCGCGAAGCAGCAGACATTTTCGAAAAGAGCCTATCGTCCATATCGATACACTCTTTTATTTGCCGGACATAGATATCTTTGCGATCAAGCGGGATCGTCCAGCCGACACCCCGCTGTTCAAGGTCGTTCCACATGGTTTGATCGCTGATCAGCAGCGGACACCCGGCGGCAAGGGCTTCGATAAGAACGTATCCGAAGTTTTCACTTAACGACGGCAATACAAAGAAATGGCTCCGAAAGACGCGTTCAAGGGCCTCGGGCTGTTCGAGGGGGCCGACAACATTCACTTGGATGTTCCCGGGAAGCCCAGAGATCACGGCCTCGCACCGCTTCCAGTAAGCCATGTCCTCGAGCGGGCCAATGATATCAAATGTTACGGCACCGCTTTTTACCTCGCGTAGGCATTCGAGGAAAAAATGAATATTCTTTTTTGCCATGATCCGTGACACCACGACGAAATTGACACTGCCAGGTTCCTTTTTCGGTTTCGATGTTTGAGAATATCCCGGCAGGATGGTCCTGGGGACCAGATCCGGAGCAACTAAGACTTCGACATTGTCACCCATAATGGCTCGGATCTCATTTTTTTCAGCATCAGATGAGGCTTTCCAGATGACGTCGCTATAAAGGTGGACCAATTCTGCATATCGTAAGAAAAGCCGCTTTTTTAACGGCTTGATCGACAAAGCCCCGCTTCCCAGCTCGCCACATGGTGCCAAGACAACAGGTATATCCGGGACGAGATGCTTTCGACGCGCGTTCAAAAACCTTAATCCCGGCATGCCGAATGCGCTGTTAAGCAAGATCACATCGGGCCTAACTGATGCGGCCAGCGAGGCCGCTGCGGCCGTTGAAAGTTCTCCTCGCTGAAAATAGTATACCTGGGCGTTTTGTACCTGATTCCATTCCCCTGTTTTGACCGAATCGAACGGTTCTGTATGGCCTACGCTTTCATAGTTTCTGGTAATAATGAAGAAATCATATTTAGAATAAAATTGATCGACGAGATTTACGACGGTCCACATACCGCCGCCGCTTCGATACCCCGGCAAGTAGAATTCGCAAAAGATAAGAATCCTCTTTTTCATTCTTATTGAGAGATCAGCTGGATGAATCAGTGGTGGATCCTTCGGCTTAAATACCCAAGGATGATCTTACTGATGGTCTGCGAGACATTTTCGACGAGATATTCTCTTGGCGGGGCCCATGCTGCCGGCTGCGAGATCGCCAGTTCTACTGCGCTTACAATAGAATCAACGCGGGCACCGGCCAGAATATTACTGCCACATTCGAGTGTTTCCGGCCTTTCCGTCACGTCCCGCAGCGTTACATTCGGAATGCCGAAGATCGAGCATTCCTCCTGAACAGTGCCGCTATCGGTCAGAACCGCAAGTGAATTTTTTTCCAGTTTAATAAAATCAAAAAAACCGAGAGATCTGAGGAGCCGAATACTAGACGATCCTGGTTTGATGCCAAAGGCCGCTAGTTTTTCAGCCGTTCGCGGGTGGACGGACACAAGGACCGTTTTGGCGAATTTTGTGGCTACATCGCCTAATGCCTTGAAAATACTTGATAACCGTTTTTCGATATCCACGTTTTCTGCCCGATGAAGCGTGACGAGAAAATATTCAAATGGCTTCACCCCGAGATCTTTCATTGCTTCACTGGCTTCGATCCTGTCGGCAAATGTGTCCAGGACCTCTTTGATCGGGTTACCTGTTACAAAGATCCTGTCGGATTCGATTCCCTCTCGAACAAGATTCTCTTTACTTCGTTCGGTATAGGGCAGCAAAACGGAGCTAGAATGGTCAATGATCCGCCGGTTGATCTCTTCTGGAACACGATCATCAAAACATCGATTTCCCGCCTCCATATGAAAAACCGGTATCTGCCGCCGCGCTGCCGGGATCGCTGATAAGGCGCTGTTAGTATCTCCGAGGATCAGCACCCGGTCTGGTTTTTCCGATTCAAAGAGCTGGTCGGTCTTTGAGAGTATTTGCCCGACCTGATCACCGAATGATCTAGACTTGATGCCCAAGTTAATGTCAGGCGTGCGAATCTCGAGGTCCCTGAAAAAGACATCGCTCAGGCTCTCATCGTAGTTCTGGCCCGTATGGACGGTTATATGCTCACAATGCTGGTCGAGCACCTTCATTACCAGGCTTAACCTGATTATTTCCGGACGCGTACCGAAAATAGTTAAAATCTTCATATACTTGGCCGCTGGTACGGCTTAATGAGCCCTGGCCATAAAGTGCTTGATATCCGTACTGGATTTAAGCAGCAGCTCACGCAGGCTGTCGATCGAGAGATTGTTGTCTTTTGACGAATATTCCGACTCCAGAGCCGGAGCGTAGTCATGTTCTTCTCTAAGCTCCGGCAGAACGGGCAAGATCTTGAAATAGTCGCCGCACTCTACGGTTCGGAAACATTCCTCTTCCGAGATCATTATCTCGTGGACCTTTTCGCCCGGGCGAATGCCCGTGAAAACGAGCGGAAGCTCCTTGTCACCCATAAGGACCTTGGCAATATCGGTGATCTTGGCCGACGCTACTTTCGAGACAAATGTACCGCCGCGACTAGGATTTCGCACCGCTTCAAATATTGTGTCAACCGCGCGGTCGAGGCTCAATAGAAACCTGGTCATTTCAGGCAGAGTGATGGTGATGGGCAGATTCTTTTCGATCTGGTTAACGAAAAACGGAATGACAGAGCCTCGCGATGCCATTACATTGCCAAAGCGGACGCAATTAAGACGTGTGTCTGGGCAGGACCGATTTCCCTCGACAAGTATCCGTTCCTGCAGAGCCTTCGTCATACCCATGACGTTGATGGGCTTTGCCGCCTTATCTGTCGATATGCCAATGACAACCTCGACCGGAAGATTATTTTCGCGAATGGCCCTGACGATGTTTTCGGGACCATGGACGTTGGTCAGAACCGCCTCAAATGGAAAATATTCACATGCGGGCACCTGTTTCAAAGCGGCAGCATTGAATACTATATCTACCTCACGCAGGGCCGCGACCACGGCCGGGTAATCACGCACATCGCCGATCCTGAAATTCAATGTGTCGCCTGCATTCTCGTATATAACGTCGTCAGTCGCTACCTCTCGATGCAAATACTCGAGACGCATAAAATGCTGTTTTGCCTCATCGCGGGAGAACACGGTTATCTGTGCCGGCTTACCCATCTCGCCATTAAGGATACGCTTGACGAGTATCTGGCCCAGTGATCCAGTTCCGCCGGTGACGAGAATTCTCTTTCCTTCTAATTCGTTCATTCAATACCCTTTAATCAGACCTTAAAGAAAAGTAAATACTAGCACCGCACGATGAAAACTCGAAATATATCCGCGTCAAATTTTGCGATGAAACTCATCGTAAGGTGTCGGGTCATCGGCCATTTCCTTGATCATCTCGGGCCACAAAGGCCGCCTTAGACCAGTAAGCTCCCAAAACCTTTCAGAATTAAGGCTTCGGTCGATCTTAAGCGTATCGTCGGGAATGATCTGTATATCGGCATTGAAATAGCGGTCCAGATTGTTCAGAAGCTCATACTTCGATATGGGTTCACTTGATACATGATAAAGACCCGAGAGAGATGGATGGTCTTTGACAATATTGGAGACGATCCCGGCGAGGGCAATAGTTGAAAAGCCTGAAAAGATAGCGTTGACATAACCCTTCACCTCCCCGCCCCGATTAGAAAGCAGCCATTCCAAAAGGCTATGGCAGGTGTCAAGTTCCCTACCAATCATGGACGTCCTTAGCGTCAAACAGTTTTCATCCGTAACCTCGCCGGTATGCTTGCTCTCGCCATAAAGATCCACGGCATCGGGCGGGTCGTCCTCACGATAGTCACCGGATTTGCCCGAAAAAACACAATCGGTGCTTATACAGATCAGCCGAAAATCGTAGTCGCGGGACATGGATGCAAGCGTATGTGGAAGAACGGCGTTGATCTTGATCATCTCAGCGGAATCGTGTGCGGCGGGCACCTGCTTGATCACTCCAACTGCGTTGACGACCACGTCGGGTCGGATAAAATCGATCGCGGAACGCAGTGCACCGTCATCCAGTGCGTCAAGATTCTCTACCGTCCGGCGGCGATCAAAGATGTTAAATCGTTCAACCTCCGAAAAGGGTCGTCGGATCGTGGTCCAAGCTTCCAGGCCGTCTCCCAACGTTTGAACCAATTTGTGGCCGAGCATTCCTGTCCCGCCGATCACCAAGACTCTCATCGTGTTAATTCCCTCTCTCAGCCCTCACGTCAAACCGCCATATCACCATATTTTAGGTTAATTAACGAGATAGTCCGCCTCATCTAACGACCTTCGATGATCTCGCAGCATGCGCGAAACACCTCATCCGTATTTATCAATTCCATACACTGTTTTTGGTTAGCGCACTTACCGAATTCACAGCCTTTGCACTCGAACGAACTGCGAAATATCCTGTTATTCTCGCCGAATGGATCCCACTTTCCAATCCAGTCGATCGCAGAGAAAATGGCGACGCATGGCGTGCCCATCGAAGCCGCGAGATGCATTGTTCCTGTGTCATTTCCGACATAGAGAATACATTCGCCCAAGATGGCTGCGGACTCACGAACACTAAGCAAGCCGGCAGCGTTCGAGCCTCTTCCCCATTTCCGGATCATCCATTGACCTTTCTCCATATCTTCTTCTCCCCCGAATACGATCGGGTGGCAATCATATTTACGGACTAGTTCGGCAACCACTTCACCATACCGGTCTTCACTCCACATCTTTGATTCCCACTTTGCGCCAGGGCCAACTGCAATAAACTTGCCGTCGAACGGACTGCTGGCGGCAAAGCCGAGCGACTGTTTTGCGGCAGCAACTTCATTTTCAGTCAAGAGAAGCTCCGTTTCCCATGTATTAACTTCAACGCCGGTATCCGCTAATAACCGAAGTAGAAAATTCGACTCCGATTCGATTCTCTGCGAGTGTCCGGGCACCGGCAGATCAAGACGATTATCCAAAAGAAACTCACTTCCCCGCAGATCGACCAAGCCACATAGTCGGAAGAACATCCGATCCCTGGCGACCTGCTGCCTGGATCTCATTCGAGGCATCAGGTAGATAATCGAATCGAACCTTCGACGTCTGATTTCCCTGGCCAATTGCAGGTACGCCGCCGCCCGACCGGGAATGTCTAAATTGGTAGGATACGCAATAAAATCATCCACAAGTCCTTTTGCGGGCAAAACGGATGCAGGAGAAACATAATGCGGATTTCTTTTGTCGAGATTTGTAAGCAATGTTAGACGAGATGACGAGAAACGCCGACGCAATGCCCATAAAGCT
This sequence comes from Pyrinomonadaceae bacterium, assembly GCA_041749555.1. Taxonomy (GTDB): domain Bacteria; phylum Acidobacteriota; class Blastocatellia; order Pyrinomonadales; family Pyrinomonadaceae; genus OLB17. Next base: position 16,598 of record JBGTBC010000078.1, on the reverse strand, counting down.
GGCAATGCCACCACGGTATCTCCCAGGTGGCCGATCCTAAAAATTAGAATATTCTGGAAATCCAAGATCTACCGTTTTGCCTCAAGCCATCCGTTCACCGCATTTCGAACATCCTCTATGGCGATCGCCGTGGTTCCAATTTGCTCGACGACAATGCCGGCGGCCGCGTTTGCGATCCGGGTGGCTGTATCCAGGTTGCTGCCTGCCCCCAGAGCTGTTGCAAGCGTAGCGATCACCGTGTCACCGGCTCCTGTAACGTCATAAACCTGACGAGCCGCAGTTGGAAAATGTTTGACATCCTGGTTTCGTCGAAACAGTGTCATCCCCTCTTCGCCTTGCGTGATGAGCAACGATTCCAGATCGAGTTCAGCTAACAACTGATTCCCGGCGATGTCGACGATCGACGGTGAGCTTTCGATCAAGTTACAAGCCTCAGCCGCCTCTCTGCGGTTAGGCGTGATTAGGGTAGCACCTTGATACTTCCGGTAATCCTTGCCTTTAGGATCCACCAAAACCGCCTTTCCGGCTTCCTGCGCAGACCTAATTAACATGGAAAGTAATCGATCTGTCAGAAGGCCCTTCGCATAATCTGAAAGGATTATCGCATCTGCCTCAGTGACGAGGCTCTTAATGCGACTTTCGATCTGTACTTCGACGTCCTTTCCAATTTGGTCATCTGATTCCTGATCTATCCGGACCACTTGTTGGCTATGGGCAATGACGCGGGTCTTAACGGTCGTGGGTCGGTTTTCGACGCCGATCAGGTTATGAGAATCCACACCTGAGGTTGTCAGAATACCTCGGATAGAATCGGCCTCGATGTCGATCCCAACGATACCCAGCAGTAAGGGGGTGGCCCCTAACCCCGCCACATTAACTGCCACATTCGCCGCTCCTCCAGCAGACAGAGTTGTTTGGTCCAATCGAACTATCGGAACCGGGGCCTCGGGCGAAATGCGTCCGACACTTCCCCACCAATATCGGTCGAGCATCACGTCGCCAACAATTAGGACCTTAGTGTTTGAGAAGTTGTCGAGAGGCTGCATTAGATTTCATGTCTGAACGGCGATCCTGCTATCGATCATCTCACACCAAATATGGGCGATCGTAATGTGAGCTTCCTGGATGCGTGCAGTTCGGTTTGAAGGAATTAAGATGCAAGCATCGGAGAGAGCGGCCAACTTTTTTCCACTTTGACCGGTCATACCGATAATTTTGCATCCACGTTTCCTCGCTTCCATAACTGCCGCTATGACGTTTGGCGAATTCCCACTCGTGCTGATCGCGATCAAACAATCGCCGGGATTCGCCAACGCCTCAACCTGACGCGAAAAGACCCTCTCGAAGCCATAATCATTCGCAATGGCCGTAAGTGCAGAGGTATCGGTCGTAAGCGAAATGGCCGGAAGAGCCCGCCGTTCCGTCTCATAGCGACCGACAAATTCAGCAGCGATATGCTGAGCATCGGCTGCACTTCCGCCATTTCCGCAGATAAGGACCTTTCTTCCTGAAGAGAATATCTCCATTAACAGATTCGCGCACTGTTCGATTGACGCGACGCAGTTAACGGAGATAGCAGCAAAAAGAGCCGCGTGTTCCTTCAGCGAAGATGCTATTAAGGAACCCTGGATTTCCACTTTGTCGGTATGCCGATTTCTTATTCTTTCGACGATGTTACTTGACGAGAAGCCCTCTTTTAACGGCAAGCTTACGACCTTGCCGCCATAGGACAATACAAAGTCCGAACCAATGATCTCCTTTGCGGACCAATCCCCGCCTTTTACTAAAACGTCGGGTTTAAGGTCCTTGATCAACTTCTCGGGGTTAAGTTCGTCAAAAATAATTACTTCGTCTACAGAGGACAGAGCTAGGAGCAATTCCTTTCTAGATTCTTCGGATTGGAAAGGCCGGTCCGGTCCTTTAATTGAACGTACGGACTCGTCACTATTAATGCCAACGATCAGCTTGCTGCCCAGGGCCCGGGCTCGATTCAGCAGGTCAACATGTCCCGCATGAATAATGTCAAAACAGCCGTTTGTAAAAACAACGGATTCCATAAAAAAGCGTTCTAGTGACTATAAGCCTGCTACCGAGGTCGAAGGTACCTTACTGCCTGGACCGATCGCAAGCCTGATAATCAAAAGTCCGGCGATCGCTACGAATGCTGTTTTAATGATTCCCGGCAATATCAGACCATAGGTGCCTTCATATAGAACTGAAGTAACAATCATATAATAGAGAGTTGCCCGCCAGAAAGAAAAGGGTTGGTTCTCATGGAGTGCCGAGTAAATAACCCTCATAAGAATACCGAACAAGGCCATTCCTAATGGGATGCCCAGAGGCCCGAAGTTACGGAGCAGATCACCGATCGGAGTGATAGTAAATGAATTTTCACCAAAACCAAAGTAAAGTTCTGCGTACTTACGGGGTTCGATACCGACAGGTTTATCAGGCCAGACGATCCTGGGCACAAAAAACACGGCAGTGTCGGTGAAAATGTTATTGCTGATACCGTAAAGCTCCTCAGTAGCGGCATGTCTCTCATAATTTGATACCACAACTGCCAACGGAGTGACGGCGTCAACCCGGTCACTTAGACTAGAGAACCCGAATAAAAGACTTGAAGTAATGTCCTGCTTTCCAACGTTCTCAAAAGTTGCGGCAACAACGTCAGCATATCGATCAAACGCAAGGGCTTCCTGATCACCCTTAAGTTGCCGAAAAGTCGTTCCGTAGATCATGCCAAACACGATGGCAATTACCGCTACAGAGGTTCCGATGGACGCAAATTTGAACGATATTTTCCGCCCGGATAGCACATAGGCGAAGGCAATTGCGATGATGATCTGTAAGAATCCTCCCCGACTTCCCTGAAATGCCGATCGACCAAAAGAAGTCGCAATAAGTACTCCGATAACTAAAAACTGCATCGAATTCCACGCTTTTGAGCGGAACACGTATAGCCATAAAAGGAAATTTGCCTGAATCCAAAATAGCGGGAGCACACTTATGATCCCGTCAAAAATCCCTCGTTCAGAAACCTGTTGAAAACCAAAGATCGCTTGTGAAAACGCGAAAATCGTATTAAAAACGCCAAACACCAGCAATAACAGACCGGGCAATGGTATCGAGGCCGGATTCCAATTCCATTCTGGCAGCCAGGCTGCGATACGTTGACCGCTTTTCTTTCCGATCGGCAAGGCGAAACCGGCGATTATGCCGAGATATCCGAGACTTACGTAAAACAAAGTCAAAGGGAGATTGCTACGCTCATCCTCTACAAAAAGCAGATAAAATGGTTCCACTATACCGAGGGCGATCAGTAATCCGCCTACAAAAAACGCCGGAAAGAAATACGACCAACTCGGGAACACCAATGGATGAAAGGGGTCGAGGCGCCCCTTCATAAACAAGTAGATAGCAGGAGCTAGAGTAACACCGCCCACAAGCAGAGCCCATGGGATCAGGTACAATTTGTGCGACGGATCGCGATCATCGATATCGTACAGTACGAGGAATCCGATAGCGGCGATCAGACCGATGCCCCAAAGTACGGCTATTCCATAGAGCAGGTTTGGAGATTTCCTAGCCAGGGCGGAGGGTTGATAGAGCTGCAGCTGATTCATTAATTCATCCTGAAGAAAGACGCAGGCACTTGAAGTGAAATCTTAGTCTAAAACATTATCAATCCAAATTGAAAGGATTTATGCGAACCGAAGAATCCAGCATACTTCATACTCAAACCGGATTTGGAAAGCTACGGGTGGACCTGCATAATTAACCATCGTTCATTATGGAGATTCGGAAACTGCATTTGGGGCACCCAGGGATATTTTTTCTTCTGATCTCAGTCGCCGTGATCAGCCCGATCTGGTACGTTCCCTATTTCATTAGCCAGGATGGCTCGGCCCATGTAAATGCGTCGTCCATCATGCTTCAATTACTCTCCGGCAACACGTTCTATTCAGAAGTTTACACTCTCAATTCAATTTTTGTGCCGAATTCTATCGGTCACTGGATGATGGTTCCTCTGCTGACGATCTTCTCTCCGAACATTGTGACGAAAATAATGCTGTCGGTTACCTTGATCGGGGTCGCGGCCGGTGTGGTGTGGTTGCGGCGATCATTGGTCGGAACGGACATCTTCGTTTCGACACTGATCGGATTCATTTTGGGACTTAACTGGTTGTGGTTTCTTGGCTCATACAATTTCATGCTCGGCCTGGTGGGATTCGCATTCGGTCTCAGCTTATATATTCGATGGCGATCAAAGATGAGTTTGTCTCGCGGTGTCGGCTTATCGGTTTTGCTTGGATTAGTATTCATAAGCCACCTCGTGGCCTTTGTGGCCCTTGCCGGCAGCCTAGTCTTTCTATCATTTTTTTGTGAGCCTGAAACCCGCAAGAGTGCAATCGTGCGGACGGCATTGTCCGTAATCTCCACACTCCCTTTACTGATTATTTATCGAATCCAGACAATATCCGGGGAGGCCCTTATTCCTGTATGGCGGAACCTGTCCGACGGTTGGTCTGTGTCGAACTGGGCAATGAGGTTTCATTCGGCCGACCCTTTCGCAATCATCAGCCGAAAAACCTTGCCGTTTACCGACCTTGAAAACAATTTGCTGGTAGTGTTCTCTCCGGGCCTTTGGGTCGCAATAGCGTTCATTATATTGACGACGGCTACACTTCTCGGCCCTTTCAGAAAGGAGGTCTTGTCCAGAATGGCCTTTCCATTTGCACTACTTTCGTTGGGTGCCTTTCTGGCCGCAATGTTTGGACCAGACGATTTCGGCCTTAACAACGGCAGCATTTTGCGCGAACGGCTGGTGCTGATCGGGCTCATTCTTGTCGTGCCGGTTTTACGGATCGAAAAGGGCTCTCTGTTGAAATTCCTGGCTGCGATCTGTCTTAGTTTCGCGGTGATGTTCCAAGTGCTGGCCACATGGGATTACGCATTAGATAATCAAGCAGCAACCGCGGATTATATCTCGGCTCTAAATAAAATAGATCAAAGTAAAAATATTGCATCAGTAACTGTGCTTGACCAAAAGCCGCGATTTCGTTCGGAATGGGCTGCCCAGGCTGTAAACTACACTGGTTTTGGCAAGGATCAGCTGGTATGGGACAACTATGAAATGGCCCATTATCTTTTCCCGGTCAAGATGAAAGACCTGATAGCGAAGTCGTTTGTGTTGGATCTGACTACTTCCAACGTTTTGGCCTATGGAGCAACGATCGATGAAGCAAATCTTAAAATCGAAGTATTAAGAAAGTGCTTCCACGACGAAGCTCATAGGATCGATGTCCTTGTTGCTTATGGACGTGACGAAAAGCTCGACGAGATGATTACCGCTACATTCGATAACCAACCATATTTTGAACAAGGTAAGGTAAGGCTATTCCGGCGACGGTCCGATCAATGACACGTCGGATCTCAACAAAAACCCGAATAACGGGTAGAAAACACTAATCCGCCGGCAGTCTGCAAACCGCGACAACGCCGTCAGCCCATTGAGGAGCAAACCTTACGCAAACGTCATTGGCAATATTTAGAAACCACCTGTTATGCAAGCGATGTTCTCTGCCGACATCATAAAACAGAAAATGATCTATTTTGTATCCATGCCGTTCGAGCAAAAGCTTGAGCGTGGAGTACGAATAGTAGGCGACATGGTCCGGGTGTACAGGTTCAAACTTTCCCCGTTTACCTCGCACGCCATAGTAAAGAAATCTCATCCCGCAATATGCATTTATGGTTGTTATGATCAGAATAGTGTCGCGGCCCATAAGGGTGCTTACACCTTGGAGAAAAAGCCCAGGGTTATTCAAGTGCTCGATCATTTCGCCGGCCAGAATAACGTCAAAAGGGCCATCTAGCTGTAATTCCTCGAGTTTTTCCAGATCACCATGCACGATCTGCTTAGATCCGTGAGAAACCAATACGTCAATTCCTGCCTGGTCGCTGTCGATGCCCCACAGGTCTTTCGATATCTTCTCCAGCTCGAAATGAAGCAAAGAATTGTCGCGGATCGAGTCTTCAGTATATGGGTAATTCGTGCACCCGAGGTGGAGAACGCTTTTACCCGCGCATAATTCTTTTATCAGATCTAGCCTCTGTATTAGGTCGAAGTCTTTATGCATCTGCAGAATATTATCAGTTTTAATGCGTTATTCTCTTGAGGATCGCTCAAAACACTTGTCATACTCAATTATCGCGATCCGTGAGGCGATATTCTGATCAAAATTATTCAGTACGAACCTTTTTCCGGCTTCTGCAATGGACAGCCTTAATTCGTGGTTTTCGGCGAGTAAGTTAATTGCGTGCGCAAGTCTAGCGGGATCGCCCGGCTCAATAATAATACCCGTATCAAGGTTCTTGATAGCTTCGGGTATCGCGTTTACATTCGTTGAGACACAGGGAAGCCCCATCGCCATAGCCTCCAGCAGCGACCCCGGAAGCCCTTCGACAAAACTGGCTAGAACGAAGATGTCCGCGATCCGGAAAAACTTGAGTATTTCTATCCTCGACGTGCCGATCGTATCAGATAAGACCAGCTGAAAGCGGTCGCCTAGGTTGTACGAATCTACAATGGCCTGTTCGGCATCGTCCGGCAATTCCGGCGTGACCCAGACGAATGTGAAGTCAGGCGAAGCTGCCGTAATTATTTTAGCGGCATCGAGAAACGTCCACCTGCCCTTGCGGTCGATAAACTGTGCCACGCATAGCACAATGAATTTGGAATTCGGTATTCCGTGTTCACTCAGCACCCCGGGCTTATCGAGCATTGCTCCGCTCGCTTCTGATATTTGGGACGGATCAATGCCTGTATAAACGATCTTTATCTTATTCCAGAAACCATCTTCGACCCATCCTTTCAGTTTGTTCTTGGTGTCCTGATTGGAAAGAATTATATGAAACCCAGGCAAACGAGAAACAAAATGTAAACGAGTCTTCCATAAGAGAACGCGCCACCGCGGCACGGCCGGCAGCGCATTGTGCATAGAAACAAACACATTCGCCTTTCGAAAGGACAACAGCGTCAAAAATTGCCATGATTGCCACGCCGATATTTCCAGATGCAGAACGCAGTCGCTTAGATCAAATTGGTTCAACCAACGAAATGTCCTTATTTCCGTTGCGATGCGATTCAAACGCCGTTGAATTCTTCGTTTTATTGTCAATGCGGGTTTGGAATCCAGATGAAAATCCAGTAATTCCAATTGGACACCGATCTGCTCTAAAAACCCAATTATTTGGGGCGAAGAGCTTCGCGGCAGAGCAACCACGACATCGTATTCGCGCATCGCCTCCCTCATTATCGGCATCAGATAGATCTGGGCTCCGCCCCATTCGACATAGGTCCAAAGAAAAATAACTTTTCGCTTTGTTCTAGTCATCGACAACGGCCGAAGCGAATATTTTGCTTAGCGGCTCTTCGTTTTGTATCCGCTTTCGTATGCCGGTTTCGTTACGATTTCCAGTGGTCAGCCGGGCCAGGAAGATTAAATAGGCCAGAAAGCCCTGAAATTTCGATGGGGCTCCGTCCAGATTCGCATAAAACCTTCGGCGTAGATTGTGAGGGTTGCCGAGGTCTAAGATCAACGCTGAAAACAAGGTATTGATGCCCATTTTCCTTATACGAGGCGGAATGGCGTTCGGCTGGCAGAAAACCCGTGCACGAGGGTCGATCAATAACCTCCACCCTAGCCGTTTCAACCGCGGCGTGAATTCAGCGTCGCCAAAATTAGGATATCGCCTTGAATCCATCAAACCTGCTTCACGGAATGCTTTTGCCGGTACCAATACGCAGTTACCGACGATCAGGTCGACATCCCACGGCTTTTGTGGGATTGTCCAAACGGTTTGAGTGTACCAATGACGCCAACCGCCGAGCCTGGTATCCCATACAGGGGCAACCTGAAAAAGACGATGAGGCGTATCCCAAAGCAAAAGCAAGGAACCTATGATCGAGCGGGGATATCGTGTCGCGGTCCCCACCATATATTTCAACGAGTCCTGATCAAAAACGGCATCGTCGTTGATCATTAGTATGAAATCGGGATCATGGGCGAGAGCTGCCCGAACGCCAACATTGGTTCCTTCCGTGAACCAAAGATCACCACTACCGCTTATGATCTCGACTTCGGGAAATTCTCGACGAATCGCCTCGCTTGTACCGTCGGTTGAGCCGTCGTCTACGATCACCACATGGATGTCCATACCCTCCGAGTTGATCCTTGAGAGACTTCGAAGGCAAAGCAATGTGACCGATCTTCGGTTGTGGACCGGAGCCACGATCTCGATGCGGATCGACGTAGTGCTCATTCGCCGACCATTCCCATTGCGTCATCGGACTGGCCCCACCAAAGTGACTTGAGGCGGTTTGTATTCGCAGCGTTGTCGACACTGAGTCCGACTCCGATATATCGAATATGGGAAGCGTCCTCGAGTTTTTCCCGAAGTATTCGCCAGAAGTCAACTACCACCACTTTAGCCCACTCATTTCGAAAATGTTCTGACGACAGAGCCTTGAAGGCCGGATCAGGCGTCGTAATTAGGACAGCCTCGGCCTGTCCGAGGCATTCTTCGATCGAATCAAGGACGACGATTTCCCTACGAAGTTCCTCGATTGCCATTTCGGCGGACATTGGATCATAAGCCACCACGCGCACGCCATTTTTGGATAGGTACTTTGCTATTGAGATCCCCTGAGATTCCTCGGTGACGTGAGAAAAGGGTTTGTAGCTCAGGCCGAGAATTGCAACCGTCGCACCTTTCTTCAGCAAAGAGAGGACCTTTTTAGAAGCTCTTTCCGCGATTGCCCGATTCATCGAATCAGTCGTTTCCGCGAGTTCTGCCCCCGTTCCCAGCCGGTCTGCAATGAACGATAAAGCGACGTTATCCCTGGGAAAACAAGGCCCGCCATAGCCGATCGAGCCGGTAAGGTATTTGCGGCCAATGCGGGTATCCATACCTAAAGCATTTGTAACAACATCGATGTCACCGTCTGGAATGTTTTCGCAGATCGCTGCCAGCATATTGGCAAAGGCTATCTTCGTGGTTACGAACGAATTTACTGAGATCTTTGTCAATTCGGCATTTTCCAGACTCATTCTTGCGGACGGGGCACTGTTCAGCACAGTTCGTGCATAGACATTTTCGAGTTGATCACCGCATCGCTGATCAAATTCCCCGATCAGCGTAAAATCGGGATTCAAAAAATCATTGATGATGCTGCCTAGTGCGATAAATTCCGGGCTATAGCAAACCCCAAAGTCCCTTCCTGCCTTCTTGCCTGACTCCTTCTCAAGAATCGGGACCAACGCCTGTCTCGTCGCTCCGGGAAGAACCGTGCTTGTCAAAACTACGTTATGATATGAATTCTTTTTTCTTAGTGCTTTTCCAATTTCCTTATAAGCCCATTCCGCATACTGAAGTGAGAATGATCCGCGTTCATCGCTGGGTGTCGGAACGATCACAAATGATATGTCCGAATTTAGGATAGCGTCTTCGTGGCTCAAGGTCGCCCGGATCCGCTCTCTGTTTGTGGCGATCGTCTCGTCAAGATATGTTTCCTGAACGGGAGCCCGACCTTCGTTTACCAATTTGATCGAACGCTGGTTTACATCCACGCCGACCACATCAAAGCCTTGCGCCGCAAACGCAGCCGCCATACTGGCACCCAATTTACCCAGACCAATTACTGAGATCCGTTCCTGCATTTACAATGATTCTCCTGATTCTAAAACTTTTAGGATCATTTATTTGACGCTCGCATCAAAGCAGAGATGCCAGCCAAAATTCTCTTCGAGTCTACGAAATACCGACTTTGGGAGGCAGCGGAAATACCACTCAAATTCATATTCGTATTTTACATACTTCGGGATCTGATAAGGGAAAATGTGGTCAACAAAAATACTATCGATCATAAATCCATCGCCCATCAACCTCGATGCGGATTTTCTTGTATAGGAATAAGTGATCGGGCAGCCGGTTTGGGCCTCAGAATGTTTGGCGATGATCTCATCCAACTTCCAGAATTGCCCTTTTTCCAACAGCAGCATCCACAAGACCTTCCATGAGTAACGATAATAGACCATTATCTTTACTTTCGATTCCGCATGGACAAAGTTCTGGCGGATATGTTCGACGATCTTTTCCGGATTTGGAGAATGGTGAATTACCCCAAAAGAATAGACTAGATCAAATTTCTGGGGCGGAATGAAATCGGCAAGATGCTCGGCGTTTGCCTCGTAAAACTGGATATTGTCCGCAAGGCCAAAAACGTCGGAGCGGCGTTTTGCAAGGGTCAGAGACTCGGAAGAGAGGTCGATGGCCGTGACATTTGCTCCAGCACGGGCAAAATTAATCGTATCGGTCCCGAGGCCGCAACCGATCTCAAGCACATCCTTACCGCGCCATTTGTCAAATTCTGCAAAAGTGGGAATATGCGGTTCGACAAAATACTTGCGGGCCTCGACCTGATTGAAATACTCTTCGGTGCCGATCTCCGCTGTTGAGTGACGGATGTTGCAAGGCCGGGAATTCCAATAGTTTCGAACATCCTGAATCGAAACGTCCGCAAAGTCGGTTTTCATACAGTAACGTCGGCCGCGACTCGGAGTTGATTGGGCGTCACTACATTTTCTCTGACCTGTTCCTCGATCCAACGATATGTTTTGGCAAGCCCGTCTTCAAGCAAAATATTCGGTTCCCAGCCCAGCACTTCGCGAAGTTTTGAATTGTCTGAATTTCTTCCTCTGACACCCTGTGGGCCTTCGATATGTTTCTTGACAATATCGATGCCAGCGATCTCGCCGATCATGTCGGCAAGCTCGTTAATGGAGATCATTCGGTCCTGGCCGAGGTTAATAGGCTCCGAAAAATCCGACTGCATTAGGCGATATATGCCTTCGACACAATCGTCGATATAGCAGAATGAGCGTGTTTGTTCGCCGTCTCCCCAGATCTCGATCTCGTGGTTACCTGTAAGTTTGGCGTTCGCGATCTTGCGGCTAAGCGCCGCGGGAGCTTTTTCTCGGCCGCCATCCCAAGTACCATTCTCGCCGAAGATATTATGAAATCTGACGGTCCGAGTCTCGATCCCATAATCCTGCATATAGTGCATGCAAAGCCGTTCGGAGATCAGTTTTTCCCATCCATAAGCATCCTGCGGATACGCTGGATAGGCATCGGCTTCCTTAAGGGGAGGCACATTAACATCTTCCTGCAGATGTTCCGGGTAAATACACGCGGAGCTTGTGTACAAATACCTACTTACACTATTTTCCCGTGCAGCTTCGAGCGTGTGCAGGTTGATGAGAGAATTGTTGTAAAGGATCTGTGCATGATGACAGGAAATAAAACCCATTCCCCCCATATCGGCGGCGAGAGCAAATACCTGATCAACCCCTTCTGTTGCCTTTAAGCAATTTTCCCAGCGTCTCAGGTCAAGCAATTGGAATTCGTCGGCAGTCGTAGGCCCAAATTCGGGCAGCTTTATATCCACACCTCGGACCCAATAACCTCTATTTTTAAGAAATGTCGTGAGATGGCTGCCGATAAAGCCACCAGCACCAGTTACAAGTATTCTGGTTTGTTGAGCCATAAAACTAGCAATCCGAGATACTACTTTGCCTGATCTTCACCCGACACATAATTGTTGCGATGATAATAGCTTTGATAGTAGTAATAGTTGTCTTTGGTATTAAGGTTCACATTATTCAGGACCACGCCGAATATTTTCGCACCGATCTCTTGCAAAAGCTGACGAGAACGCCGAACCACTTGCCGCGAGCTGCGCCCGGCGTGGACTACGAGAATCACACCATCGACAAGCGAGGCGATCAATACACCGTCTGTGAAGGATGCAATTGGCGGGGAGTCGATGACAATATGGGTATAGCGCGACTGAAGCAGCTTAAGCAGAGCCGCCATTTGCTCGGAACCTATCAGCTCCGCAGGATTAGGCGGGATCGGGCCTGACGTCAAGATGGAGAGCTTGGTCTTCTCATCTTGGATGATAGCTTTTGTAACATCCAATTCGCTTAATTCGCTTGCCAAAAGGCTGCTCAGGCCATTGCCGTTTTCTATCCCGAAAATCGCATGCAGGCGAGGCCGACGCATATCAGCGTCGATGATCAAAACCTTTGCGCCCGTCTGGGCAAGGCTGATTGCAGTATTGGTAGCAGTTGTAGTCTTGCCTTCCGACGGCAGGCTTGACGTGATAAGTAAAGTTCGAGGGGCCCGGCCGGCGGTAGACAAAAGAATCGACGTTCTCAGATGCCTATAAGCTTCGGCAAGAGGTGACCTGGGATCGGCGGATATCAACAGAGGCGAATGTGGATCATCCTCCTCTTCGTCATTGGTTCCCACGAGAAGCAGTTTACGCTTCGGCATCGAATCCATCGTAGGGATTGCTGCAAGAGCCGGCAACTGCAAATAATTCTCTACTTCCTCAGTGGAACCGATCGTGTCGTCAAGATACTCGAGAAGGAGGGCGAGTCCCATTCCGAACAAGGTGGAGAGAAACATGGCCGCAAAAACAGTCATCAATCGGCGAGGGCCTTCCGGTGCATCGGGTGGTATCGCGATCTCGGTAACGCTAATGTTGTTATCTGTACCCTGCGCCGCGACATCGTTTCCGCTCACCTGCTTTCGCAGGTTGTCGAGAAACCCTTTGTTTGTCTCGATATTTTGCTGCAGAAGTTTAATACTTATCGCACCCTGGTTTTGCCCCTGGGCTTCGTTAAACTGCTTATTAAAATCGACACGGATCTTGTCTTCCTGATCCTTTGCTTGCAAATATTTCGTCCGAAGATTCTCGAGCATACCTTTAGCGGCACGCTCGCGGTAAGATTCAAGCTCCGCCTGAAAATTAGATACCGCTTTTTCTACAAGTTCCTGATAACTTTTGATCTGATCGTCGATCTGTTTAAGTTCAGGGGCTCCTTCTTCAAAAAGTTGAAGTCTTTCGATCCTTACATTTCTTAAGTCAGCTATTTTTCTCTGGGTTTCCGAGCGGAGTGTGCGTATGTTGTTTTCTTGTTCTGTGATGAATCGGGCAACTTCGGTTTCGGCTAGAGCCTTTACCTTGTCCGGTGACCGACTTACCGTGAAATAGTCTGCTTCCGCATTCTTCCGCTGGTTCTCGGCATCCAACAACTGCTTATTCAGGCCCGAAAGTCGATCGATGACTATCGTTTGTTCACCCTCTCCGGTTTTTAGAATCCCCGCGTCCTGCGTTAGATTGACAAGCTTTTCCTCGTCATTGCGAATGTCCAAAGTTAAGCTCGCGATGCGCTCCTGCAGAAAATCATTCGTTTTTCTACTGGTTCCGGAGCGTTTTTCTTGATTTACGATCGTAAAAGTCTCAGCGATGGAGTTAGCTACAAAAGCAGCAAGAATGGGATTTGTGTGGCGAACTGAAATATCGATCAGCCGCGTGTCTTTGTACGTCATGCGAGACTCACGACGCGGGTCGATCTCAAGATTTGCATGGATCAGTTTGACGAATGGTGCCAGGCGTACGGCTTCGGCGATCTCTTCAGAACTTCCCAGCGAGAGTTCGCCGGGCATTTCTGTGAGCGGCGTATCCTTCTTAGCAGTTTCATCGGTCGCAAGCCCAAGTGACCTCAGGGAGGAGCGCCAGACTGAAGTGCCCTTTTCGCCAAGATCTTTCTGGACGTCCTTGTTCGCGTCGAGATTGTGATCTTTGATGACGCGTCTTAAAAGGCTGTCGCTCCAGAGCAATTGAAGCTGGGTGTTGATGTACGCAGGATCCGAGTTGGGTATCGGGCGCTGACGATCGCTGGTTATCAGATCCGGATTCGCTTGTTCGAGATCGACCTGAACCACAGATCGGGCACGAAAAATGTCCGGCTTCCGGGCCATATAAATAGCCGCCAGAGTTGTGAAAAGGACAGTGATGCCGAGGACAAGCCAGAGCCTCTTACGGATCGCCCGCCAATAGTCCAGCAGTTGCAGCCCCTGATTCGGCTGAACGGACGAATAGGAAGGATAGCGGTCGCCGGCCCCACTCGGAATTTCTACATGACGATCAAAATCCAGATCAGGTACAGGCGTTCTTACGATCTCTCGCGACTCTTTCATAAAAGCAATTAGGGAATCCTGTAAAGAACACTTGGAACCGACGATTTAAATACATTTGCAAATTCGAGCAAAATCGATTTAGCCTTGTCTTCCGAAACTGCTACGATGTCATTCGGTTCCAGGATCGGGTCCTTAATCTTGCCTTTATCTATCTGGCTCAGGTCAAAAACAAATTCGTCCCTTTCAATGCTGTCGGGCCTCTGACGCAAAATCCTTATATTGTTCTTTTTTGCGGCGGGTGCCAAACCCTCGGCTGATACGATCGCCTGGGTGAGGGTTATGGGTTCTCGTATCTTGTAAGAGCCCTGTTTGTTGACATTGCCGTACATATAAACGATATCCGCATCCAAAACCGTTACAACATCTCCCGGATGCATCCAAACGATCTGCTTTCCTTCCTGGACATCCCGGATCTTATAATCGAGCACTGCGACATCCGGTTCTCCGGTTCCATTGCTGTCCTGACAGTTTGAACTGCTGCCCGTTCTGGCAACCAGCAAGCGTGTGCCGGCTTCCTTGTTGGGCCCGCCGGCCATAGCCAACATCTCGAGGAGGTGTACCCGTTTGTTAACAAAGAAATTTCCCGGTTTCTCAACCGCTCCGAGAACTGCCATCGACTGGGATTTCTGTTCCGTTACGACTACTGTGACCTGCGGGTCACGGATGAACTTCTCTTTGTAGGCGCTGGCGATTTCAGCCGCCAATTCCCTTTCCGTCTTGCATACCGCAATGACGGGCTTATCGAGACGAAAAAGTACAATCGATCCATTGGGGCTGACTGGCACACGCTGGCCCAGATTAGGATGTTTGAAAACTTGGATCTCGAGAATATCCTGAAACCCGATACGATAGCGGTCGTTAGGCCCGTTCACAGTTGCAATAACTTGGTCTGATGGCACACCTGTAGACTGCCCAACCAAAGCGGAAGCGGTTAAAAAAAAACAGGCACATACTGCCAACCCGATTTTAATATTTCCCATAAATAACCTCATATGAGTCATTTAGCTAATAATCTAAGAATTAATTTGGCCTTATGATTTGAGCCTGAACGAAACGGCTTGTGCTGCCACATTACAAAACTTCATCATATCAAATGGATACTCCGATGGAAACACAGGTTTTGCAACCTGGCAGAATTTAGTTAAACTCGGTTTCACGCACCTCAACCAATGGAAACGGCAACGCCGATGCTTCGGCAATATCTTGAGATCAAAAAAGCTTATCCGGGGACAATTCTGTTCTTCCGGCTTGGCGACTTCTATGAGATGTTCAACGAAGACGCCATAGTTGGCTCGCGAGAGCTGGAAATAACATTGACCGCCCGACAAAAGGATTCGCCCAACCCCATACCGATGTGCGGAGTACCGCATCATGCCGCGTCGAACTACATCGCTCGCCTGGTCCGCAAGGGATATCGCGTGGCGATCTGCGACCAAACTGAAGTGCCGGGCAAAGGTACCAAGCTTGTAAAGCGCGAGGTCGTCCGAGTGATTACTCCTGGAACGGCTATCGATCCGCAACTGGTTGAATCAAAGGACTCGGTATATTTGGCGGCCTTCAGCGGGGAGGGCGATACGTTTGGCGTGGCATTTCTCGAGACATCCTCGGGACACTTCCTTTCGACCCAGGTCACTGGCCCTGACTCCCTTCGGAAAATGAGCGATGAGATACAAGGGTTTGGCCCACGCGAACTGCTTTACCCGCGCTCAATGGAGCGATTGATTCAGCAGACTTTCAATGGTCAGGTCGGAACCGTGATGCTGTTTGAAGAATCGGGTGCGAAAAGGTCGGATCTAACGATGACTCTGACACCTATCGATGATCGTGATTTTGATCTTGATGAAGCGGAGAGGCTTTTGAAGACTCAGCTTGGCGTTAACGAACTTACCGCGTTCGGGCTGGACGGTAAAGATGCCGCTATCGGTGTTGCCGGAGCTTGCCTTCGATACGCGAAAGACACGCAGCGGGCCTCTGCGGGTCATATATCAGAGATCCGATATTATGAAACGGCGGACTTCATGGTCCTGGATGCCGTGACCCTTAGAAACCTTGAGATCTTCGAATCTAGGGGTGAACGATCGAAAAATACAGTGATTGGCCTTATCGATGAGTGTGTCACGGGAATGGGTTCGCGGCTTTTGAAGCAATGGCTGCTGCGTCCTTCCTTGAAGCGAGGCGAGATCCAGACTCGCCAAGCATCAGTTACCGAGCTGATGGATTCGATCGTCCGCGAAAAGCTGCGCTTCCTGCTAAAGAAGGTCAGTGACCTTGAGCGGGTAATCGGGCGGCTCAATATGGGCACCGCCACTCCTCGTGATCTGGTCGCTTTAAGTCAGTCGATCGCGCAGGCTCCAGAGGTAAATGCTGTGCTATCAGATAGTTCGTCACTACTCCTTCAGGTTCTTTCTGAGAATATTTTCGAGCTTCCGGAGGTCAGGGACCTGATCACCCGTGCTATTAGCGAAGAGCCGCCGGCGATCGCT
>JBGTBC010000077.1:0-4873 GCA_041749555.1 Pyrinomonadaceae bacterium | reverse complement strand
CGCCTTCGACTGTGTTTACTTGACCGCTTTGCACGGCAAAGAAGTTAGTCGGCGCTAACTGTTTTGGATCGCCGACCACAACAAGCTCTATTGCCCGGAGGATCGAACACACGGCGTCCTCCGTTGGGAGCTGTGAAGCCTCGTCGAAGATCACCAAATCGAATTTGTCCGCCTCATCATCTAGCAGTTGAGACACCGTCAGCGGGCTCATCATAAAACACGGCTTGATTGCCCGGATAGCGGCTATTGAGTGTTTTATTGTAGTGCGCAGCGGTGCCAGGTTTCTTTGCTTGGACAGCTGACCGCGGAGGAACCGCATTCCGTCCTGGATCTCCGGCCGCCGCAAACTGTCTTGGAGGCCCGCGCGTAATTGACCGATCAATACCGAGCGGTTTTCACGCAGAACACGAGCATCCAATTCCCGGAATTCCCGAATCCGCTCCTCGTGCGACAGCGTGTGGAATGATTGCAAAGCGGAACGCTTCTCGATCACTTGTGAGATCCACTGCTGATAAAAAGCGCGCTTGAACGCTCGGGCGATATCGAAGAAAGAGATCTCGTCGCTTATTGCCGTCGGGAGCACCTCACTGGCGACGCCGCTTTCTACCTTTTGTCGGGCGGATTCGAACTGGGCCCACCGCGGTGCAAGCAGCAAGTTCTCGGACAATTCTCTTCCCCTCACAGCAATTCCTTTCAGGTCCATCGAAGCGAAATAGTCGGGCGGAGCGGCGATGAGCGAACTTAGTTTCTCGAGTAACGACCCTATTTCGAAGAATTGATCTTCGAGTATCCTCACTGAACCGAGATCGGGAGAAGCGTGGCTAGCCGTTGCTGCGGCGTTCTCGCGCAAACCGTGATCCACAACCATCCGGCGAAAGTCGAGAACCCATTTCACGTAGTTTTCGAGTATGGTCCAATCCGAATGTACACCTTGCCAGAGCGCTCCAAAAAGGAGAGTGCCCCGGGTTTCCATACCTTTGAAGACCTTTTTCTCCTTGAGCATTTCAACCGCGACCTTCATATCACCCGCCTGGTCCATGAGTGTTCCCTGATAGGCCGGCCGGCGGTACAGAAACCACCGTTTTTTTATTGATCTATAGCGACTGTCGAGGATAGCCAGAAAGCTAAAGAATCCCGAGGATTTTTGTTCGACATATGCGATGTCATCCCGCGGGTCGTATTCGAGAACTTCGGGCATAAAACTTTCGAGTAGTTTATCCTTGAGTGCCTTCAGTTTTTGACCGCTTGCGATCAGCATCATCGCATCTGGCGGGGGAGTATTCCATTCTGGATTATTCAGAACCTGAATGGGGGCGCCGGGTGACTGTGCCATCACGGATGAAATCGCGACGACAGTCCCGATATCGGCAAGTGCTTTAATTGACGGCAGCCCGTAGCTGGTTTCTACAATTTGTGCCTGTGTCTGTGCCTCGCCCAATATTTTTTGAAGTTGCAGCCATAATTCTTCTATCTCGTCGAGGATCTGTTCAGAGTAAAAAGTTCTTGCCGTATTGCGCCACGGGTGGCGGGAAGGAGGCGTTTCCAGTGCCTGCGCAATCACCGCCAAGTCTTGGGCGTCGCGTGTTGCAGTCGCGATCTGTTCTTGGGTGTATGAAGAGATATCATTCTTCAATACGACCTTGGGCGCATCGATGACCGCGGCCAGTTCCCCCACGGCTCGGTAGGGCGTTAGGTTCAAGGCGCCGTATTCTGTATGAACTGCGTTTACATAATCTGTTAATAATTGACGCACTTCGGGAAGGCGCACCCTTGACACCGAATTCACACCCGTTCGCTGTAACGAAGCATTCAGCGAATTGCCGATCTCGTGCATCACCGCGCGTTTATTGGCTTTCGAAGAGTGCATCTCCAAACAAAATTCCCCCAGTCCCACATCCACCAATCGACGATGCACCACATCAAGTGCCGCCATTTTCTCCGCGACAAACAGCACGCTTTTCCCGTGCGACAAAGCCTGGGCAATGAGGTTAGTGATCGTCTGCGATTTCCCGGTTCCCGGTGGACCTTCGAGCACAAGATTATGCCCGCGGGAAACGGCCGCAATCGCCCGGAGTTGGCTAGAGTCAGCGTCCACGACCTGATGCGAATGCTCCGGAGCAAAGTCCTGGTCGAGGTCCAGATCGCGTACATCACTAGGTAAGCCCGCATGATGCTCGCCGGAGCGCGTGATCATCTTTTGCAGTATCGAATGGCTGGCGAGGGCCGTAGAGTTTTTCTCAAGATCTTTGTAGATAACCAGTTTCTGAAATGAAAAAAGGGCAAGGTTCATCTCGTCCTTTATCGCCCAATCGGGTTTCTCTTTGACAGCTTTTTTAACTTTCGCAAAAAACTCTTGCAGATCGTACGCTTCGTCAATGACTCCGGAATCCGGGAGATCGGGCAAAGCAATACTATGCGTTCGGCGAAGATATTCACTCAATGAAGGATTGATAATGACTTCATCGTCGGTTTTTTTCAGCGAATGGCCGGTCCGCGCCGAGGATCGCACCAATTCCACCGGAACCAGAATAAGTGGGGCACGGTAACTGTCGGCAGAATCTTCGCGATCCTGATAGTGGAGCATGCCAAGAGTTAAAAACAGCGAGTTTACCCCCTGCTCCTCAATGCTCAGACGGGACTGCTCTTCCAGCCGGCGAAGCGATTTATCCAGCTTCTCCGGCGTCGATGCGGTCTGTAGATAATTGTCGGTATGCCGGGCTGAGAGAGATGACGTATTGTACGGCTGAAAATCCTTTGACAATACGCTGTCTTCGAAATCGTCGAACCCATCGAAAAACCCCGCCTGTTCGGCTTCAGAATCATCTCCGTTTTTTGGGAATGCATTCGACGGGTCTCTCTTGGGATCCGCAGTTGCCTTGAATTTTAGAGCCTTGCCCTGAAGGCAGAGAAGGCGAAATATTTCTGCTGCGTATTCATCGACGACCGCAACCGTCGAAACCTTGTTTGGCTTAAAGCTAAGGGCTCGATTGCGTTTTGTTAGATCGAGCAATTTGCTTTTCCATGCATTTATTGTGAATTGAACTTTCTCCATGGTTTAGCGGTGTCCGATGCTTCAGGAGGCTTACCGCTCATAGCCCACGCTCCAGCGAAAATCCGCAGGCGTCTTAGTCTATCGCTTATAGATGAGAACCACTTCAATCCTCCGATTGAACCCTCGCAGAGTTTCATCCGCATTGTCGGATAAAATCTTATCCAGGTTATAATCTGCGCCCGTTCTCCCGCGCTGGACCGACTTGAATTCGCCAAACGTGGTGGCCGACATCAGATTCGCCGCCGGGTCGATGCCGACGGTATTTTGCAGGTAATCAAAAACCGCGATCGCCCGCATCGCTGCTAGCTCAATATTCGATCGGAACTTACCGCTGCGGAACGTGTCGGCGTGGCCCTGAATCTGGATCTCCTTAATTAAGGGGAGTTGCTCCTTCAAGGTGCCCCCGACGGTATCAAGAACCGCCCGCCCGCTCTGATTGATCTCGGTCCCGTCTGGACGGAAAAGTAACTTATCGCTGAAAGTTATTCGCTGGGTGCTGAGGTCGTCCTCGATCTTTATGTCATGAACCGAATTCTTTGTCGTGGAAATCCCGAATCCGCCCTCCGGGAGCGGGTCGGGAGCGGTGGCGAACCTTGCTGCGATGGAGTCGGCCATTTTCCGTTGATTATTTTCGACGTGTTTTAAGTTTACCGAGCCCAGGGAGATTGCCGCCACGACTAAAAACAAAAGCAACGAAAGAATCAGAACGAGGGCCAGCATCAAATCCGCGAACCCCGTCCAGACGTTGAATTCAAATGAGCCTTCGTCTTGCATTCCTATTTCCCAAATATCTTATTCTTTATACTTCTAAAAAATCCTTTCTTCTCGAGCTGAAGGCTGCTAGAAGGTTCCGTGCGAAAATCGGGCTGTCGGTTGGTGGAAGGTTCCCTGAGAGAAGGCTTGGGTACAACCCTGGTTGCCCGGATAACCTCATCAGCTTTTTGTTCGAACCGCTCGAACTTATCGGCAACATCCACCGTCTTTCTGCTAAAGTTATCGATCGACTTTGCGAATTTTTCGGTTTCCGTATTAAAAGTATCAATCCGTTCGCTGAGAACTTCGATCTTGGGAACAAGATTGTTTACGCTCGAAGATAATCCTTCTAGGTTAGTTACCTGTGCTTGAAGTTTGTCCTCGATCCGCCCCATCCGTTCCGTTGCATAGTTGATCACCTGGAATGAAGAGTTGGCGATGCTTTCCTTGACACCCTCCAAGGGCGTATTGATCCTCCGAATCTCTTGATTGAGCACGCCCATAGTATGGGGAATAGGTTCCAATATCGCTACTATCGGCGCCCCGACCTGATTAACTATCTCGCGAATCACGTTCTCGTTTTGCTCGCTAAGACGCAAAAACGCGTCCTTAGCCGCAACGGAGGTCCCGCCGATTTCACCCGCGATTGAATTTGATACTTGATTGACGCTTTCGTGAAATGCGCTGAGGCCCGAGTTGAGCAGCTCCTTCTGTTCAGTTATCTGTGCCAGTTGCTCAAGTACAAGTTGCTGGAAAGCGTCGTGATTTTCGAGTATGTTGGCCGAGCGGTCGAGTAATTTCTCGTAAAGAGCTCTGAGTTCCGCCGCATCGGAAAAAGGGTACAGTTTCTCGACGCTTTTCCTGAACCTCTCTGAGAATTTATTCAAATTCTCAGAGGCACCGGTAAGGGCCTGAAGAGAAGAGCGTGCATGGAGCAGGTCATCTGAAAGGCTCGTAGCATCGGACCGCAGTTTCTCGCTGATCTGCCCGATGCTCCGGGTAAGATCCGAAACGAGTGCGGGCAAACTTTCATCGAAAGTGCCAACTAATTTGCTAACATTCGTGCTG
>JBGTBC010000076.1:0-13739 GCA_041749555.1 Pyrinomonadaceae bacterium | reverse complement strand
AGTATTGACATGCCGGTCGGAACATTGAATAGTGTTTTGAAACAAGCAGGATTGAAGAAATAGTTATGCGGTACATGGTAGTCATAGAAAAAGGTGAAACAAGCTGGGGTGCATACGTTCCCGACCTTCCGGGCTGCGTCGCCGTCGGCGAAACCGAAGCCGAGGTCAAACAGCTTATTCAAGAAGCGATCGAATTTCACCTCGAAGACCTCACCGAATCCGGAGCACCAATCCCTGCGCCGATGTCGAGGAGTGATTACGTTGAAGTTCTGGCAACGTAAACCAATTGCCCTCCCCTTCGGCTCCAACGACCTCGACAGCACCTTTACCGACGGCGGCGAATTAACCCACGCGCCCTTAAAGTGCCTCACGAAGCGGGTAAGATCGCTCACGAACCCCAACAAGTTGGATTCACAAGGGCATAGAGTGGCACAGGAATGCCCTAATATTCCGAATCGCTATGACAAGTGACAATAACGACAACCTTTCCGAAATCGAGATGGCGGCTCCATTTTTCATTGTAAGTAGTGTGCCGAAAACACTCGAATTTTATCGCGACAAACTAGGCTTTGAAATTACTTTCGAGGGCCCCGAGCCGGATGATATATTTTTCGGCATTGTGAAGCGTGGCGGAGCGTTGATCTTTTTCAAAGACATCGGCGTCGAACCGGTGCCGAATCGCACTCGAGATGTCGGAAAGGGCGAAGCACGATGGGACGCTTACTTTTATGTCCCTGATCCCGACGCGCTTGCCGAGGAGTTTGTTTCACGCGGTGTCGAATTTTCCGAACCGCTTGCAGACACACACGACGGCTTGCGCGGATTTGAAGTCAAAGACCCCGACGGTTACGTGCTATTCTTCGGCCGTCCTCAATCATGATCTGAATCTTACGCGTGATCGATTGCAGGCCGATCGCATGCAAATTAGAATAACGTGCTATGACAAAGACACATAAAATTGTCTATTGGGTCGCGACAGTATGGCTTTCGCTGGGAATGCTTTCAAGTGCGATCGTGCAATTGCTTAGAGTCCCTGAAGGTGTTCAGAGCGTTACTCATCTGGGCTATCCGGCCTATCTTCTGTCAATTTTGAGTGTGTGGAAGATCCTTGGTGTCGCAGCAATACTTGCGCCAAAATTACCTCTAGTAAAGGAATGGGCGTACGCCGGATTTTTCTTTGTAGCATCGGGTGCTCTGATCTCGCACATAACGATGGGCGACCCGGTAGGCGAAATATTCCCGTCGGTACTGCTTCTGACCCTGACCGTGGTGTCGTGGTATTTTAGGCCTGCGAGTAGACGGCTTGTTTCGCCTGATCAATAAATTGAACATATGAAGAAAGTGCTTTTACCTACAGACCGCGAAGAGTTGCTGAGCCAACTAAAAACACGATTTGAAGAGAATATGAATCGCCACAAAGACATTGAGTGGACAAAGGTAAAGGCCAAGCTAGAAGCCGATCCTTCGAAACTGTGGTCGCTCAGCGAAATGGAAAGAACGGGCGGGGAGCCGGATGTTGTTGGGTTTGATAAACAGTCGGGCGAGTTTATTTTTTACGACTGCTCGGCGGAGAGCCCGAAGGGACGCCGGAGCATTTGCTATGATCAGGCGGCGCTGGATTCGCGCAAGGAGCACAAGCCAGGACATAGTGCGATCGGCATGGCGGACGAGATGGGCATCCGCATCCTAACGGAAGAAGAGTACCAGCATCTGCAGAGCTTTGGGCCGGTCGATACTAAAACCTCCAGCTGGATCGAGACACCCGCCGACATCCGGACGCGCGGTGGTGCGTTATTCGGCGACTGGCGTTACGGGCACCCTTTCATCTATCACAACGACGCTGAATCATATTACGCGGCACGCGGATTCCGCGGCTCGCTGAGGGTCTAGATCTTGTAACGAAGCAATCCGCCGACGCCGTCCATTGCAGCAAATTTTTCATGGTTTTCAACCATTTCCACTTCGGCCCCGGTTGTCGTCGCCAGACGGATCAACTCATCGCGTGTTTCTTCGTCTAAATTCTCGGTCTGCGGATCGATCAGAAGCATTTCGACCTGTCCATTTTCGAGTGCCTGCCGTGTCGGATCGACCCCGGAAACACCCAAACCTCTGTCGCGCACCGCTCCAACAAGTTTATCGGCCTGAGCACGAGCGTCGTCGCGTTCGATCTCTTCGAGAAGTTCACGCACCTCGTCTTTGATGTCGAGACGCTCAGCCTTGATATCAATTCGTAAAATATTGTCGTTTAGGATCTCTAGGGTTTGCGGTGAAAGGTTGTTTTGTAAAAGCGTCGTTGCGATTTCGTCACCGGCTATTATCAAGGTTTTCGCTTCTGTCTTGTGGATCAGTTCTTCCAGATCCTTAACGATAACTTTGGAAAAATCGTCGCGATTGTTGTCGATATTCCGCTGATACTTGGTTTGTTTCCAGCCGCCCATCGCACGCTTTCGGTACATCTTCGTATTCGGGTCATCGGGAGCGTCGACTTCTTTTTGTTTGCCAAAACGCGTCACAAAAAACCGAGCCGTGCTGGTGTCAACGACCGCAACGACGGCGGTGTCATGCTCGTCGAGCATTTTTGCAAGCTGAAAGAGCGACGGCATTTCGTCGACTGTCACCTCATTTTCAAGTTCTGCACCAACTTCGACAGTTTCCCATAGATCTTCCGCCGAACACGCAAAGATCATCAGACCGCTTGTGCCGGACGACATTTTTTGACTAACAAATTCTTCGATTTTCTCTCTATCTGCCTTAAACGAATCAAGATCATCGCCACGCGGCCCAAAAGTTTTCTCGATCTCGTGCAGGCGATCTTTCAGAACAGTGTCGCCCGAGCGGAGACCCGGGTTTTCGCCGGTTTCCTGTGGCCGCATATCTAAAAATACGCTCAATACCGGCATTTCTGTCGGCTC
Source organism: Pyrinomonadaceae bacterium (assembly GCA_041749555.1). Classification (GTDB taxonomy): domain Bacteria; phylum Acidobacteriota; class Blastocatellia; order Pyrinomonadales; family Pyrinomonadaceae; genus OLB17. Next base: position 10,827 of record JBGTBC010000076.1, on the reverse strand, counting down.
AAAGTCCGCCAGTTTGCGCATCAAATCTTTGTGCATTGTTTTCCCCTTGTTAATACGGTGATTTATTATGTCGGATAATCGATACTCTCAATTAACCCTAATTTATTCTTCTGTCTTCTCCGGCATCGATTCGATGACCGGATTGAATGCGGTTTTTTCATCCGCACCTTCGGCCTGTGCGTTTTGTGATTCCGCTTGTTTGCCCATTTCTTCTGAAGTGTAATGATCCATTACTTCGGTTGCCGTGCGTCCAACCGGCTCATTGCCGCCCGATGCTCCGTCAACTTTGCTCGTTGCCGGTATCGGCCCGAAACCGTGTCTTGATGAATCTCGTTTCTGCGCGGTAGATTGTTTTCCGCGAGTGTTTGACTGCTGATTGCTCATGATTCCCCTTGATTCTGTGGCTTATTTGTTACTTGACGAATTCGCGGATTCCGTTGTCTACCCGGTTTCTTTATCGTCACCCTCGTCCAATGTTTCGTTTATCGCGGGAGCGGAGCCACCGCCCGGGATAAACTTCGATCCGCCTTGATTGTTCTGTATCCGCTGCTCCGTCTGAGCCTGCGTGAACTTCTGTTTATTGATCTCGTGATTTATGTCCTGACCGGGACGTTCCCGACCTTCTTCTTTGTAGTGGTCTGGATTGACGTTATTCTTGGTACCCATGTTTCCCCTTGATTAAATAATTACTACCTGCGTATTCGGCCCTGATTCGGATTCGAATCAATAGAACATTTCCGGCAAGTGCTGCCGTGCCGGAAAGACCTAAAAATTAAAGCCGATGTTTAATCATACCTGTTTTTGAGGGTGGATGCAGTGTTGGGATTCCGTTTGTATTGCTGTCCGGCCTATTTGAGTGCATCTTATAGTCGTGACGACTGAAGGAAAAAGGCGGCCTCCTTCCGAGCCGCCCTTCCGTATTACTTATAACTGGGAATCAGGCAAGATCAAATCGATCCAGGTTCATTACCTTGTTCCACGCCGCGACAAAGTCTTTTACAAACTTTTCGCCGCCGTCCGATTCGGCGTAAACCTCGGCAATAGCCCTCAGTTCCGAGTTCGAGCCGAAGATGAGATCGACCCGCGACCCGAGCCATTTCAGCTCGCCGGTGCTGCGGTCGCGGCCTTCGAAGGTGTTCTCGGCTTCGTCTGTCGCCTTCCATTCGGTGGCCATATCGAGCAGGTTTACGAAGAAGTCGTTCGACAATGTTCCCGGCCGATCAGTGAACACGCCGTGCTGTGATCCGCCCGCATTTGCGGCGAGAGTGCGCATGCCGCCGACGAGCACCGTCATTTCCGGCGGCGTCAAGGTCAGCTGCTGAGCCTTGTCGATCAACATTTCCTCTGCCGACACTTTATACTGCGGCATCTTGTAGTTGCGGAAACCGTCGGCGATCGGCTCCATGAACCGGAACGAGTCAATATCAGTCTGCTCCTGAGACGCGTCTCCGCGGCCGGGAGCAAACGGCACCTGAACATTATAACCAGCGTCTCTCGCAGCTTTCTCTATCGCTGCACATCCGCCGAGGACGATCAGATCAGCGACCGAAACGTCCTTGCCCGATGCGCTTTGTATCGCCTGCAGTTTGCCAACCACCTGCGCGAGGTCTGCCGGGTTATTAACCTCCCAAGTGTTTTGCGGCTCGAGCCGTACGCGGGCACCGTTCGCACCGCCGCGTTTGTCGCCGCTGCGGAACGTCGAGGCCGAAGCCCATGCCGCACCGACAAGATGCGAGGTCGACAGTCCGGAATCGAGGATCTTAGCCTTAAGTTCGGCAACGTCCCCGTCGCCAAGTGAAGCGTTCCCTGCCGGCACCGGATCCTGCCAGATCAATTCCTCGGACGGAACCTCCGGCCCCAGATAACGAACGATCGGCCCCATATCGCGGTGCGTCAGTTTGTACCACGCACGCGCAAATGCCTCAGCGAACTGATCGGGATTCTCAAGGAAACGCCGCGATATTTTTTCATATTCCGGGTCGAAACGAAGCGAGAGATCGGTAGTCAGCATGGTCGGCAGCCAACGTTTGGTCCTGTCGTAAGCATCCGGGATGAACGCGTCGGCGTCCTTCGCGACCCACTGATGAGCACCCGCGGGGCTCTTGGTAAGTTCCCATTCAAATCCGAACAGGTTCTCAAAAAAGCTATTAGACCATTGAGTCGGAGTCTTGCTCCACGTCACCTCAAGGCCGCTCGTAATCGTGTCCGGGCCTTTCCCGGTACCGTACTTGTTATGCCAGCCGAAGCCCTGTGCCGCCAGGCTCGCACCTTCCGGCTCGACGCCGACATTATCTGCCGCAGCCGCACCGTGCGTCTTACCAAACGAGTGTCCGCCCGCGATGAGAGCTACAGTCTCTTCGTCGTTCATCGCCATTCGGCCAAATGTTTCGCGAATGTCTTTCGCCGCCAGCACAGGATCGGGGTTGCCGTCCGGGCCTTCCGGATTCACGTAGATCAAGCCCATCTGGACCGCGCCGAGCGGGTCTTCGAGCTTGCGAGTGTGAACGCTGCCGTCAGCGTCATCATCGGAAACGAGGGTGCCTTCCTGTCTGTCGGCTCCCTCGGAACCGTGCTTATAGCGGATGTCGCCGCCAAGCCATTTGTCTTCTGCTCCCCAGTAAACATCCTGATCCGGCTCCCATGTGTCCACCCGGCCGCCGCCGAAGCCGAACGTTTTGAAGCCCATCGACTCGAGAGCGACATTCCCGACCAAAATATACAGGTCAGCCCACGAGATCTTGTTGCCGTATTTCTGTTTGATCGGCCACAACAAGCGGCGGGCCTTATCGAGGCTGACGTTGTCCGGCCAACTATTGAGCGGAGCAAAACGCTGCTGTCCGCGTCCGCCGCCGCCGCGACCGTCACCGATGCGGTAAGTTCCCGCCGCGTGCCATGCTAGGCGAATAAAGAGGCCGCCGTAATGCCCAAAGTCTGCCGGCCACCAGTCCTGCGAGTCGGTCATCAACGCCTCGAGGTCACTCTTTAGGCCTGCATAATCGAGCTTCTTAAATTCTTCCGCGTAATCAAACCCCTCGCCCATTGGGTCGGATTTAGACGAATGCTGGCGCAAAATGTCGAGCCTCAGCATATTCGGCCACCAATCACGATTTGCCCTGAAAGTACCGTGTGTAAATTTCAAAGCTCCGCTGGTGAACGGGCATTTGCCCGAACCATTTCCATTTTCTTCGTTATTGTTTTCCATCTCTTATTTTTCCCTCTCTCTTAATATATGTTTTTAATTCCTATAGACACCTATAAACAAACGCGAATTACGGATCAGACACACTCCGGGCATAGGCCGCGAAGCACCACTTCGATCGATTCGGCTTTGAAGTTTGAAAGTCGTTCTCCCTTTTTTATGAGATCGTCGGAAATCGGCAGGTCAATATCTACGAGGTTGCCGCACCCGCTGCAGATCGCATGATCGTGCCGGGTGAGAGTGCGGTCGTAGCGGGTGCTGTCCATCCCGAATCGGACCTCTCCGATCAGCCGCTCATTTCTCAGATAGCGGAGAGAATTGTATACGGTCGCAAACGAAATGCTCGGCAAGACCCGACGTGCGTCCTCAAAAACCTCATTTGCCGTTAGATGTTTCGTAGAATCTTGGATGACCTGCAAAACAGCCTGACGCTGCTTGGTCAAAGTTAAGCTTCCAACATTATTCATCGCACTCCTTGTTGTTGATGTGATTAGAATAATTCCAATTCTAATTCATGTCAAGGTTATCGGTGCATTTGTTAGTATAGGATAAGCGATCAGAGCAAATACCGAAGATAAGCTCGATCTCAAAGGAGAGTACCTATGTCCCAAGCCACAAATGTCCAAACTGACCTTAGCCATCCTACAAAGGCGTTTGATTTGATCGAAGTCCAGCCCGGAGGCGTCGTCAGCCGTACGATCCTAAAGAAAAAGACCGGCACGGTCACCGTTTTCGCATTCGACGCCGGCGAGGGACTGAGCGAGCACACTACACCGTTCGACGCCCTGATCATGAGCTTGGACGGCGACGCTGACGTAACGATCTCGGGCAAATCGCACATTTTGAAACCCGGCGACATTCTAGAACTCCCGGCCGGCGATCCCCACGCAGTGAAGGCCGTGACCCCTTTCAGAATGCTCTTGATCATGATCCGCGAATAGTTCGCAGCATGACACCTGCGAAATGGGATGGACCAACACCGGCAGGCATAAACATATTGCTCGGGTCTGTATTAGAATAAGTTCGTGTCTGACCCCCGCATCAAGCTGATCCACATCCTCCAAAGCGCGTATTCAGGCGAGATCGCGGCCGCCTATGCCTATCGCGGCCATTGGAAGAGCCTGCGAGAATCGCCCGAGAAAGAACGGATACGCGAGATCGAGGCCGAGGAATGGGACCACCGTCAAAGGGTCGGCGAATGGTTGGTCAGCCTGGACGCCTCACCGCGGACAGTTCGTGAGAAGATATTTTGGACCATCGGCCGCACACTCGGCCTGACCTGTTATATCTCGGGCTGGTTCATGCCAATGTATTTTGCGGGCCGGCTCGAAAGTCAGAACTCGGTCGAGTATGAGGATGCCGCATCTTTTGCAAAAGAGCTTGGTATGGATGAATGCGTCGATGACCTGCTCGACATGGCCCGCGTTGAGCTTGAACACGAAGTATTCTTTCGCCAAATGGTCACCGGACACCGCCTGCTGCCGGTGATGAAACGTGTTTTTGGGTGGAGCTGAACTGCCCTACACCCATTGCCGACAAATGCAATGATATTTCGCGAGGCCTTACTCTCAGATATCCCCGACATTTACGACATCCGATTTTCGGTGCGGGAGAATGTGCTCGCTGATCCTTCGAGTGTGACCCCTGAAATGTGCGCCGAGTATATCACCGAGATCGGTAAGGGCTGGGTTTGCGAAATTGACGGTGAGGTCGTCGGCTTCTCGATCGCCTCCCTTCAAGATTCCTCGATATGGGCCTTGTTTATAAGGCCCGCTTTAGAAGGAAGGCAGATCGGCCAAAGGCTTCTTAGACTCGCCGTCGAGTGGCTTTTTGACAACGGCGCGACGGCCATAGTATTGAGCACGGACCCGGGCACACGGGCTGACAGGTTTTATGGGACTCAGGGCTGGACGCGCGGTGAGATCAAGCCAAACGGAGAAGTGAGCTTTCGGCTGGAAAGAATGGAGGATCTTTAGGCAGCACTTTCACGACTTTGTCGAAACCATTCAACGAATTTGGTTATTCCCTCCGTGATCTTCGTTGTCGGATCGTATCGAAGCAATTCTCTTGATTTCGTGATATCGGCATAGGTCGCTGGCACATCACCGGGCTGCATTGGCTGGCGGTCGATAATTGCTTTCACACCGAGGTTTTCTTCCAAAAGCTCGATCAGTCGTGACAACTCTGTGGTTTCTGATTCGCCAAGGTTGAAAACCTCAAAATTCGAGCCTTCATATTCGATCGCGGCCCTTACACCCTGAATGATGTCATCGATATACGTGTAATCACGGCGCATCGTGCCGTCACCAAAAACAGGGATCGGCTTGCCTTCGGAGATCAGTTGCGAAAATTTATGAATTGCAAGATCGGGCCGTTGGCGTGCCCCATAGACGGTAAAGAACCTAAGGCAAATACAACGAATATCATATAGATGCGAGTACGTATGACAGATCAGCTCACCTGCGGCTTTGGTTGCAGCATATGGCGATATGGGCTGGTGTATCCGGTCGCTCTCCGCAAACGGAACTTTAGAATTGATACCGTAAACACTTGATGACGAGCCAAAAACAAACTGATTTACGCCGTGCTCACGAGCAAGTTCGAGCAGGTTCAGCGTGCCGTTGATATTGGTTTCAGCATATAGCTTCGGTTCCGATAACGACGGCCGCACGCCCGCACGGGCGGCAAGATGAACGATAACATCAAAGTCTGTTTTGGCAAATAACTCGGCAAGTGACTTTTCGTCCCGTATATCAGCCTCGACCAAGCGGTAATCGGGATTGGCAAGGTGGCCTGCGATATTCGCCCGTTTGAGCTCGGGCGAGTAAAAATCGTTAAAATCATCGATGACGGTCACACGCCAACATCCCTCGGAGAGTACGCGATCGACTAGGTGGGAACCGATGAAGCCGGCACCGCCGGTTATCAATATTTCCTTCATTACACAAAAATCTTACTTTAGAGCTTGGAATAAGGCGAAACCGTCAATTCAGGAACCGCTGTTTAGCATGAAACTTATGTAAGATCTCCTCAAGAAATCCTTCGTATGTGAAGTTCTCACTGCTGTAAGACGGTTTAAGCTTAAACATCAATGGAAGGGCTATACGCCAGGCCATCCATAGCCGTTGGCGGTCAGTCAGGTCCCAGCGACGGCGGAGAAAACTCTCGACAACCTCTATTTCTGAACCTGTAAGCAAATTGGCATCGGCCTTAATTTCAACCACTTCCTGCGTCCGTATAAAAGCAGAATCTCTAATTCGTCTTGAAAAAGTTTCAGCGAAGGTCGGGGCCTCATTTTCGCGTTCGCGCACCACGACGGTGCCGGCAAAAATGTCTCCGACACGCTGATCTCTCGGGCTGACGAAGATGACTATCAGACCAACCGAATACACGGGAACGATGAATCCCGGAACCGCATCACAGACCCTAAGCAGATTGCGGGTAATGGCTTCCCATAGCGTCAACGGTCTCCCGTCATCACGGATCACGCGAAGCTTCAATAAACGTTTGCCGGGTGTCTGGCCGTTCCACAGCCATTCGAAAACAATGAAATACGATGAAAATATGAGGAACAGCACAATTATCAGCAGAGCGATGGTCCATTTTGGCATCTCGGCCACCGATTGGTCAGGCGTGTCGGCCAGGTCGGCCGAGCTATAGCCGGCCAAACCAAGAAAGAGCCATGCAGCAAGGAATATCGAGAAATACTGGATAAAATGGTCCACTGCGACCGCAAGGAATCTATTGCCGATCGACGCCAAGGCAAATTCGAGTGGTACGCGCTCGGGCGTTTCGATGATGAGCGTCTCTTCAGTTTCTATCACGCCTGCTTCCATTAGTAGATAATCTTAGGAGATTCAAGGTTAAATACAAAAATCCGTATATTGCTTGTCATTTCTGATTTCGGTTCTTTATACTTGTTTTGGCAGTTGTGCCGATGGTAGGTGGTATTTTTGAAAACTGAATTAAATCGTGAAATGACATCAGCCGCCGGTTTTCGGTTCGCGGTCGTGGTAAGCCGCTGGAATGATCGTCTTACGTCCAAATTGGCGGCCGGAGCCCGGAAGGCCCTTTCAGAATGCGGTGCGGAATCCGGCGCTGTTGAGACCTTTTACGTGCCGGGAGCTTTTGAGCTGCCCATCGCATGCCTTAAAGCAGCCCGGAGCGGCGACTTTGACGCGATCATTGCTCTCGGAGTCGTTATCCGAGGTGATACACCGCATTTCGATTACGTCGCGGGCGAGACGGCCCGCGGCATCATGCAGGCCTCGCTGAAAACTGGAATACCGGTGCTTTTCGGGGTCATCACCGCTGATAACACCGAGCAAGCCGAGGCCCGCTCCGGTGAAAAAGGTGATAACAAAGGCTTCGAAGCCGCGCTTTCCGCTGTCGAAATGGCCCATCTGATTCGGGAGATGGACAGTCCAGTGAGTATTACTTTGACGCAGGGCAAAGATTGATCCATGTCATTTGATAAAGCAGAAAAGAGCTCCGGCACAAGACACAAGGCACGCGAATGCGCCCTGCAAATGCTGTTTGCGGCCGATATGGCCAACCGCGACGGGACTTCCATCACCGAGAATTACTGGAACGAGTTAGGCGACACAGCGATTGACGACAAGACCCGCGATTTCGCGAATGCTTTAGTTAACGGCACTTTGCGCGAGATCGAGGCGATCGATACACGGATCCGAACCAGGGCGGAACATTGGCGGATCGAGCGTATGGCGATCGTCGATCGCAACGTACTTCGACTAGCGGTTTTCGAATTTCTATACCACGACACCCCTGCGACTGTGGCGATTAACGAAGCTCTCGAGATCGCCCGGCGGTTTTCTACTTACGAAGCAACGCAATTCATTAATGGCATTCTTGATGCGATCAAGCAGGACCTGGAGAAGCCCGTCTCGTCACCCGACGCCGCTGGTAAATCCGCTTCGTCCAAATAATCATTTAGCTGCTGATTGCCTTACTTTTGCTTTCAACCAAGTCATCGTGTAAATGCGGATTTTAAACGAAAGGATTCGTTACAGTCGGGCCCGGACGGCTCGTTACTCTTTTGGCTAGTTTTACGCTAAAATCTGAGTTTATCCGAGGCAATAGAACATATCGTGAGCGAAAACAAAGCTAATATCACCAAATTTATTGAAGAGGCATTTGGTTCAAATGCAACTTACGTTGAAGGGCTGCTCGAACGTTATAGGTCAGATCCTCAGCTGGTTGATGAGTCGTGGCAGGTTTATTTCGAAGACCTGCTAAATGGAAAGACAGTTGCCAGCGCGGCCGCAGAGGAAGTACCTGAAAAACCTGCGTCCGGAAAGCAAGCTCCAACACAGGTGGCCGCCTCAAAGACGGGATCTCCTGCTTCGGCTAAACCCGCACCGTCGACCCCCGTCCCTGCCGATACCATTTCGAAACCGATAACGGGCGTAGCCAAAAAGATCGTCGAGAATATGGAACAGAGCCTTACTGTTCCTACCGCCACAAGCTTTCGTGAGATACCGGTCAAGGTGCTCGAGGAAAACCGGCGGATAATCAACGATCACATAGCGCAGTCGGGGCACGGAAAGGTATCGTTCACCCACATCATCGCGTGGGCGATCGTCCAGGCTGCGAAAGAATATCCCAGCTTGAATCACGGATACGCAGTGATCGACGGTGTACCGTCGCGACTGGAAAACGTGGACGTAAACCTCGGGATCGCTATCGACGTAGAAAAGAAAGACGGTTCGAGGTCGCTATTGGTGCCGAATATCAAGAAATCCGACAAGATGAGCTTTGTCGGATTCTTTCACGCGTACAACGAGCAGGTGCAAAAGGCCCGCGATGGAAAGCTGGAGATCGCCGACTTCCAGGGCACGACCATTTCCCTCACTAATCCTGGCACGATAGGCACTGTTGCATCCAACCCGAGACTAATGGCGGGTCAGAGCGCGATCATCGCTACGGGAGCGATCGAGTATCCGTCGGAATACCAGGCGATGACCTCAGCTGCCCTTTCGCAGATTGGCATCAGCAAAAAGCTCACGATCACCAACACCTACGATCATCGCGTGATACAGGGAGCCGAAAGCGGCATGTTCCTCGCTCTGATAAGTGAATATCTGAAGGGCCAGCAGGGATTCTATGACACGATCTTTAAGGATTTCGAAATAATTTCCCCGCCGCTGCGGTGGGCTGAGGACTATAACCCTACATTCTTTGGCGGCGAGCGCGAAAGGGCCCAGGAACAGGCGAATGTTCTTCAGCTGATCGATGCATACCGCGTGAGAGGCCATCGTCTCGCGGATATAGACCCGTTGAAGATGACCACCCACGTCGACACGGACCTCGATCTCGAGAATTTTGGGCTTACGATCTGGGACCTCGATCGCGAGTTTATCACTGGCGGGCTTCATGGTGAGGAAACGGCCACGCTGCGGCGTGTGCTTGAAATTCTGAGAAAGGCCTACACGGGTAAAGTGGGAATAGAGTACCGCCACATACAAAACAAGGAAGAGAAAGCCTGGATCAGGGCGCGGGTCCGGGAACAATTTGTCGACACCGAGCCGCTAAAGGCCGAAACTAAAAAGGAACTGCTGCAGAAGTTGATCGAGGCCGAGCAATTTGAACAGTTCCTGCATAAGAAATATCTCGGACAAAAGCGTTTTTCACTCGAGGGATGCGAGACCGTGATTCCCATGCTCGATCAGTTGGTGGAAGCAGCAGCCGAGCGCGGCGTTGACGAGATCTATATGGGCATGGCCCATAGGGGTCGGCTTAATGTGCTTGCTAACATCATCGGCGATCCTGAAACCGGTGGAATGGCGGAACGAATCTTTACGGTTTTTGAGGGAACATCGCATCCCGATTTCCCGGCCGACGAGGGAGATGTCAAGTATCACCAGGGCGCTGTACGGCAGCGAAAGACCAGATCGGGCCGTGAGCTTCGGATACAGCTTTCGTCTAATCCTAGCCATCTCGAGGCAGTAAATCCGGTTGTCGAGGGTATGGCCCGAGCGAGGCAGGACTTTCTTCGTGACGGCGAGGGAATGGAACGGCGGGAAACGTACGACCACATTCTGCCGCTGCTTCTCCACGGCGACGCCGCCTTTGCAGGCCAGGGCGTGGTAATGGAGACGCTTCAGCTGGCGGGGCTGCCCGGTTATCGTACCGGTGGAACGATCCACATCGTCATCAACAACCAGATCGGTTTTACAACATCTCCGGGACTTGGCCGCAGCTCGATCTATTCGACGGACGCTGCCCATATCACCCAGACCCCGATCTTCCATATCAACGGCGACGATCCGGAGGCGGCTTATCGTGTGGTCCAGATCGCTCTCGACTATCGGCACGAATTTGATAAGGATGTCGTCCTCGATCTCGTCGGCTTCCGCCGCTTGGGACATAATGAGGGCGACGAACCGAGCTACACACAGCCGGTGATGTATGCCCGTGTCAAGGCCCATCCGGGTGCCCGGCATTTGTACGCCCAACAATTGATCCGCGAGGGAGTTATTTCTGAAGAAGATCTGACCACAATGACGGACAAAGTGGTCGAAAAATATGAGGGTATACTTGTTCGGGCCAAGGAGATCGCCGCGACGAAACCAACAAAAACAGAGCTAGCACCCGCACCCACCGAA
>JBGTBC010000075.1:0-28482 GCA_041749555.1 Pyrinomonadaceae bacterium | reverse complement strand
AATTTGCGAATATTCTTGCCGCGCGGTGTTACGACCAGAACATCGCTGACCTTTCTCTCGCCGGCGGGATCGGATGGTTTGTTGACGATCTTGCCATCGAGGAACATGGTTGTTGAGCCTCCGCCGTCGAGATTCATGGCTTCCACTGCACCGAGCTCGAGGAGATATGCCGCGAGGTCATAAAGATCCAGCCCCGCGCTCGTTTCGCTGCGGCCGTCAGCAGTGAGCAGGAGCAACCTGCCATTTTTCAATTTTGCGACGGCCGTTCGCGGGTGGCGCGTTTCGACGAAGGACTTATTTGTTTTCTCCAACTCCCACGTGATATCGATCTTACCGTTGCTGATGAGCTGCGGGACGCCAGTGACAACATCGAGCTTGTCCCGATCCTTCAAGAGCACCAGCGGCATGTTTTCCCAATCATGGACGAGTGTGACCGCTGCCTCTTTCTTCGCGATCGGGGCGAGAAGGTTACGCATCGAACCGGATGCTGAAATGACATATCCTTTTTCGGGAATGACCGAGTTACCGACGTCGAGACTTATCGAATATATGTTGCCGTTAACGATCACGAGCTCGATGCCGTCGTCACCCGTCAAGGTCGTTCTGCCAAATCGGGGCGTGTAAATGACAAGGTCGTCGGTTTTACGCTCGCGATTAGTGCCAGCGACCTTGATAGTCTCGTTACCCAGCCTCAACGACTGAGATATGGAGGAACGGGCCATAAAAACATCGGTCTGGGCCGGTCTGTTGTTAATGATGAGCTGAATACGCTCGTTCACCGGTTCGCTCATAAGATCGCCGTCTATCATAAGCAGACCGACCGGGTCGCCAAGAAACTTACTGGTATCCAGACGAAAGAACCCCGCATTTATTGCAGCCACACCGCGATGCCGCGTCGCGATCGATGACGTAGTCTCAGTGCCGATCGCCTTGTCGTGAGCCCGATGAACGTCGAGCCGGACCTTTTTTAGATCGAGGCGAAGAAGGTTGATCTTTACAGGTTTTCCGGTGAATTCGCGGGTTACTTCGGCATACTCGATACCGTCCCTGATCGTTTTGAAATCCTGTGCGTGGAAATTTACCGCAGAGGCACAGAGAACACAGAGGAAGGAAGCTAAAATCAAAGGGCGAACGAATTTCTCTATAGGGTTATGTTTTAGTGCTGGCCTCATAAAAACTCAGTGTCCTCCGTGTCTCTGTGGTGAATCATTCTTATAATACTGTGCAATGCGAATCAACGAAAGGGTCGTCCGGCTAAACGACAAACCTGTAAACTCGAATGCAAGATACGTGCTGTATTGGATGCAGATGTATAAGCGTGTGGACAATAACCACGCGCTGATCTGGGCCATTCGGCAGGCTAATGAGCTCAATATTCCGCTAGTGGTTTATGAGGGGCTGAAGTATTACTATCCGTGGGCCAGCGACCGGATACACACTTTTATTTTGGAGGGCGTTGAGGAAAAGCGGCTGGTGTTCGAAGCTCTTGGGATCCGCTATGTATTTTATTTGCAGCAGGATGCAAGCTCGCCAAAGAATACGGTGGCCGCTCTCGCAAAGGACGCGGCACTGATCGTCACCGACGATTTCCCATGCTCTATCATCCCCGAGCACAACCGCCGGATCGCCGAACGGGCGGACATTCCGGTCTTTGTGGTCGATTCGAATGGCATTATCCCGATGTCCAAATTCGACAAGGAAGAATATGCCGCTTACACGATCAGGCCAAAGATAAACAAACTGCTGGATCATTATCTAAAGCCTCTGGCGGAAGAAACGATTAAAGTCGGTATTATCGAGCTTGAGGTAGATTGTCCGGAGACCATCGTTACCGGGAGCGATATTGCCCGGCTTGTTGCGGAATGTGAAATCGACCACACTGTGCCGCCTTCCGCGCATTACAGAGGCGGTTCGGCAGCCGGGCGCGAGCGTCTGAATAGATTTGTCGAGGAGATCTTGCCTGATTACGACAAGGCACGCAGCAAGCCCGACCGTGACGGTTCATCGCGGCTTTCGCCGTATCTGCATTTCGGTTTTCTTTCGTCGTTGGAGATAGCGTTGGCGGTTCGGGATGCAGACGCTACACAGGAATCTATCGACGCATATCTCGAGGAGCTGATCGTTCGCCGCGAGCTGTCATTTAATATGACGCGGCATAACGAGAATTACGATTCGCTCGCGGCACTGCCGCCATGGGTGCATAAAACCATGCGTGAACACGCCGATGACGAGCGGCCCATCACCTACAATCTCGAGCAACTCGAGGCCGCCGAGACGCACGATGAGCTGTGGAACGCGGCCCAGCGTGAGATGGTGGCCACGGGTGAAATGCACAATTACGTCCGAATGCTGTGGGGGAAAAACATTATCGCATGGTCGCCCTCATATGAGGTGGCATTCGAGACTCTCGTACATCTTAATAATAAATATTGCCTCGACGGCCGCAACCCGAATTCATACGCCGGAATACTCTGGTGCTTCGGCAAGCACGACCGCCCGTGGATGGAACGGCCCGTTTTCGGCACCATACGATACATGACAAGCGGCAGCACGGGAAGGAAATTCGATTCGAAAAAGTATATTGAATGGACAAAGGGTTTGACTTAGCTTGGAAATCAGCTAACACATTCATGGATCACTCCACCACCAGTTCATCCCATGCTAATTGAACATTGTCAGGCAGGAGCCGCGAGTCGCGCTCGTGGAGGATATCGTGGTTTAGATGAGTGAGAAAGGCTCGCTTTGGTTTCAGGTCCTCAATGACGGCCAGAGCCTCGTCGAGGCATAGATGCGTCGTATGCGGCTTTATGCGGACACAGTCGAGGACAAGAACGTCTAGATCACGCAGCTTGTCCATCGATTCGGAAGGTATGATCTTGAGATCGGTCGCGTAGGCAAAATCGTTAAATCGGTATGCGATGACCGACAGCTTACCGTGGATCACCTCTACGGGAGTTATCTCAAGTCCCGGCCCAATGCAGAAAGGGGAGTTCGGCTGGACGGTGTGAGGTACTAATTGCGGCAGCCCGCCGCCGATGTGTGTCGGATTAAAAATGTACTGAAAGATGCGCCGAAGGTCCTTCCACGCAACGTCGTTGGCATAAACGCCCATTGCACCATATCGGAAATTCAGCGGCCGTATATCGTCTAAACCGAACACATGATCGACGTGGCAATGCGTGATCAGCACCGCGTCGAGATGACGGATGTTGGCCCGCAACGCCTGCTGGCGAAAGTCGATCGATGTATCGACGAGGACCCGGGTGTTTTCATGTTCGATGAGGATCGAAACCCGCAGCCTCTTGTCCCGGGGGTCTTCGGACAGGCATGTCTCGCAATCACAGGCGATCGAAGGAACGCCTGTAGATGTGCCGGTACCGAGGAAGGTGAGTTTCATAAAAAGGGAACGCCGGCTTCCAGCCGGCATGTCATAGCCTTTCTATAAGGTCGTGATATCCGGCAGTAGCCGGCAGGATGCCGGCGTTCCATTATTTCTTTCCGAGAATATCTGCCCCGGAAAATTTCTGAGCGGCCTGGGCCTTTAGCTTTTCCTCAGTGGCCTTAACGAGCTGGACATACTGTAAACGCAGGTCTCCGAGGAGGCTTTCGAGAAGTCGGCTTTCCTGAGGGTGCAGATTGCCTTTAGTTTTCTCCCTGACCATGGCTAGCACGTCAAGCCAGTATTTGCCCGTTTCCAGGTCAAGACTCCGCTGGCCTGTGGCCGGATGCGGGATGGCCCCGAGAGCGGCTGCTGCGTTTGTGGCGAGAGTCGAGAGGAAGTTAACAAAACTTGCCGGGTCGTTTGCTCCGGGTATGTTCGATTCGTCTATGTCCCCATCGATGTCAGCCTCGCCGGTGGCGGCAGGATCATTAGTATCTTCAGCCTCCGGCTTATCTGCTGTCGTTGCCAGCGTTGCGGCCTCGCCGGCGGGCTTAATCGCAGGTGCGGGTTCGAGCACGACCCCCGCCCTAAGAGAGCCGTCTGCGTTGAATTTCCGCTTGTCCTCAAACTTGAAGTTTACTTCTTCCTCGTTATCGTCGATGCCGATCATATGTTTCAAATCCTGTTTTGATAGTAGCATTTTGAGAAAAAAGAATTCAAAATCTTGATAGTCGAGACAGTCTAGTAAGTCCAGGAAGTCTGGGAAGGAGATCGATTCACTTCGCTTTCAAGACTTCCAAGACTTTCAAGACTTCCCAGACTGAACCTTATGTCCAAAGCATTTGATGAACTCGTTGCCGTAATGGCTCGCCTGCGAGCTCCCGGCGGTTGCCCTTGGGACCGTGAACAGTCGTACGCCTCGCTTTCCCAATACCTGCTCGAAGAGGCGTATGAGACTTTTGATGCTATCCATGAGGCGGATGCGACGGGTGATACCGCGAATCTCCGCGAGGAGCTTGGCGATCTGCTCCTGCAGGTGGTATTTCACGCGACTATCGGAACCGAGCGAGGTGATTTTACGATCGATGAGGTAGCTGACGGCGTGACAAAGAAACTTGTTCTTCGGCATCCGCACGTTTTCGGCGATGCTAATCTTGAGCGGGCACAGGACGTGCTGGATAATTGGGACCAGCTAAAGGCCGATGAGAGAAAGGCGTCGGGCAAAGTTAAAAAGGAAACTGGATCGATCCTGGATGACGTGCCCGTTCACTTTCCCGCCCTGCTCGAGGGCCTGAAGCTCACGAAGAAAGCTGCCAAAGTTGGATTTGACTGGGAGAACGTAAGCCAGATCTTCGCGAAACTGGACGAAGAGATCGCTGAACTTAAAGAGGCGATAGAAAAAAGAGACTCAGAAAATGCCGCCGAAGAGATAGGCGACCTGCTCTTCGTGGTGACAAACCTCGCCCGCCACCTGGATGTCGAACCCGAGACTGCCCTTAAGATCACCAATCGAAAATTCCGCAAGCGGTTCCGCTATATGGAGGACGATCTCAAGTCAGATGGAACACCGCTCGCCGACGCCGGGCTCCAGAAAATGGACGATCTATGGAACAAAGCTAAGGCCGCCGAACGCGGCTGACTCGAAAAGTATCGCTTCAGGGTTGCTCTATGACGGACTGCTGGTGGTTAGCCCGGTAGGCCCCTGGGCCTCACTCAGCAAACATATCCGAGAGACATTTCAAAATTTCAACTTGCTCCCCAGTTTCGATCCTTCCGACTTTTTTAACGAGACGATCGCGGTCCACCGTTCGGATCTGATCGAGCACAACTGAGCGCTCATTGTTGAGAAAATTAACTGGGATGCGTGTGGGATAAATTCGAGATTCGGCAGACGACAGGGGAGCAATGATCACATTTTGAAGGTGGCGATTCATCTCATCAGGAGATATCACAACGCATGGACGTGTGTTCTTTGCTTCAACTAAAATTTCGGCGTCGAGATTTACCAGATAAACGTCAAAACGCTCTACCATTGCCACTCCTTTTTCTCGAAACGCGTTTCCAGATGACCGACGATGCTTTCATCATCCTCGTTTTCAGCCATTTGCTTGAAAGCATCGTCCCATCCAACACGCGGCTTTTCGGCGTTTCGGATCAATATGCCGTCCGGATGCAGTTCCAGGTCAACTACTCCCTTAATGCCGCTGTCCTCGAGCAGCATCTTTGGGATACGGATACCCTGCGAATTTCCGATCTGTATAATCTGGGTTTTCATAATTACATCGTAATTACGGCAATGAAATTCGTCAACCGATCTTTTGCAGTCCATACATGTACGGCCGCAGGACTTCTGGTATCTCGATCGAGCCGTCCTCTTGCTGATAATTTTCGAGAATTGCGATCCAGGTTCGTCCGACCGCCAGACCACTGCCGTTGAGCGTATGCACAAATTCCGGCTTTGCTCCTCCTGCTCGTCTAAATCGCGTGTTCATCCGCCGAGCTTGAAAGTCGCCGCAGTTTGAACAACTTGATATTTCGCGATACGTTTTCTGACTCGGCAGCCAGACCTCGATATCGTAAGTCTTTTGTGCGCCAAAGCCCATGTCCCCCGTCGATAGCACAACTGTTCGATACGGCAAGCCGAGTATCTGAAGTATTTTCTCGGCATCGGCAGTAAGCTTTTCATGCTCTTCAGCCGAATTCTCCGGAAGGCACATTTTCACTAACTCCACCTTTTCAAACTGATGTTGTCGTATAAGTCCACGAGTGTCGCGGCCATAGCTTCCAGCCTCGCTGCGAAAGCACGGAGTGTAAGCCGTGAAATATTTTGGCAAGTCAGACGCCTCTAGTATCTCGTCTGAAAAGTAATTGGTTACCGGCACCTCCGCCGTCGGGATCAGGGCGAACTGCCGATCGTCTTTGATGTGAAATAGGTCCTCCTCAAACTTTGGCAGTTGATTTGTACCAAACAGAGCAGTCCGATTGACCATAAAAGGCGGAAGCGTTTCGGTATAACCGTGTTCCGTCGTATGCGTTTCGAGCATCAGGTTTACGAGCGCCCGTTCGAGTCGCGCGCCGGCGCCATTTAAAATTGCAAAGCGCGAACCAGCGATCTTCGTTGCCCGTTCAAGATCGAGGATCCCGAGCGATTCCCCAAGGTCTACGTGGTCTTTCGGCTCGAAATCGTAATCGCAAGGCGACCCCCACCGGCGGATCTCGACATTGGCCGATTCGTCCGGACCCACAGGGACGTCGGCTGCCGGAATGTTTGGCAGGTTGATCAGGATATCGCGGATAGCGGCGTCCGCTTCGTCTCTAGCTTTTTCGAGAGCTCCCTGCTGTTCCTTTAATCCCGAGACCTCGGCCTTTTTCGCTTCGGCCGCGTCACGCATACCGCTCTGCATCAGCAGGCCGATCTCTTTGCTGGATGCATTGCGTAGCTGATTCACGCTGTCGGCCTCGCCGATCACCCGGCGGCGTTCGGTGTCGAGTTCGGCGAATTTATCTAAAATTTCGAGAGGAGAGTTGCGGCCCTTGAGGGCTTCACGAACCGTCTCTAAGTTGTCTCTAACAAAATTAAGGTCAAGCATTAAAATATTTCTCTTCGACGCATTTAGGGATAAATTGATATTGCCGGCTCGCCAGATCCAGTATATTTCTTTTTGCCGGAGTTGTAATCACATCGTAATCACACCGGGGCTTAGACGCAACGTATGGGATTACGGATTCAATCGACAAAAATCCAGGCCAAACCATTCCCGAGCATCCTTGTCGAACTAAGACGTAGTTTGTTTATAAAGAAGTTTTCTCATAAAATCTACACCATACGAAAGACTAAACGAATTTAGCAAAGTTAGTATGACAAATAAAATTCGCAAGGCCATATTTCCCGCCGCCGGGCTGGGCACGAGGTTTCTTCCGGCCACGAAAGCATCACCAAAGGAGATGCTCCCATTGGTCGATAAACCGCTGATCCAGTATGTGGTCGAGGAAGCCGTCGCGAGCGGTGTCGAATCAGTACTCATCGTGACGGGCCGCGATAAGAGCGCTATTGAGAATCATTTTGATATTGCTTTTGAGCTTGAGTATCTACTTAAAGAACGCGGAAATGAAGAGGTGTTAGAAGAGATAAGGGCGATATCGGAAATGGCCCGGATCAGCTACACCCGGCAAAAAGAGGCCCTCGGACTGGGCCATGCGATACATCAGGGAAAGGATTTTGCCGGCATCGATCCGGTTGCGGTCCTTCTTGCCGACGATATTGTTATCAGCAAAAAACCGGCGCTTCAACAGATGGTCGAGGTCTTTGAAAAGTACGATGCTCCTGTGATCGCTACGATGCAGGTGGAGGGCGAGGGCATTTCACGCTTCGGCGTGATCGACGCTGAGGAGGTCGAGCCAAACGTCTTCCGTGTTCTTGATATGGTTGAGAAACCTGCCTATGCGGACGCACCTTCCGACCTCGCGATAATCGGGCGTTATATCTTTACGCCTGATATTTTTACAGTAATCGAGCAAACGGAACCCGGTGCAGGTGGCGAGATCCAGATAACTGACGCGATGCGTCTTCTGCTCAAGGAAAGGCCGATCTATGCCCTCAAACTCGAAGGAAGACGTCACGACGCCGGTGACAAGCTTGGATTTCTGATTGCAACTATTGAATTAGCTCTGATGCGGCCGGACCTGGCTGACGATCTTCGCAGCTATATTAGATCTCTCGATCTCGGCGGGTAATTCTCTTTCTGCTTGCCTCGTAGACTAAGCCCTATCTGTAAAAGGACAAGGATCACGACGCTGATCCCGAGGACATACATCCCTGAACGCAGATCGCCTGTCGTGTCCGAGAAGTAACCGATAAGCCATGTGACGACGGCGGCTCCGAGAGTTCCCGCCATGAATAACGGGACTGCCCGGCGGTTGGCTGACGGACCAAAGGTTTTCGAAAATCTGGAAACGTTTGTGGGAAATATCCACGAAGTGCCAAAACCTGCAATAGAAGCACCTATCCCAAGAGCGATCACGGTTGAGGCCCATAACGTTAGAGAGGTTCCGGCCAGCATTATGCCCAGCCCCAGAAATAGCATCTTGTTCTCGTTAAGGTATCTAAACAATATCGGTGCCACCGCACGGCCGAGAACAAAGAATGTAAAATACAGGAGCGTAGGCGAAAGCCAGTGAAAGTATGGCTCCCCTTCGACCCTTCCGGTATACGTCGTCAGCCATCCGCCCATTCCGCTTTCAAATCCCACGTGAACGAAGTTGAAGAACGCTATTGCCCAGGCGATCGGCATTCGCCAGATCGGTACGTCTTCAATACCAGATGCCTCGCCGGGCCGTGAATCTCGTTTTCTCGGTGAGCCAACTGCAGCCTTCAACAAGAGTGAGGCGACAAGCAGCGGAGCTGCAAGAATGATAGTGGTTAGTCCTATATCAGCGGACGTACTGAAAACGTCGACAAACGGCTTGCATAATATCGCTCCGATCCCCCAGCAAAGGTTCAGAACACTAAGTGCAGGCCCTGTCCGTTCCGGATTGACCTCGATGATCATCATGTTGATCGCCGGAAGCGTGAGGCCGATACCCATTCCGTTTATAAAAAACCCGGCGAGGCAGATCTCGAAGGAATTCGCGTTGAGTAGCAGTGCTCCGACGGCCATAGAGATGCCCCCAAGCATGGTGGCCGCCATGTAATTATTGTGTTTAGCGAGGCGGCTCGTCATGAAGCTGCCAAAAAGCGAGCCGGCAAATTGAGAAGGGAAAAAGTAGCCGAGCTGCAAGTCTGTTAGTGCGAACTGGTTGGCCAGGATCGGCAAAACCTGGCCAATCAATACCGCGGCGATGCCCGATAGAAAGAAAATAAGGTGCAATAGAACCTTTAGGATCTTGACCCGGTTGGTCTGCGGCATAAGAGGGTATTGTGACAATTTCTCACGCGAAGACAAGAACGCCCATTGGTATTCTCATATGTAAATCAGGAAGGTACCGGTATTATGTTCGCCTTAGTCGCCTCTATTCGCTAGAATTTAATGTTAATGAAAATGGCAGTTGCCGCTGGCAGCGCCCCAAAAATAATGCCCTTAAGCACCATCGAGGATGCCGCACGTGATATTCGTGACGGAAAAATGATCATTATCGTCGATGATGAGGATCGTGAGAATGAAGGCGACCTTGTGTGTGCGGCCGAAAAGGTCACGGCTGCAATGGTCAATTTCATGGCAGTGCACGGCCGAGGGCTGATCTGCCTACCGCTGACCGAGGAACGCTGCAATGAGCTTCAACTGTTTCCTCAGACCACGGAAAATACATCGAGCATGGGAACGGCTTTTACGACATCCATCGAGGCTCGCGAAGGCGTGACGACGGGAATTTCGGCGGCTGACCGCGCACGAACGATCCTTACCGCTGTGGATCCCTTGTCTAGGCCTTCTGATCTTGCACGCCCCGGACACGTGTTTCCGTTGAGGGCAAAAAACGGCGGCGTACTTGTCCGCGTCGGTCAAACTGAGGCCAGTGTAGACATAGCGCGCATCGCCGGTTTACGGCCCGCGGCCGTTATCTGCGAGATAATGAATGATGACGGCACGATGGCCCGAATGCCCGAACTTGAGAGATTTGCCGTAAACCACGATCTCAAGATAATTTCGGTCGCCGACCTCGTCAGATTTCGAATAGAAAAAGAGACTCTTGTCCGCCGCATTGCTGAGGCGGATCTTCCCACGCATTACGGCCTCTTTCATACGGTCGTCTACGAAAATATCGTCAATGGTGAGACTCACATAGCTTTGAGAATGGGCGATGTTTCCGGGACAACCGATCCGGTATTGGTTCGCGTCCAAACCGAGAACGTAACGTTTGCCATGTTCGGCACGTTGCTTGGAGAAGCATCGGATGCTGTTCAGGCCTCTCTTCGTAAGATCTCTCAGGCCGGGCGCGGTGTGGTCGTTTATCTTCGCCAGCGAGAAAATAATCTTGACCTTGTGAATCAACTCAAGACGTACGCACTAATGGAGGAATCCGGTGTCGATTTTCAAACAGCCAAGCGGGAAACCGGTTATGGCAAGGTCCATGATTACGGCATTGGTGCGCAAATATTAAAAGATCTTGGGGTAAAAAAGATCGCCTTGTTATCAAATCACCCGCCCAGAGTGAATGCACTCGATGCCTTTGGGCTTGAGATAATCGATACGGTTGGTTTGTAAGGCGGCCTGTGATCAATATGCCGGAAGAACGGTCAAACAATCCAGAAGAAAAGGTCGAGGGTGCGTCAACTCCCGATCCGACTTCTGACGATGGTGTAAGGCCGAAACGGACATATTTCACCAGGCGAAAGGTGGGGATGACCGCCGGAATATTGGCTGTTTTCGTTTTCCTCATCGCGCTGGTTTCCATCGTTTCTTACAAATACGGTGTCGTCGACGATTACATAAAGGCCCAGTTTGTCACGAAAATGGCTGAGATCGGCGTTGATTTTGACGCCGATGTTTTCAGCGTAAGGGTCAATCCGCTGATTCTCGATCTTAAAAATGCCACCTTTAACGACAGAGTCACCGGTGAGAAGCTATTTTACATACGTGACGCGAGACTCGAACTTAGCGTACAAGACCTCTATGCGTGGCAGCTAAGCCGGGATATATCGATCGACACAACCGAGATCAACGGTGCAGAGATATGGATCAGGTTTGACGAGAATGGGAGATCGAATTTTGCAAACCTTAAGTTTGTCGAAGACGAGCCGGGCTCGCGAGTAAAATTCAAATACGAGTCGATCAATTTTTTGTTAAAGGACAGTGTCGCCCATTTCGGAGACATCTCGAGAAAATTGTCCGGCGAAGCGCGAAATCTGATGTTCTTGCTTTCACCAGTGGACGTGACCGTTCCCGATGAGGAGAAGCAATATAATTTCGACTTCACATCGACAGACTCCAATTTCGACTACGATGGCAGGTCGGTCGAGAACATAGATATCCGGTCAAAGGGGATCGCCGACCGCCAAGGTGCCGAGATCAGCAGCTTTGAGATCAGGACGCCGATCGGCGAATCATTCCTCAGCGGGACCCTGACCGACTGGGCATCGCCGAAATACGCTTTCAATATTCAATCCTCGGTTGACCTTACGCAGGCGTCGGGGATTTTCGGAAATGGCACTTCATTAATAGGTGTTGGTAATTTCAAGGGTACGATCACAGGCGAGGGCGAGACTTATCGCCTAGTCGCCGAGGCCGATTCCCAATCCCTGCGTGCAGGTGGAATCATGCTAAGGGCCGTAAATGTTGCGGCCACAGTCGAGGGTGAGAACACAAGCTATAACGCTCAAGGCACCGCTGTTGCCGAGATGTTGACCTTCGATGAATTTCGCCTCGATTTTCTTAAGATAGTAGGGAACATCAGGGGGACGGGGACAGATTTCACATGGGTGGGTGATCTACAGGCGGCGGCATTGAAGACTCGGGCAATGACGATCGGCGGGCTGTACCTGTCCGATGCCCTTGCCGAATATAAGGACAGGGAGCTTGCACTTCAGTCAAGCAATGCCAAGGCAAAGAGGCTTGTTGTTGGAGACAATGATCTCACGGATGTCGCGGGCCGGGATTTCAGGTTGTCAGTAAAAGGCGATGTGATCGGGGTCTCGTCGCCCAACGTACGTGTGGGTTCATTAATGTCTCGCCAGTATAAGCTGCAAGACCTGACCGGCCGCGACCTCCGGGTGGACAGTAGGCCTGGCCGAACTGAACTGACGGTGAAAGGCATAAGATCGGGATCTGCCGGCTTCCAGGACGCACTTTTGCGAAATCTGACGGCTGATGAATTTCGGCTTATCGACCTTCCAAATTCGATGGCTTTGGACGCCAGAAGTCTCAGGGCGGATCGACTCGATATGGAAGGTACGATCGTTAATGGACTCGAAATTCCTTCGCTGAAGCTGGATGATACTCTGGGCTCGACGGTTATCTATTCCGACATGGTACGTGTGGCCAGTATAGACGCTGGTTCGGCCGTCCTCGGAAGTTTGAACATCGGCGGCGTTCGGGTCAGTATCCGACAAGGGCGTGTAGAGGCACGGTCTGACGATTTCGATGCCGGAAATGTGACGATTGCAAAGAACGACGGTATGCCGTCAGGCGGAAATCTGGAAAACGTCAGGGTTTCCAGTCCTGTTTTCATTCTCGAGCCCTCGGGCAGGTACCGCGCATCGGCTGACATGAGCCTCGGCGGTGGGGCTTTGGGAAGCATATCCCTGGGGGCGGCTACGGCTCGTCTTGAGGCCACGAATGAGCAGGTCGCCCTCAACGATCTGACAGCTGACGTAATGAACGGACGTTTTACCGGGAACGCCGAGATCGCGATGAACGAACGCAGCCCATCAACGGTGACCGGTGCCTTCTCAAACCTCGATCTCTCGAAATTGTTAGCCCTCCAGGGAGGCCGGGTGATACCGATCGAGGGGGAAATGACTGGCAGTATCAACCTGAGATTCCTGGGTACAAATTTTCGGACGTCGTCCGGGAATGTGAATGCAGACATCAACGCGAGCGCCGGCAGCGATGATCGCGGCAGGATCCCCGTCAGTGGACGGATCCGGCTCGATGCTTTGAATGGACTTTTCACAATAAACCAGGCGGATCTCAACACTGAGAAAACCACCTTGGCCGCGACGGGCAGGTTCGATCTCAGGTTCGACGACTCAGATCTGAAACTCGCTCTCCGCTCGTCCGATGCGAGCGAGATAGACAGGCTTGTTCGGGTCCTGGGAGTCTCTAATGAACTGGAGGACCAGCTTGACTCGACGCAGGCGCAGTTTGCGGGCAATTTAACTTTCGACGGAACTGTTACGGGGAATCTCTCCGAACCGATCCTTGATGGAAGAGCTTCGCTTGAATCCCTTATAATGCGCGGCCGGCAACTGGGCAGCGTTGCGACCAACATTTTTGTTTCACCTGCTGGTGTGGAACTGAGGGACGGGAAACTGCAGCAGCAGGATGGCGGAAGCGCTCTTTTTGCGGTGAACATCCCCTCGACGGGCACAAATAACATCACCGTCAACGCTACACTTACGAATGTAAATGCCGGCAACCTGCTCGCGGCGCTTCCGGTCGCGCTCCCTGAAGGCATAAGTGACTTTGACGGGCAAACTTCGGGTACTGTGAATATATCGGGACTGCCTAATGAATCGCGTGGTGATGTAAACCTGACTGCAGCGACAGGCACGGTCGCAGGGCAGCGTTATGACGGGCTTGCGATAAAAGCTGTTTTCAACGGAACGAGGATCGACCTTGAGCAGGTTGAGATGACCCTTGGAAATGGGCGTTTGACGGCCGTCGGAGGCTATGACCGCCTTTCCGGGCAATTCGATCTCGATATACAGGGCCAGATAATACCAGTTCCTCTTCTGACCGCGTTTCTGCCATCCGGCATTCCGGCCATCACAGGCACCGTCGATCTTAATGCGAGAGCGAGCGGGGTATCGGATCGGCCGACAACCTATGACTTCAAATTCGACGGGGTCGCGCCCGACTTGAAGGTCAACGACACTATGCTTGGGACAATCGTTTTCAAGGGCCAAACCATCGATCAGATACTTACGGCTGACCTAACGGGTGAATTCGAAGGCCGGCCGCAGATCGTTAATGCTACGGTTGATTTTCGAAATAAGAACCTACCATTCAGGGTCGCTACAACGTTCAATCAAAGCCCGCTTTCGCCTTTCATCGCGTTTGTTCCTCAATTGAACGGAATGCCGATCTCGGCGACCGGTACGGGCGTGATCGAATTTGGTGGAAACCTGTCGACGGTCGATGACAAGGGCCGACGGGTCTTTACGGCGGCCGGCCTTAGCGGAAAAGCTGAGTTCTCGCAACTTGCCTTGCAGATCCAGGACACTCCGTTGTCAGCGGCCGAACCGATAGTGATCACTTTTGATACAACTGCGATCAATTTTGTCCGGGCCCGGTTTGCCGGCAGTGGGTCGAATATGACCATTGCCGGGACCAAGGCCCTTTCAGCCACCGGCCTTAACGACATGTCTGTCGAAGGACGCGTAAATCTAAATCTGCTTAATCTCGTCTCCAAAGACACGTTCTTCTCCGGATTCGCGGACACCTCTATTATGTACTACGGACCCAACGATGGGACCGCCCGGCTTTCGGGCTCGGCCAATGTGGTCAACGGGGCCGTAGCCGCATTTCTTGGCTCGGACCGGTTCACGATGAATCGTATTCAGACACGGATCATCTTCACTTCGGACCAGGTCGCCGTCGAGAAAGCAACGGGGTATCTAGGCGGGGGAAAATTCAGTGCGTCAGGTGGTGGAACTTTAAACGGCCTTGCGATCCAGGCATTTCGCTTTTCACTCGACGGCAATAATGTGACAGTTCCGCTTCCGCAGGATTTTATTACAACGGGAGACGCGCGACTTGAGATCTCGGGTGTGAGGCGGGTCCCTTCGGCCGCTCTTCAACTGAGCATCTCAGGGCGTATATTCGCCAAACGCTCTATGTATTCTAAGGACATCGACCTTGCGAGTTTGATCGCGGGCGGATCACAACCAGTCCTGACGAGCGGCGGAAACGGATCGATCAGGGCCCCGCTTTTGGATCTTGTTGTTGAAGGGCGTGACGCACTTGTCGTCCGAAACAATATTGCGGACCTGACGGCATCTGTGTCACTCGCCATCACAGGTGACGCTGACAATCCGCGAATTGCAGGTCGTGTGACTGCAACGGAAGGTACCATCTTTTTCCGAAATGACCGATATGTGGTGCAGCGGGCCGTCCTAGAATTTCCTCCGGATACCGCTATTGAACCGATCATCAATCTGCAGGCAGAGACGGAAATAGCCGGGTATCAGGTATTTGTGAATCTTTCAGGGCCACTAACCGATTCCGAACAGCTTTCGGCCACTCTACGATCAAGCCCGGCGCTTCCGCAGGCTGACGTGGTTTCGCTGATAACCACTGGCAATCTGGCAAATACATCGGGCGGTATTCCAACTCTGGCCCAAACGGGTATCAACACTGCTGCCGAGATACTGACCGATGCCATAATCAGCAATCCTATCCGCAAGGCGACCGACAGGCTTTTCGGACTGAACGTCTTTGAGATCGATCCGCTCATTTCCGGCCAAAATCTGGCAAATCCTTCAGCGAGGCTCACAGTCGGCCGGCAGATCAACAGCAAGCTTCGGGTGACGTATTCGACGAACCTGTCGCAGGACCAGAACCAGGTTCTTGCTTTCGAATACAGGCTTTCTGACCGTATGGCGCTTGTGGCCCAATATGAGCAGCGGTCCTTAAGCAATGTCACCCGCAATCGCGATAATTTTAGTTTTGAAGTGCGATTCCGAAAGAGGTTTTAGTACAAGGATAATTATTATTTTCCGGATAATGGACAAGGGGACAGCATATTCAGAGAATTCGGAACCACGGCGATCCGTCTTAACGAAGATGCTCCGTTGGGCTCGGGGTTTGACACGTTTCGGCTTCTGTTTGGGCCTGTTGACCCTCTGTTTCATTGCTCCTGCAATCGGACAAAACAGGTATGAAAAGCATCCGATCGCTGCGATCCAAATAAATATAGATGGTGCCGCCGCCACAAGCTCATTAGCCGAACAATATCGTTTAACCGCGGTAAGCAGTGTCGGCGCAACGTATTCCACGCCACGCATTCGCGACGCGATCGAGGAACTCTACAAAACAGGTAGGATCGACACGATAACGGTTGCAGCAAGCCAGGATCTCGCTGGAGATGTCACTCTCGTTTTCAATATAAAGCCAAAGGTCCAGGCCGGCCGCGTGACCATCGAGCTGGGCCCTTTAGATGGTCAAAAGGTCACTGAACAGGAATTGTTGTTTAAGCTGAACATCCTGACACCGGGCACTCCGATCACCGAGCAAACGCTGCGTGACAATGCCGATGAGATCCTCGATTACCTGCGGGACCGAGGGTTTTATCGGTCCCGGGTGGAATATTCCCGTCGCCCCATGCCAAATAGTACCGACATCGGCGTGACGTTTCTTGTAACACCTAATACTCAGTCAAAGATCTCGACATTTAAGGTGGATCTCGAGGGGTATCCTAAGCCTATACCGCCAGGTCTCCTCAAGCTGCAGCCAGGCGAGGGATTTACGCGCGAGAAGATGCTGGCCGACGTTGCCCGGATACGGGAGTTGCTGCGAAAGGATCAATACCTTGCACCGGACCTTGGCGATCCTCAACCGCGGTACGACGACGAAACAAATACGATCTCCATCGAGCTCAGCGGAAAGATCGGGCCCAAGGTGGAGGTAGAGGTCATCACCGAAAGCGGCGGCCTTGGTTCTTCAACCCAGACACGGCTCTTGCCGATCAAACGCGAGGGTACCCTCGATTTCTCAGCTATTATCGAGGGCGAACGCCGATTAGAAAACTATTATCAGGAACAGGGATATTTCTTCAATAATGTCTCCGTTCGCTGCAGCGTGACCCCCTCGATCACGGATACCGAGGGCACCGCGATCGCCAATGAAACCGAATCTCTATGTTCCTTTTTGGGCGGTGAGGACCTGATGGGACGCGAGGTGAAAGTAGTATATAAGGTCGATCTCGACCGCAGGCTGCGGCTTACCGAGATCCGCCTGCGAGGTACAGACAAAGTGACGATCGAGGATGTTCGGACCGTGCTGGGGTCTAAGGAGGCGAACCTTTTGGGGATCATTCCCTATTTCGGTTTTGGCCGAGGCTACACCAGTGTGGCGATACTCGATGATGACGCCAACACGATAAAGTCGATCATGGCAGAGCTTGGTTATCAGGACCCGGACGTTCGTGTAAATCGCGGCGTGTCGCCCAATGGTGAGGATCTGATCATTACGTTTGTCGTTGAAGAGGGAATACCCACGGTCGTCGAAGAGGTCACAATTACCGGTAATAAAGAGGTGCCGACAAACGAGCTTATCGCTGAACTTCCGGACCTTGTCGGTCGGAACTATTCGAGGGCGAGGACCAGAAATGCCGCCCGAAAGCTATCGGAACTCTATTCACAGCGAGGATACTACTACGCCCGTGTCCTCCCAACTGTTATAGAGGATCCAGACGATGTGACTGCCGATAAACGCCCGGTAAAGATCGAATTTCGGATCGAGAATGAAGGTAAACAGGTGGTCATAAACCGCATTCTCGTCAACGGAAACGAAAAGACCCAAACAAGCGCTGTGGAGAAGGCCCTTGCACTGGAGCCGGGCGAACTTCTGCGATCCTCTGACGTTTATGCCAGTGAACAAAATCTGTATGCATCGGATGTTTTTTCCCGAGTTCAGATAAAGCCGGAGCCTGCGGGTGATACAGCGGACGGACGGCGGCTTAACGATATCATTGTAGATCTCGACGGGCAGCCCTCAAGATTGATGACGTACGGCGGCGGATTCTCTACCGATCTCGGTCTCAGCGGATTCTATGACATTCGTCATATGAACCTTTTCGGCAAGCTCTGGCAGGGAGGCGCCCGGGTCAGGGTCAGCCAAAGGCAGCAATTGGTTCAGTTTGACTTGGTGAACCCGAGGTTTATTCGCGATGGTGAGAAGCGTTTTGCTCCGTTGACCTTCTCGGCGCAATATCAGCGTGATACGACCGTGACGCGTTTCTTTCGTTCAGCCTTTGATCAGGGCACATTCGGGATCGTTCAGCGAGTGGACGAGAACGGCGATCCGATCGATGAATTCGGAGCGCCGGCAGGCGACCCTACGATCAACCGGCTGGCTCTTACCGCCGAGACCAGTCGCACTATCAGCCGCAAGAACAGGACGATACTATTCCTTCGATACCGGTTCGAGGATGTCCGGCTCTATAACATCGAAAGCTTGCTGATAAAGGAATTGCTCAGGCCTGATCAAAAAACTCGGATCTCAGGATTCGGTGCGACCTTTGTCCGGGACACACGTCAAAATTGTTCAGTTAAGCAGTCCCTTCTGGATCTTATTGCAAAAGGGGAGCAGACGGATCCTTGCCGGTACAATGCCAGTGATCCGACCAAAGGCGATTATCTGACAGCTGACTATAACGTCTCGATCCCGTCACTGGGGGCAAATATCGGGTTTCAGAAATTTCAGGCGAGCTACAATTATTACTATACCTTCGGGGCGCTTGGTAAGCAGACGACCCTGGCGGCGAGGGGAATTCTTGGCCTTGGCAGCGTTTTTTCCGGCGGAGACAGATTTGTCAGCACAGATTATCCCTCACTCAATGGCTTGCTGCCGATCAGCGAGCGATTTTTTGCGGGGGGGCGGTAATAACCTACGTGGCTTTGCCTTCGAAGAGGCCGGCCCTCGTGTTGTCGTAATTCCGGAGGGCACCTTTAAGAACAGCGAGGGCGAAGATGTTGTTCTTGATCCCTTTACAATACCCTTCGGGGGCAATGCTCTGGCTGTCGTTAATCTGGAAGCGAGAATACCGCTGTCGGCATCGATCCGAGCGGTGCCATTCTATGACGGCGGAAATGTCTTTCGAGCATCAAGCGATATATTTAGAACCCCGACCGTTCTGCCCAACGATATAGCAGGATTTAACCAGCGTGCCCGCTGGACCCACACGATCGGACTTGGATTCCGGATCAAAACGCCCGTAGGGGGGGAATTTGGGGTCGACTATGGCTACTTGTTGAATCCGCCCGTGTTTCTCATACCCCAGCCGATGGGCCCTCCGGCGCAATACAGGCTGCGGCAGGGCCACTTGCACTTTCGTTTCTCTCAGGCGTTCTAGTTAATAGCCGTTGATGACAGCACGTGCGTCTCATCCAACTCGACGATCAGGCTATCGTTCGTGAAACCCTCGCTGATCTCATTCTTCTTCCCGGAATTGGAATCATTTAGGGGACGCGCCATCGCGTCGTGGGTAAGCTGAAACTTCTTGCGGCTCGCTTTTCGCATATACATAACTTTATCGGCCGCGACGATCATCTGATCAAACGTTTCGCCGTTTTTCGGATAACTCGAGGCACCGAGGCTCACTCCCACAGATGGTGCAATATTGCTGCCCTCGACGGGCAGGCTGTATTCCGTTACGGCATTTTCAATTCGGTCGCACAGGTCCCGGACGTCATCCGTTGACGTTTCAGGGATCAAAGCAACAAATTCATCCCCGCCGTATCTCGCCAGAAAGTCATAGTCGCGAAGCTGGCCCCGGATCACCTGGCCAATTTCCTTCAGCATCGTATCGCCTACCTTATGACCGAAGGTATCGTTTACTGCTTTGAACCCGTCGAGATCCAGCATCAGAAGTTGGAAACTCGATGAGCCGCGGCTGGCCCTGGCGACTTCTTTGTCAAATTGGATCTGTAGGCATCTGGCATTTGGCAAGCCGGTCATAGGATCGGTGAGGGCGTGCGTCTGCGCCTCTTCATGCTTGAGGGCCTTTCCTATCGCTTCGGAGGCAATATGAGAGATGGTCTCGAGCAAGCGAATATGTTCTTCGCCGTATTCCGATAGTGCCGTGGAATAGATCGTCACAGCGCCGATGATATCCTCATTCGAGATCAACGGTAACGCGATCATCGTGGTGTACTCGCCGATCAGTTCGGTCTGGGACAACGAGAAATCAAGGTCCGGATCGGCATTCTGGACCGCCTCACTCGTTTTCAGCGCGTATCCCGTGGCGCCCTGGCCTATCCGTACCTTGCGTGCTAATAGCGCATCAGCGTTCGCCCCAGTAACGTGGGCGGCGGAGGCCTGGCGTTTCGCGGGGTCAAGCAAGTAAACGGCACAAGTGTCGAATGGAACCATCTCTCCCAGCTTGTTCGCGAACAAGCCCAATGCGGCATTCAGATTCAAGGACGAGCTGAATTCGCGTGCTAATTCGAAAAGGCTGTTCACTTCGCGGTTCGCTAGTTTTATCTGTTCGACGTACTGGTGGTCCCCCATAAGTTTGCCCATGGCCGACGAATTAAAATATGAAAGGCCGTGTGAGTCGATCTCTGCCTCGAGATTGGCCAGGTTTCTCATCAGCGTATCCACAAGCATCGGATCGAACCGCGTGCCGGCCTCACCTTGTAGAATCTTTCTGGCTTTTTCGCGTTCAAGTGCCGGGCGATATGGCCGCGCGCCTCGGAGCGTGTCGAATGCATCGGCGACTGACAATATGCGTGCGGTAAGTGGTATTTCGTTGCCTTTCAGCCCTTCAGGGTACCCCTTTCCGTCCCACCGCTCATGATGATATTTAATGGTGGGAATCACGGGAGTGTCAAAGCCGACCTTCTCCAGGATCGCGGCACCGACAGTGGAATGGACCTTGGTTTTTTCAAGTTCTGCCTGCGTCAGTCGTTCGGGTTTATTTAGAATATGGTCCGGGATCGCTAATTTACCGATATCGTGAAGAAGAGCTCCTGTGCGGAGAGCTTCTATATCGCTGTCCGGAAGGTCCAGAATTCTTCCGACACCGACAGCATAGATCTGTGTACGTCTTACATGTCCAATTCCAACCTGGTCGCGGGCATCGATCGCGGTGGCAAGTGCTTCGACGGTGGCGAGATGAATCCGGCTCGCGTCAGATATCTGCCGGGTTTTCTGCGAAAGCAGATCAACATGGAACCGGTACGCGGCTCCGGCAAGCAGGAATAATGCGCTTACACCCACACCGAAACCGATACCGAAAAATGCAAAAACGCCTCCAATGCTGGCGATCGTGAACAAGACCGTCGCTAGCAAAAGGAGCCCTGACGGAAGGAGTTTTGAATGTTTAGATAGGATATTCATTTTGGCACTCTTAGCTTCGAGTCGAATATCGGGGGAGAACCGAACCGAAGATCGGATATCGACGATCTTCTATAATCAAACCGTGTGCCATTCAGCACTTCTGGCAAATGGGCTGTAAATACGGGCTTTTATTGGTGAATTCGAAGCATTAAGTCCTCGTTCGAACTTAAAATACGTTCAGAGTGACCTCGAAATCGGTCAGTCAGACCGATTACCATGGCAGGGGGAATTGAAAAAGAATAGAATTTACAGAGAGTCTGGAAGGCCCCGAGAAAGGGGCGGGATCCGATTTTTCGACCTGTCCGGCTAGTACCTGTCCTCGTCAAAGTCGTAACTGTCTAACCCGCCCGAGGTGGTCTCCGCATCAAGCTCGTCATGAAGGTCAAGTTCCACGGGATCCAGTCCGACAACGACCAGCTTTGAGCCGCATTCGTCACATACCACATCGTCGCCTTGTTCGGATTCGGCTTCAACAAAGACTTCTTCGCTGCACTCAGGACAAATTGATGTGGGCATTTTTCTTTATCTCCGGAAACCTAAAGAAAGTATTTGTAATTCACTCCAAAAGAACGGGAAAATAGGATCGTTAATCAATCTAACTTGAATAATACCAGTTGGCAAGAATACCGCACAATTTTTTTGAACTACCTAAATTTCGTTTTCGTCGGATCTATGAAGTTTCCATTTATCTTACGCGCCGATTCAACTTTCGATGTAGTCGGGTTTGGTACGAATGCGGTCGACTATCTGATCCGCGTTCCACATTTTCCAAAGTTTGGATCAAAGATCGAGATAAGCGAGTATTCAAACGGTGTCGGCGGCGAGGTCGCGTCGACAATGGTCGGGCTTTCGAGGCTGGGATTGCGAACGGCATATGCGGGACGGTTCGGCGGTGATAGCGAAGGGGGCCTTGGGTTACAGAGTCTCACGGATGAGGGCGTGGACTCGGGCTTCACTGAGGTCATTCCGGACGCCCGGACGCAGATCGCATTTATTGTGATCGATGAACTGAGCGGTGAGCGCACGATCATGTGGCAGCGTGACGAACGGTTGGCATACACGAGTCAGGAAGCGCCGGTGGAGGCCGCGGCAATTTGCACGGTTCTTCATATGACGCCTCATGATGTTTCTGCGTGCATGCAAATGGCGACGGTGGCCAGGGAGAATGGCGTCATTGTCTCAATGGACATTGATAATGTTTTTGACGGTATTAATGAACTGCTGCCGCTGGTCGATATCTGTATTGCGTCGGAGGAATTCCCCGAAAAACTGTTTGGCGCTTTGGACCACAAAACTGCCCTTAGCAAGATTGCGAACCAGTTCGGCTGTTCTGTTACCGGGCTGACGTTGGGCCGAGCGGGATCGATCATTCTCTGCGAGGGCGAATTTGTTGAGACGCCCGGCTTTGATGTCCCTGGCGGCTGTGTTGATACAACCGGGGCCGGCGACGCTTTTCGAACAGGCTTTCTGTACGGAGTACTGAATGGCGGAACTGTCGAGGAAAGCGCGGTTATAGCAAATGCCGTAGCTGCACTAAAATGCCGCGGACTTGGCGCCCGATCGAGTCTGCCCAATACACTTGAGCTGAAGGAGTTCCTCGATCAAATCCACCCGACCCGATCATAGGTTGTTGGCAAATCTAGCGAGCTCAGAGCCTGTCTTTGAAAAACCCAGTCACGAGTGCCCAGGCGTCAGTTGCAGCAGTACGGTCATACACCTCAGGGCGCGTGTCGTTGAAAAAAGCGTGATCCGCGTCGTATTTTACCGAATGGATGGGTAACTCAAATCGTTCCGCTGCGTCATCGAGCCCGGCGACCTTTTCGGGTGTTATCCATCCATCACGAGTGCCGGAGATGAAGATCGTAGGCACGGAGAGCTTTTTCAGCACATCTTCTTCCGGTATATCGCCGTAGAAAGCTGCGGCAGCGCTTAGCCCTTCGACCTCGCACGCTGCCCTCAATGCAAAAGTTCCGCCCATACAATATCCCGTAATGCCGAAGTGCGAAATGTCGAGAGCGAGGGAAGCAGCGTCAATGGCGCTCTTGATGGTATCCAGCCCATCCTCGATGGCAAGGGCGTTCATCATCTTCGATGCCTCATCAGGATCGGCGGCGACCTTCCCGCGATAGAGATCCGGTGCGATGGCAATAAAGCCCTCGGCAGCATATCGATCTGCTATGTCCTTTATATGATCGTTCAGGCCCCACCATTCCTGAATGACTATTACGGCCTTGCCGTTGTTGAGATCGGCACCCGCAACATATGCGGTGGTTGGCCCATTGGCCGTTTCAAAACTTAAAGTCTCGGTCATAAGAAAAATCCTCCGAAGTCGCGTTCGTTTTGGATATTATAAACGAAACTTCGGGGGAATAGTGAACTGGAAGGTCCCGATCAGAAGAACCTGAGCGTATAGCCAAAACGAATCCCTCGGCCAATCTCCGGTGCGAGTTCCTTAATGAATGAAAGGTGATTCCTGTACAGCTTATCTGTCAGATTAAAGGCGTTGAAGGTGAAGATATGGGCTACATGCTGCCCTCCGATCGTGTAAGAACCTCCCACGTTGAAAAGGCCATAACCATCGGTCGGGGTTTCCAGGGGGTAAACTCGCTCCTGAGCGGCCGCAACGACCATTTCAGGCCTTATGCTCAATCCGCCATAGCGGAAGTCGAGGCCGAACCGGGCTCTCGCGGGTGGGATCCGCGGAAGATCAAGATTGTTGCCGGTCAATCTCGCCCGGACCATGTCCAGGTTAAAAAAACCGGCGACGTTACGAGTAAAATCGTAATTCAAGTTAAGCTCTACGCCATAGTATCGTGCATCTGCCTGCTCGTAAGAGGCGACCGGCAATCCGTCTTCAAAATCTATCTCGCCATCGTCATCCTCATCCTGAAAGGCAAGAAATATGAAATTCCTGATCCCGTAATAATAGAAATTGCCACGCATCTGAAATCGGCCAGACTGATGCCTCAGCGATAGATCAATGCCGTTTGCCGTTTCTCTCACGAGGTCTTCGTTGCCGATCTCGAATGTGACATTTCCGATATGCGGACCATTGTTATAAAGCTCTTCGAGTGCAGGCGCGCGGTTTGAATGGGTGTAGTTGGCAATAAACGCTCCGCCCCGCCATAATCCAATATTCATTCCCGCTCCGCCCGAAAAAGCGGTAAAGGAGCGGTCTCTCAGACTGGGGTTGAACGGATTGTAACGATTGTTCTCGACCCTTCCGCCGAACTGAAATTTTATTCTCTCAAAATTCAATTCTTCCAAAGCAAAAGCAGAAATTGAATTATGCTTTACGGCTCCGGTGATCAGTTGCTCTTCGCCGTTTACCTCATATTCGCGGGTTAATCCCTCAAACCCAAAACGGCCGGTCAACCTTCCTTTTTTCTGCTGTTCGAATAGCGTTCGATATGACAGAACTTCATTGTCAAATATGGTCCCGACCGCTTCGAGTCTGTCCTCGATCTCGATCTCCATATGGCGGTACTTTGTGAAATTCACGTTGTACTGAAGGCCGCTCAGAAAAGACCCGGTAAGGTTACGAAAACCGCCAGCGATCTTAAAATTGTTAGTTCGGGAACGCAGGTCGACGTCGACCTCGTGTTCTTCTTCAAGGCTGGCCTCTTCATTATTATCTTCGTGGTGTACGTGAAACATGCCGGCAAAGGGAATTCCATATCTGCGAACATCCGATGAGAACGTACCACTTATCCAGGCTTTTTCGCCATAATACCCGGTACCGAAGGACCCGGACCTCGACCAAGATGCAGAATTGTCAATTCTCCCGATCGGGGTTTTATAATCTCCGGTGCGCTGGGCGCTAAAGTTGCCGCGAAAAACAACCTTGTCGATGCCATATTCCAGCCCGGTCGCAAATCCGCCCTGGCTGTTGGTGGTTCCCCCTACACCGGATAGGAAGCCTCGGAATCCCTCATGGGCGTCATTCTCATCATTATTGATGACATTGACGACCCCGCCAATAGCGTTGCTGCCATAGAGGAGCGTGCCGGGCCCTTTTACCACCTCGATCCGTTCGGCACTCTGCGGGTCGATCGGCTCACCGTGGTCGCCGGATTGCGAGCCAATTGAGCCCGAGCGAACACCATCCTGCAAAACAAGAACACGGTCGCCATCGAAACCACGGATCACGGGCCGTGCTGTACCGGGACCGAAACTGCGTTTTGCCACACCAGTCTCATGTTCGAGCACCTCGCCGATCGATGTGGCGGCCCGCTCGGTAATTCTCGTCGAGCCAACCGAATTGACTGATTGAAAAGCATCGAAAACCGACTGCTCGGTCCCTGACGCTGTTACAGTGACCTGCTCGCGCAACGAGATGATATTCAGGCGGAAATCCGCAGTTAGGCTTGAGCCTGAAGTCACGTCTATGATTCGAGTAGCATCGGAAAACCCTTCCTGGTGGACTAGGATCGTGTGCCTGCCGGCGGGAATATCAGCGATCTGGTAATTCCCGTTTTCATCGGTGACGGCGGTTTGCCGCGTTTGTACGATCTGAACCGAAACACCGTGAAGGGCGACGTCTCGTGCATATGTGATCTTTCCGCTAACTGAGCCGCCGGTCTGGGCAAATGTTGCCAGAGAAAAGAACGTGACGATGGATAATATGGATAATAGTTTCATTTAATACACGTGAATATGCGGATCAAATCTAATAGAAAATTCTAGCCGAATAAGCTGAAGTAAATGAAAATTTTCAATGAATGGCGGGATTCGGGCGTTGGAAGGTCACTTGCAGCGGGTGAGATCGTGATCGGAATTGTCACATCGTCAAAGCTTCAGCAATCGCTCCCTCAGCAGCTTCGACTGCATCCTGCTCGATTGAATCTCCTGACCGTTGGAAAGCGAGATGATATAAGTGCCTCCCGGCATAGGCGAGATCCTCTGGATCAGGTCCAGATTTGCAATGGCTCCTCGAGACAGGCGAATGAATTTCTTTTCATCCAACCGCAGTTCCAGATCCTTTAAGCGGTAGTTAATTGTGTGCTTTTGGTTTTGAACGGTCGTAATCCGGAGCAGTTCGCCGTCCGCGACGATCGAAGCTATTTCGGCGACTGGAACAAGCATTATCTCGTCCCGGATCCTAACCGGAATGCGATCAATATTGCCAATTACGGCTCCGGAATTGTAGGTCTCGGCAGCGTTTCGGATCTTCTTAGCCTCGATCCCCCGCCAATCAGCATGTTCGAGCCGCTCGGCAGCCCGTGTGATCGTTTCAGATAAACGGGAACTCTCCACAGGCTTTAGCAGGTAATCGACAGCATTCAACTCAAAGGCCTGGACCGCAAATTCATCGTGTGCGGTTACAAAGGCAACGAGCGGCATCTGAGACTTTCTGAGCATTTTGACCGCGTCGA
This sequence comes from Pyrinomonadaceae bacterium, assembly GCA_041749555.1. GTDB lineage: Bacteria > Acidobacteriota > Blastocatellia > Pyrinomonadales > Pyrinomonadaceae > OLB17. The sequence goes on along the minus strand of JBGTBC010000075.1, from coordinate 2,008 downwards.
GGCCCGACATTTCCGGCATTTTCATGTCAAGGATCGCCAGGTCGGGTTTGACGCTTTTAATAAGCTCGACAGCGTCGGCACCGTTCTCTGCCTCTCCGACGATCTCGACTTGATTAAACTCACGAAGGATCGCTTTCAGATATTCACGTGCCGGCCGCTCGTCGTCGGCGATGATCACTCGCAGCTTGTTCATATTTTCTTCAGGACGATCAATTTTGTCACCGGACCATCAATGTCGTTATTTTGAAGTTGCCTCCAGAGCAATAGTGATCTCGGCTAGTGTTCCCTGGCCCTCCCGCCGAGTGAGCCGAAATGTTGCCCCTTCGCCGTAATATACGGCTAGTCTCCGGCGAACGTTTTCCAAGCCGAGCCCGGTCCCGCCATTTGTCTTTGGAGCATTGATCCCTGCACCCGAATCCCATACCTTCAAGCTTAAATGATCGATCCCATTCCGTTTCACACGCGATGCGGTTATCTTCAGCTCGCCTCCCTTCCTGTTTTCGGAAATGCCGTGCTTTATGGCATTTTCTACTATCGGCTGGAGGATAAGAGGCGGAACCTTTTCCTGTTCTAGATCTTTGGGCACCGAAATGCTTACATTAAGCTTTTCCTCAAACCTCGCAAGCTCTATATCAAGATAACTCTCCACTAACTTGATCTCGTCCCCAAGCCGCGAAAACTCGGTCGTGGTCTTTAATACTCCGCGGAGCAACTGCGTCAATCTAAGCAGCGTATCAAAAGCTCGGTCAGGCGAGGTCTTGATCAGATATCCGATAGTGGTAAGCGCGTTGAATAAGAAATGCGGATTTATCTGTGATCGCAGGGCGGTCAGCTGCGCCTCGGAGGCCAACCGCGCGAATTCGTTTTCGCGTAATTCCTGTGCCCGGCGTTCGTGACTCACCCTGAGTACGTCGATCCGCCGGGCGGCCAAAAGGGCGATCGATTCCAGCAGTGTTAATTCATCCGAAAGGAGCCGCCGCCCTCCGAAGAATTCTTTCAATTTTATAGAATATTGAGGTGATTCAGCAGTCGGGATAACTACCGTAGCCTCATCCGCTGTATGGACGATCGGTGCCAAAGTCGTTTCGCGTTGATCCGTTTCTTCGCACCATTCGGCGGTCTTCGCTGTCAGCGCCGACCCGACTTTTTGACAGATCGCGTTAAGAAGATCCGGTATAGTGTCGATCGAATCGATCTCACGTGCCAGCTCCCGCAGCAGCAATGCATAATCCTTACGCTTTAGTAAGATCTTGTCTACGAGCCACGACGCAAAGCGTGTTACCGCAGGGTACGTGAGTGCCGTACCGACCCAGAGCGCGAGGATAAGTGCCGCGGCCTGAACATCATCCCGATCGTGCGTTTCGTGGTATTGCAGCAATGGAACGGCCACGAGCGTGTAAAGCCCAAGAGCTATCGCCGCGAGAAATATCAATGACAATGCCCGCTTCAAAAACAGATCCGCAAAGGCAAACCGGTAATTCTGGTAGAGAATCACTAATGCCAGCGGCAGTGACGACTGGTGTGCAACGAGTTCCACATACCATGAGGTTCCCTCCCGCTCGCCGCTAAGATGCAGAGCTGACACTGCAAAGACCAGGAGAGCACTTGCCAGAACCGCCTTTTTCTCGAGGGTTTGCCGGAGATGGAAGATCAAGAGGGCTATCGACAAAGTTGCCGATCCGAGCGTCAGGGTTTGAAGGGCCGTATACGAAGGAACCGCCCCGCCATCAAATGCGGCATGGAAATGAAGCACGGCCGCCAATGTGCTTAATCCATAGGCTGTGATCGAAAGCCATTTTCGGCCGTGACTTTCGGCCTGTGCGGAGTGAACAACAACTGACGGCAAGAAACCAAGCGCCGAATAGGAGATCGCGGCCAGAAACGGAGATATCTCTGAATGTCCAAAATCCTTCAGGACAAAGGCATATAGCTCGCCAAGATTCCAGAGAAAGCCGAGAGCCGCGGTTGTCAGTAGAAGCGTGTTGGCACCATCCGGGCGTCGCGCCCC